>JBDSKZ010000052.1:0-32594 GCA_039916625.1 Pedococcus sp.
GGCACCCCCGTCGGTGGTGTCCTCGGCCCCGACAACAACGGGACGACGACGAGCTCCAACGGCAAGAACGACTACGTCAAGGAGGACTCCACCCAGACCAACGCGGTGGGCACCCTCAAGGAGAAGACCACGACGGCCCCCGGCAAGGTGCAGCGGCTGTCGGTCGCCGTCCTGCTCGACGCCAAGTCGGCCGGTTCCGTCGACACCACCCAGCTGAGCTCGCTGGTCTCGGCCGCAGCCGGGCTGGACGCCAAGCGCGGCGACGTCGTCGAGGTCAGCCAGATGGCCTTCGACACGACCGCGGCCGCCTCGGCCCAGAAGGAGCTCGAGCAGGCCGCAGCCGACAAGAAGCGTGCCGACATGATCAGCCTCGGCAAGACCGTCGGCCTCGGCGTCCTCATCCTCCTGGCCCTGATCATCGGCCTGATCCGTTCGCGTCGCCGGCCCGGTCCGGCCTCCCCGCAGGAGATCGAGGTCTACCGCGTCCCCAGCGGGCCGGCGCCCGTCGACTCCCTCCTCGAGCAGGCCGAGCAGCGCCAGAGCCTTCCCCACCGTGAGACGGCGGGGGAGCAGCGGGCCAAGTCCCGTGAGTCCATCGGCACCCTGGCGCGCGAGCGTCCCGACGACGTGGCCCGCCTCCTGCGCGGCTGGATCGCGGAAGGCAGCTGATGACCGTGACGACCACGGAGCTCACCGGGCTCCGCAAGGCCGCCGTGCTGCTGGTGCAGCTCGGCAGCGAGGACTCGGCCCACGTCCTGCGCTCGTTGCGCCCCAGCGAGGTCGAGATCCTGACGGCCGAGATCGCCCGCCTCGAGGGCGCCGACCTGCACACCCAGGACGTCGTGCTCGGCGAGTTCTCCTCGATGGTCAACGCCCAGGAGTACTACGTGCAGGGTGGCCTCGAGCTGGCCGAGGAGATGCTCGTCAAGACCCTCGGACCGGAGCGTGCCAAGGACGTCCTCTCCCGGCTGTCCACGTCCCTCTCGCAGACCCCGTTCTCCTTCCTGCGCCGCGTCGACGCCCGCCTTCTCCTGACCTACCTCCAGGACGAGCACCCGCAGACCATCTCGCTGGTGCTGGCGCACATGTCGGCCGACCAGGCTGCGATCGTCCTGAGTGGCCTGCCCGAGGACATGCAGGCCGACGTCGCCCACCGCCTGGCGGTGATGGACCGGACGTCGCCGGAGATCGTCCGTCAGGTCGAGGGCCACCTCGAGCGTCGGCTGGCGAACCTCGTGCAGAGCTCCGACTACTCCTCGGTCGGTGGCCTCGGCCCGCTCGTCGGCATCATCAACAGCTCGGAGCGTTCGACCGAGCGCCTCATCCTCGAAGGCCTCGAGGAGCGTGACCCCGAGCTCGCCGAAGAGGTCCGCGCCCACATGTTCATGTTCGAGGACATCGTCAACCTCGACGACCGCGCCGTGCAGGCCGTCCTGCGCCAGGCCGACACCAAGGCGCTCGCGCTCGCGCTCAAGGGCGTCTCGTCCGAGGTGCGCGACAAGATCACCCACAACATGTCCGAGCGCGCCGGCGCCAGCCTCGTCGAGGAGATCGAGGTCATGGGCCCGGTCCGCCTCAAGCAGGTCGAGGAGGCCCAGGCGGCCATCATCCGCCTCATCCGCACCCTCGAGGAGTCCGGCGACATCATCGTCTCCCGCGGAGGTGGCGGCGATGACCTCGTCCTCTGACCTGCGTCCGTCGACGGTGCTGCAGCGCAGCTCCATGCCGACCGGGGTCCGCCCCGTCCTGTTCTCCTCACGCCAGTTCACGCACGCCGGTTCGGTGCTGGGCTCCGGCGCCCTCTCCGAGTCCGCGCGCCAGTTCGAGGACGGCCGCGAGGCCGGCTACGAGGAAGGTCTGCGCGCGGCTGCCCGCGAGCAGGACCAGTGGGTCCAGCGGGCCGAGGCCCGCGAGGAGGCCGCCCGGGCCGAGCGCGAGCTGCAGTGGGCCGTGACGCTGGACGCCCTGCGGTCCGCCGTCGGCGATGCCGTGGCGTCCGCGACGGTGCGCGACCTGTATGCCGCCGCCGTGCCGATGGCGGTCGAGATCGCCGAGGCCCTCGTCGGTCACCACCTGCGCGTGGACGACTGCGCGGCGCGTGACGCCGTCGAGCGCGCGCTCACGGACATCCCTCGTGGCTCGGACGTGACGGTCCACCTCCACCCGGGCGACACCCACCTGACTCCCGAGTCGATCGCCGACCTGGCACCGGGGTGCGCCGTGCAGGTCGTCGCCGACCCCACCGTCGAGCGTGGCGGTTGCGTCGTCACCATCGGCGACCGGACCATCGACGCCCAGATCGGCGCAGCCCTCACCCGGGTCCGGGAGGTGCTGTCCCGATGACCGCCGTCCTGGACGACCTGCTGCGCGCAGCTCGCCCCCGTGTCACCGGGCGGGTCACCCGCGCCCTCGGTGTGGGCATCGAGGTCTCCGGCCTCGATGTCGCCGTGGGCGAGGCTGTCGAGGTCATGGGCGACCAGGGGGCGATCCTCGCCGAGGTCGTCGCCCTCGACGGCGATGCCGCCCGCTGCCTGCCCGTGTCCGACCTGCGTGGTGTGCGGCGCGGCGCCGTCGTGGCCTCGACCGGCGGCCCGCTGCGCGTCCCGGTCGGAGCCGGCCTCATCGGCCGCGTCGTCGACGCGCTCGGCCGCCCGATCGATGGTGGCCCGGCATTGTCCGACGTGACGTGGGAGACCTCCGACGGCACGCCGCCGCCGGCGATGACCCGCGACCGCATCGACACCCAGCTCGGGCTCGGCATCCGGGCCATCGACACCCTCGTCCCGTGCGGCCGTGGCCAGCGGATGGGCATCTTCGCCGGATCCGGTGTCGGCAAGTCGAGCCTGCTGTCGATGGTCGTGCGCGGCACCGAGGCCCCGGTCTGCGTCCTCGCCCTCGTCGGCGAGCGCGGCCGCGAGGTGCGCGAGTTCGTCGAGCACGACCTGGGTCCAGAGGGTCTGGCTCGGGCGGTCGTCGTCGTGGCGACCTCCGACGAGCCCGCCCTGGTGCGCCTGCACGCTGCCTTCACCGCCACCCGCATCGCTGAGTGGTTCCGCGACCAGGGCCAGGACGTCCTGCTCTGCATGGACAGCGTCACCCGGGTCGCGATGGCCCAGCGCGAGGTCGGCCTCGCCGCGGGCGAGCCGCCGGCGACCCGTGGCTACCCGCCGTCGGTCTTCGGGCTGCTGCCGCGGCTGCTCGAGCGAGCCGGCACCTCGAACTCCGGCAGCATCACCGGTCTCTACACCGTCCTCGTCGAGGGCGACGACATGAACGACCCGGTCGCCGACTCGGTGCGCTCCATCCTCGACGGCCACATCGTGCTCGACCGTCGACTCGCGACCTCCGGGCACTTCCCCTGCATCGACGTGCTGGAGTCCGTCTCCCGCACCACCCGCGCGCTGACGGACGGTCCCCAGCGCGCCGCGGCACAGTCCCTGCGCCAGCTGATGGCAGCTCGCCGTGACGCCAAGGACCTCGTCGAGATCGGTGCCTACGTCGCAGGCAGCAACCCCCTCGTCGACCGCGCCCTGCACGCGTCCGGACCGATCGACACGTTCCTGCGCCAGGACCTCGACGACATCGCCGACCTCGGCGAGAGCTGGTCGGCCCTGCACCTGCTGGCAGGTGCGATGTGAGCGCCCGTCGTGATCGCCTCGCCGTCGTGCTGAAGGTGCGCAAGATCCAGGAGGAGCGCCGCCAGGCCGACCTCGCGCGCGCCCTCGCCGACACCACGGTGGCCCAGGGCCACGCCGACGCCGCGCGCGAGCGCTACTCGGACGTCGTCCAGGCCCCGCAGGCCTCGCTGGTCCAGGGCGCCGCGGCCTTCGTCGCGGCCCGCGCCCTGGCCGGTGGCCGTGCCGAGCAGGTGGCCGTCACCCGCAGCCGCCACGAGCTGGCGATCGGCGAGAGCGACCGCGCCCGCGCCCTGCTCACCGAGGCGATGACCCGGACCTCCGGCCTCGAGCGCCTCGTGGAGCGCGAGGACTTCATCGCCCTGCGCGACCTGCTCGCCGCCGACCAGCGGGCTTCCGAGGAGAGCGCCGGCGCACTGAAGAGGGTGCTGGCATGAGCATCGACTCCGTCGGCCCCGCGACCGCGCTGGCCCGCATCGCCGCCATCCAGAGCCGGTTCACCGTCGTCGCCCCGGCTTCCTCCACGAGTGTCTCGAGCACCGCCGCCACCTCTGCCGCGAGCACCTCGCTCGCCGCGACCGGATCCACTGCGCCGTCGTTCGAGTCGATCCTCGGATCGGCGATCGACCAGGCGAAGTCCATGCAGGCGCAAGGGATCTCGACCACCGTCAGCGCCAGTGGCGACGTCGGCGCGCGCGCCGTCGAGGCCGGGAAGAAGTACCTCGGCGTCCCCTACCTGTGGGGCGGCACCGACCCGGCGAAGGGTCTGGACTGCTCCGGCCTGGTGCAGCGGGCGTATGCCGACGTGGGCGTCACCCTGCCGCGCGTCGCTGACGACCAGGCGCGGATGGGCGCCGCGGTGACCGACCTCGCCCACGCTCGGCCCGGTGACCTCCTGGCCTTCGGCAGCCCGGTCGACCACATCGGTATCTATGTCGGTGACCACAAGATGCTCGTCGCGCCGCGGGCCGGTCAGGACGTCAAGATCCAGGACGTCTACCGCACCCCGTCCGCCATCCGCCGGATCGCCGGCCCGGCCGACCAGTCCGTCGCGACCTCCGCCGCCGCCCGGGTGGCCACCCCCGGCGTCTCCACCCCCGGCGTCTCCACCGCCGGTGTCGCCTCCGACGTGCCGGCGCAGTTCCGCGGCCTCTTCGCCAGTGCCGCCCAGCGGTACGACGTGCCGGTCGCCCTGCTCACCTCGGTCGCCAAGGCGGAGAGCGGCTTCAACCCGGGCGCCGTCAGCCATGCCGGGGCCGTGGGCCTCATGCAGCTGATGCCCGCGACCGCACGCGGCCTCGGTGTCGACCCGCGCAACCCCGCGCAGGCCATCGACGGTGCCGCCCGCCTGCTGGCCAGCCACCTGGACAAGTTCGGTTCGACGTCCCTGGCCCTCGCGGCCTACAACGCGGGGCCGGGTGCGGTGCAGCGCTACGGCGGGGTCCCGCCCTACCGCGAGACCCAGCAGTACGTGCAACGCGTCATCGGCTACATGGGAGGAGCGGCATGAGTCGCGTCGAAGCAGTTCCCGCGGCACCCGCCGCCATGAACCCCGGCCGCAACGGTGGCCGCAGCTCGGCTGCGGGTGACGGTGCGAGCTTCGAGGTCGCCATCCGCACGCAGCTCGACGCGGGTGGCTCGCCGAACGTCCGAGAGCGGGTCGACCCCGCGGACCCGCGCAGCCGGTCGACCATCAGCGTGCGCAGCCAGCGCCCCACTCCTGACTCGGTGTTCGAGCGCCCGCTTCGTGCGGCCCGCTCCGAGCGGGCTGACCCCACTGACCGCCCGAACCACCCCGCACGCTTCCAGCGGCCGAACCGGGACACGTCCTCGACCGTGGCAGTCCACGGCCCCGCGGCGACGTCGATGACGACCGCGAGCGATGCCGTGGCGCCGGCTTCCCAGCCCTCGTCGGAGACCGACACCGTCCTGACGTCCGCTGCCTCGGCACCTGCCGTCGTGGCCACCTCCCCGGAGGCCGGCGCAGCCGGTGCGAGCCCTGCTGCTGCAACCCCCGGCGTGCCGGCGACCGGCAGCGGTGCGACAGCCTTAGGCGTCGCCCCGGCCACCCAGGCGCAGGCCACGGCCGCGACCGAGGGACGGCTGCCGGGTGCCGTGGCCGGGACTGACCCCACCGCCGCTGCCGTCTCCTCCACGGACTCTTCCCTTGCCCCCGCCGTGACCACCGACCGGGCCGGTGCGGGCCAGGCCGGTGCCCAAACCGGCGGCCAGACCGGTGCGGGCCAACCGGAGGCAGGTCAGTCAGGGGCAGGTCAGTCCGAGGGAACCACGGTCCCCACCTCGGTGCACGGACGTCCGGCTGCCCTCAGTGGTGCCGACACCGCCCGCCCCGGGACGGATGCGGACCCGAGCACCGTTGCTGTGGTCCCGGGGGCAGCCGTCGACGAGGCCGTCCCGACGACGTCCCCGGTCGTCGCCGGCCCGCCTGCGACCGTGGTCGACACCACGGCTGCTGCCGCGGGGGTCGCGACGGCGCCGACCACCGGAGCCACGGCAGCGACCCCGGTCGCCACCACCCCGGTCGCCAACCCCGTGCTGCCGTTGCCACCCCAGGCCCAGGTGCTCAGCGCGGTCTCCCCGCTGCTCACCGGTCCCGACGGCACGCACCGTGTCACGGTCACCCTCGAGCCCGAGAACCTCGGGAAGGTCCGCGTCCAGCTCACGCTCAGTGGGGGAGAAGTGGCCCTGCACCTCATCGCCGCCGACGCCGCCACCCGCGAGACGCTGCGGCTGGGCCTGCCGGAACTGCGGGCCCAGCTCGAGCAGTCCGGTCTGCGCACTGCCGGCATGGACGTCCAGTCCGGCTCGGCCGACCTGTTCGGCCAGGCCGGCGCAGGTGCCGGAACCGGTGGCGGGACCGCACCGCGAGCCGGGCACGGCGCCATACCGACCCACCGAACCGCCACGCACGACGCCGTGCAGGCCACCCCGAACCCCACCGCCCGATCCCTGTCCCACGACGTCGCCCTCGACGTCAGAATGTGAGCCCGAGCATGACGATCCCGATCGGTTCGAGCGCCGCAGCGACCGCCGCGGCCATGAATGCCCAGAGCACCGGGGCAGCCCAGGCGGCGACCAAGACGTCGGCGGGGAACGAGATGACGGGCGACGCGTTCCTCAAGCTGCTCGTCGCGCAGCTGAAGTACCAGGACCCCAGCAAGCCCGTGGACAGCGCCGCCTTCATGGCGCAGACCGCGCAGATGCAGATGGTCGAGACGCTCCACGAGCTCGTGGCGCAGAACGCCGCGGTCATCGCCGGCCAGAACAGCCTCAACGCCCTGACCCTCGTGGGCCAGCGCGTCACCTACTCCATGGGCAGTGCCACTGCCAGCGGCACCGTCGACTCGGTCAAGCTCACCGCTGCCGGTCCGAAGCTCATCGTCAACCACACCGAGGTGCCGCTCAGCACCGTCACCGAGGTCGGCACCACCGCCTCCTCCGCCACGCCTTCCGCCCCCACCACCCTCGCAAAGGACTGAACCATGCTTCGCTCGCTCTTCTCGGCCGTCTCCGGCCTGCGCAGCCACCAGACGATGATGGACGTCATCGGCAACAACATCGCCAACGTCAACACCACGGGTTACAAGTCCGGCCAGACGGTGTTCGAGGACACCCTCAGCCAGGCCGTGCGCAACGCCGGCGGTGCCTCCCAGGGTGGTGGCGGCACGAACGCCGCCCAGGTCGGCCTCGGTGTCCGGGTCGCCGGTATCAGCACCAACTTCAGCCAGGGCAGCACCCAGGTGACCGGTCGCCAGGGCGACATGGCC
The DNA here is from genome assembly GCA_039916625.1 of Pedococcus sp. Lineage (GTDB taxonomy): Bacteria > Actinomycetota > Actinomycetes > Actinomycetales > Dermatophilaceae > Pedococcus. The sequence continues at coordinate 7,424 of JBDSKZ010000052.1, forward strand.
ATCCAGGGCGACGGCTTCTTCATGGTCCAGAAGGACGGCCAGTCGATGTACACCCGCGCCGGCGCGTTCTCCTTCGACGCCCTCGGCAACCTCACCACCCCCGAGGGCGCCACCGTCCAGGGCTGGCCCGCCTCCGACGGCGTGATCAACACCAACGCGTCGACGAGCGGCCTGCGCCTGCCTTTCGGCCAGGTCCTCTCCCCGTCCGCCACGGCGAACGTCGACCTCGGCGGCAACCTGCCCGCCGACGCCGCCAACGGTGCCAGCGTCACCCACAGCATCGACATCGTCGACGGCCAGGGCCGGACCATCCCGGCGACGACGACCTACACGAAGACCGGCGCCAACGCGTGGACCGCGAACACCACGGTCCCCGGCGCCAACGGCTCGCCCGTCAGCGTCGGCACGACCAACCTGACCTGGAACCAGGCGACCCAGAAGTTCAACACCAACTCGATGACCCTGAGCCGCGCGGCCATGGGCACGGCCGGCTACACGTTCCCCGGCGACGTCACGATGAGCATCGGCGGCGACCAGACGCCGTTGACGCAGTTCGCCGGTTCCAGCTCGGCGACCGCCCGTTCGCAGGACGGCTCGACCATGGGTCAGCTCCAGAGCTTCACCATGGACACCAGCGGCATCCTCATCGGCGTCTTCTCCAACGGTCTGACCGAGAAGCTCGGCCAGGTCGCGATCGCCAACTTCGCGAACCCCGGTGGCCTCGAGAAGGCCGGCGACTCGATGTACCGCGGCAGTGCCAACTCCGGCCAGGCCCAGATCGGGGTGGCTGGAAACGGGGGTCGTGGCCTGGTCAACAGCGGTGTACTGGAGATGAGCAACGTCGACCTCGCCCAGGAGTTCACGAACCTCGTCATCGCGCAGCGTGGCTTCCAGGCCAACTCCCGCGTGATCTCCGCCTCGGACGAGATCCTGCAGGACCTGGTCAACCTCAAGCGCTGACCAGCCTGAGCCACCGGCTCGAGATGACCACCGACGGGCGGTGGGGTGCGGCAGTTCCGCACCCCGCCGCCCGTCGTCGTGCCCGAGCCGGCGCCACGCTCCCCGCACCCGGCGCTGCCGGTACGGCGAGTTCGGATGAGGTCGGCCCAGGGCCTCAGGTATGCCGCGGTACTGCCGATGAGAGGGGTGCGCACCACGGATGGTGCGCCTGTTGGGACCCAAGGATGGACGCACCATGATCGCTGTAACGCGCCGCAACGGCACCTGTTTCGCCCTCAACCCTGACCTCATCGAGCGCGTCGAGGCCACTCCCGACACGGTCATCACCCTCGTGGGTGGGACCCGTTACGTGGTGACCGAGACTGTCGACCAGGTCGTGTCGGAGGTGCGCGACTTCCGGGCCGCCATCATCTCCGCCGCCGACTTCGTGCAGCACGCCCAGGCACCGCGTGCCGCCCTGCACGCCGTTCCGGATGCGGATCTCTGACATGGAGATCGCAACCCTGCTCGGCATCGTCGTCATCTTCGGCGCCGTCGTCGCCTCACTCATCCTGGAGGGGGCCTCGCCCACCTCCATCCTGCTGCTGCCGCCGATCCTGCTGGTCTTCGTGGGGAGCATCGGCGCCGCGATGGCCGGTGGCTTCATCACCGACATGGCCATCATCGGCAAGCAGCTGGTGCGCGCGTTCACGGTCAAGGAGCCCAAGAGCGAAGCCGTGGTCGAGGAGCTCGTCGCCATGGCCGACATCGCTCGTCGAGAGGGCCTGCTGGCCCTGGAGGAGAAGGCTCGCAGCATCGAGGACCCGTTCCTGCGCGAGGGCATCGAGATGACCGTGGACGGCACCGACGCCGACGAGATCTACGACGTCCTGCACACCCAGGTCTCGACCCGTCGCAAGCGTGACAAGCTCGGGATCAAGTTCTTCGCCGACATGGGTGGCTACGCCCCCACGATCGGCATCATCGGCACCGTCATCGGCCTCATCCACGTCCTGGGCAACCTGGGCTCGCCCGAGAAGCTCGGTGAGCTCATCGCCAGCGCGTTCGTCGCCACCCTGTGGGGCGTCATGAGCGCCAACGCCATGTGGCTGCCGATCGCGAGCAAGCTCAAGCGCGTCAGCGAGGCCGAGGTCGCCCACATGGAGCTGCTGCTCGAGGGTGTGATGGCGATCCAGTCCGGCACCAGCCCCCGGGTCGTGGAGAAGCGCCTGCGGGCCGCCCTGGCCAACGACGGCGCAGGCCGCGCCGACCTCGCCAAGGAGGCGGCGTGAGCTCCCGGCCCGGCGGTGGCCGCCGCGCCGAGGAGCACGAGGAGGAGGAGCCGGAGAACGGCGAGCGCTGGCTGCTCAGCTATGCCGACATGATCACCCTCCTCATGGCGCTGTTCATCGTCCTGTTCGCCATCAGCCAGGTCGACCAGGCCAAGCTCATCGCCCTGTCCAACGGCCTGGAGCAGTACTTCGGTGAGCCGTCCGCGGTGTCGGCCTCGACCGGCATCCTCAACGGAGGCCAGCAGGGCGCTCCGGACAGCAAGTCGATCGGGCCGGTGTCGCCAGCGGCGATCAGCCCGATCGTCCCGTCTCTTGCGGAGGCCGCCGGCGTCACGGGGTCCTCGGGCTCCGGTGCAGGCAAGGGCGCTGGCCAGGGCCCCGGCCAGGGGCCAGGCGCCGGCAAGTCCCAGCGCGACGACCTCACGGCCATCCGCGACCGGATCGCGAAGTCCTTGGCTGCCAAGGGCCTGTCCGGCTCGGTGCAGTTCCAGGTCCGCGACCACGGCCTGGTCGTCAACGTCGTCACCGACCGCGTGCTGTTCGACGCCGGCGAGGCCAGCCTGCGGCCCGGCGGCCACAAGGTGCTCGACGCGATCACCCCGATCCTGCGCACCCTGCCCAACGAGATGACCGTCGAGGGTCACACCGACAACGTCCCCATCTCCGGTCGCTACCCCTCCAACTGGGAGCTGTCGACCGAGCGGGCGACGACGGTGCTGCGCTACCTGCTCACGCGCGGGGTCCCCGGCTCCCGGGTGTCCGCCGCCGGGTATGCCGACCAGCGTCCCCTGTCCTCGAACCAGACCTCGGCCGGCAGGGCTCGCAACCGCCGTGTGGCCATCGTCGTGCACGCCATACCCGTCTCGGGGGAGACCACCTCCTCCCAGACCGCCTCGTCCATCCCATCTTTCGCAGGAGACTCACCATGACCGCCACCGCCACCGCGCCAGACCAGGTGATCGACGCCCCCAAGGGCAAGGGCAAGAAGCCCCTGATCATGATCGTCGTGGCCGTCCTGCTCGTCGTGGGCGGCGCCGGGTACTTCTTCTTCCTGCGCCCGTCCGGCGACGCCGAGGCCACGCACGAGCCTGTCCCCGGCCCGGTCGTCGACCTCGAGCCCCTCACCCTCAACCTGGCCGACGGACGCTTCCTCAAGGTCGGCCTGTCGCTGCAGACCAGCGCCGAATCGGCCGGCGGCCACGGCGGCGAGCCGCTCAACGGTGCGAAGGCCCGCGACGCGGCCATCGGCATCTTCGGCCAGCGCACCTACGCCCAGCTCCTGGCGCCCAAGGGGCGCGAGGCGGCCCGAAAGGCACTCGACACCGAGGTCAAGCACCGGTACGAGGGCGAGGTCCTCAAGGTGTACCTCACCGAGTTCGTCATGCAGTGACCCGGCGGGGCGCGTGGCTCCCCCCGGTCGCGTGCCCCCCGTCGCACCACCCCTGCACGGTCGCAGCCAGCGGCGGTGGTCCCTCCTGACCAGATTCGGGCAGAAGCCTCAGGAGGGCGCTGGACCTGCCGATCAGGAAGGTCGTGAGTGCCGAGCCGTTGTCCTACGACTTCCGCAGTCCGGGCCGGCTCAGTCGTGAGCGGGTGCGGGCTCTGCAGGTCGCGAACGAGACCTTCGCCCGTCAGCTGTCGACGGTGCTCTCGACGACCCTGCGCACCGTGGTCCACGCCCGGGTCATGTCCGTGCGCCAGGTGACGTACGACGAGTACATCCGCACCGTCCCCAACCCCAGCCTGCTGGCCGTGCTCACCTTCGAGAACCAGCCCGGCTCCGGACTCTTCCAGCTGCCCATGGGCGTGGTCATGAGCGTCATCGACCGCCTCCTCGGCGGCGCGGGTGGCCGCCAGCAGCCCAACCGCGCGCTCAGCGACATCGAGACGACCCTCATGCGCGACCTCGTCCAGCGGGTCGCGGGCGAGCTGAGCTACGCGTTCGAGAGCCTCGCGCCGGTCCGCGCCAACCTCGACACCCTCGAGTCGAACACCCAGTTCCTCCAGCTCGCCTCGCCGGCCGACCCCGTGGTCGCCAGCGAGGTCGAGGTGCGCATCGGCGACCAGGCCGCGACCGCCACGCTCTGCATGTCGCTGGCGACGCTCAAGCCGATCCTCGCCTCCGTCGACCACATCTCGGCCGTGGCTGCCGCCGACAGCCGGGTCCTCGCCGCTGCCAAGACCGTCGAGCAGCGGCTCCAGCAGGTCGAGATCGACGTCACCGTGGCCTTCCGTGAGGTGACCCTCACCTCCGCCGAGGTCTTCTCCCTCGCCGTCGGCGACGTCGTCCCCCTGCGTCACCCCGTCGCCGAGCCACTCCTGGTCGTGGCTGACGGCGTCCCCGTGGCGTCGGCCACCCCCGGCAGCCACGGCAAGCGGCTCGCCGCCCAGATCGTCACCTCGTGAACCACCCCGCCCCCACCGAAGGACACCCCATGACGTACCCCGAGACCCCCGTCGAGGACGCCCCGCTCACGGTCGTCCCCGAGACCCCGGTCGAGGACGCCATGCCCACGGCCGCCCCCGTAGCCGCCTTCCAGCCCCTCGTGGGCGGTTCGCCGTTCGCCGACGTCGACCCGCGCCGACTGCACCTGTTGCGTGACGTCGAGATGGGCATCAGTGTCGAGCTCGGACGGACGCGGATGAAGGTCCAGGAGGTTTTGTCGCTCGCCCCGGGTGTCGTCCTCGAGCTCGACCGCGCCGCCGGCAGCCCGGTCGACGTCCTGGTCAACGGCACGCTCATGGCCCGCGGCGAGGTCGTCGTCGTGGACGAGGAGTTCGCCGTCCGCATCACCGAGGTCGTCACCGCTGACGCGGACAGCCGGGCCCGGGCATGACCGACGGTTCAGTCGTGCTGGCGGTCATCCGCCTGCTCGTCTCGCTGTCCGTCGTCCTGGTCCTGCTCGTCGCGCTGGCGCGCTGGGCCTCCAGGCGCGGGATCGGCTCGGCGCGCCCCGGGCGTGCCGGCGTCGAGGTCGAGGTGCTCTCCCGCCGTTCGCTCGGTCGCAGCTCCACCCTCCAGGTCGTCAAGGTCGGCACCCAGGTGATGGTCCTCGGTGTCACCGACCGGGGGGTGTCCGTCCTGGGTGAGCTCGGTCCCGAAGACCTCGTGCCCGCGGCGGCCGCACTGTCGGTCGTGCCCTCGGCGGTCCCGGCCACCGGGTCGGCGCCCACCACCTACGAAGCCGCCGAGAGCCGCGCCATCGCGCTCGCGTCCGTCGACAGCCGCAGCGCCACCCGGTCGACCCGACGCGCCGCCGCCGCCGCCCCGGCCGGGTGGCCCTGGAACGCCGCCGCGCTGGTCCTCGGCGCCGGGCGAAGCCGACGTGGCTGAGCTCCTCCCCGCTGGTCGGCGTCCGGTCCGGCGTCCTGCCGGCGCGCCCTGGCTGCGCCGCGGTGTGGCCGTGGGCCTGCTCACGCTGGCCGCCGTGGCCCTGACGGGGGCTGGCGCGCAGGCTGCCGCACCCTCCGCACCCTCCGCGGCGACGTCGGCGACCCTGACCGCCGCGCCAGTGCTGAGTGCCTCCCCGCTGCTGGCTGCTTCGCCGCTGCTGGCCGCCTCGACCTCCCTCGCGCCCGGCGCGGTCGCCGCCCCGACGCCGAAGCCGACGACCACGTCGACCGGCGGGGTCTCCGTCGAGGTCGACCCCAGCCTCGGCAAGCCGAGCCAGACGATCAGCATCATCCTGCTGCTCACCGTGCTCTCGGTCGCCCCCGCGATCCTCGTGCTCTGCACGTCCTTCACCAAGATCATCGTCGTGCTGTCGCTGACCCGCAACGCGCTCGGCACCACGACCATCCCGCCCAACCAGGTCCTGGCCGGCCTCGCGCTCTTCCTCAGCCTCTTCATCATGTCGCCGGTCCTGACGGCCATGAACGACTCGGGGGTCCAGCCCTACCTCAAGGGCGAGATCAGCCAGTCCCAGGCCTTCGAGGCCGGTGTGCAGCCGCTGCGGGACTTCATGATGAAGCAGACCCGCCCCGCCGAGCTGGCAACCATGGTCAAGCTCAGCGAGCAGGCCGCCCCTGCCACACCGGACGACGTCGAGCTCACGACGCTGATCCCTGCGTTCGTGCTGTCCGAGCTGAAGTCCGCGTTCATCATCGGCTTCGTGGTGTTCGTGCCCTTCCTCGTCATCGACGTGGTCGTCAGCTCGGTGCTGATGTCGATGGGCATGATGATGCTGCCGCCTGCGCTGATCTCCCTGCCCTTCAAGCTGTTGCTCTTCGTCATGGTCGACGGCTGGAGCCTGATCGCGACCGCCCTCGTGCAGAGCTACCACTGAGGCGGGTGAGACGACCTTGACCGACTCCGACGTCGTGCACATCGGCCTGCAGGCCATGATCCTCGCCGCCAAGCTGGCCATGCCCGTGCTGCTCGTGGCCCTCGGCATCGGCTTCGCCGTCTCCCTGCTCCAGGCCGTCACCCAGGTCCAGGAGGTCACCCTCAGCTTCGTCCCGAAGCTCATCGGTGTCGCGGTGGTGCTGCTCGTCGCCGGCCACTGGATGCTCCAGGAGGCGGTGGCCTTCACCAAGGCGATGTTCACCATGCTCCCGCAGCTGCTGAGCTGATGCGGGCATCGCTGTCGGCGGACACCCTCGTGGTCCTGCTGCTCGCCACGGTGCGGATGTCGGCGTTCTTCGCCATCGCCCCGCCGTTCAGCAGCCGGTCCGTCCCTTCCCGGATCAAGGCAGGGCTGGCCTTCGCCCTGGCCCTGTGCCTGCTCCCGACCCTGAGCGACCAGTCTCCGGCGCTCACCCTCCCGTCCCTGGTCGGGGCCACGTTGTGGCAGGTCGCGGTCGGAGCGACGATGGGCTTCGTCGTGCTCCTCGCGGTCGCGGTGATCCAGGCCGCCGGTGAGATGCTCGACCTGGCGAGCGGGTTCACCCTGGCCAGCCTGTACGACCCACTCTCCAACGTGTCCAGCAGCATGTTCGGCCGGATCCAGCAGCTGCTCGCCATCACGTTGCTGTTCGCCGCCAACGGGCACCTGATCCTCGTGCGCGGACTGATGATGACGTTCGAGACGGTGCCGCTGCGCCCGCTCGCCATCGGTGACCTGGCCCGCCTGGTCACCGACGACCTCGGCCGCTTCCTCGCCGGCGCCCTGCAGATCGCCGCCCCGGTCCTGGTGGTGCTCTTCCTGGCCGAGCTGGCCCTGGGGCTGGTCAGCCGCGCGGTGCCCACCCTCAACATCTTCGCGATGAGCTTCCCCGTCAAGATCCTGCTCGCCATCTCCCTGGCCGGGGTGACGTTCTCGCTCCTGCCCGGCGCGGTGAGCCGCTTGCTGGACCAGGCCACCCGGGACATGGTGTCGGTCGCGCAGATGATGGGAACCCGCTCGTGAGCGACAAGGCCTCGAAGACCGAGAAGCCCACCCAGCAACGCATGCAGAAGGCCAAGAAGGACGGCCAGATCCCGCGGACCGCGGAGCTCAGTGCGTGGGTGGCGGTGCTGGTCGCCTCCGTCCTCGTGCCGAAGGTGATCCGCGACCTGGCCGACCTCTTCCGAGACCTCCTCGGTGAGCTCCAGCGCGTCATCGTCGAGCCCGACCCCAACATCGCGATGCAGGTGCTGAAATCTGCGGGAGTTCACATGCTGCTGTTGCTGGCACCCCTGCTCGCAGCAATGGTCGTCGCCGCGATCGTGAGCAACGCCGCGCAGGGCGGGATCCGGGTGTACGCCAAGAAGTTCAAGCCCGAGTTCAGCAAGCTCAACCCGGCCAAGGGCCTGAAGAACCTCGTCGGCGTCCACGCCGCCTGGCAGCTGGTCAAGACCCTCCTCAAGTTCGTGGTCTTCGGCTGGATCGGCTACCACGCGGTCCGTACCACCACCGAGCAGATCGCCACCAGCGGGCAGTGGTCGCTGGGCGCCTCGGTCGGTGCTGCCGCCGACGCTGCGATCGGCATCCTGCGCGTCATCGCCGCCGTGGGCCTCGTCCTGGCCGCAGCCGACTTCGTCATGGAACGGCGCCGCGTCGGCACGTCGCTGAAGATGAGCTTCGAGGAGATCAAGCGGGAGAACAAGTCTTCCGAAGGTGACCCGCTGCAGAAGGGCCTGATCCGCGGCAAGCAGCGCGAGCTGAGCCGCAACCGGATGATGTCAGACCTCTCGTCGGCCGACCTCGTGCTCGTCAACCCCACCCACGTGGCGGTGGCACTCGCCTACCAGCCCGGCAGCGGTGCGCCACGCGTCGTCGCCAAGGGCGCCGGCCTCATCGCGGCCAAGATTCGCGAGGATGCCGCCGCCCTCAGGTTGCCGATGGTCGAGGACGTCCCGCTCGCACGGATGCTCTACCGCAGCTGCACGATCGGTCAGGAGATCCCCGCCGAGCTGTATGACGCGGTGGCAGGGGTGTTCGTGTTCGTCATGGGTCTGCGCCAGCGCGGCGCCGCCACCGGCTTCCACCGCAACCCGGGCGCTGCCCGTCCCGCGCCGACAGCCGTGGTCGAAACCTCAGGTGCAGGCGATTCCGGTCGATAGGAGGCGTGCCATGACAGCTGCCGTCGCCCTTGCCCCCGCGCACGCCGAGGTCCGATGAAGACCCGGCTCGGCCAGATCGGCATCCCCGCGGGCATCGTCGCCATCGTCGTGATGATGGTGGTGCCACTGCCGAGCGTCCTGCTCGACATGCTGCTCGCGGTGAACCTGACCTTCTCCGTGCTGATCCTGCTCGTGGCCCTGAACGTGAAGCGCCCGCTGGACTTCGCGGTCTTCCCGTCGCTGCTGCTGATCGGCACGCTCTTCCGGCTCGCCCTCAACGTCAGTGCCACCCGGCTCGTGCTGCTCGACGGGTTCGCCGGCAAGGTGATCGACGCCTTCGGCCACTTCGTCGTGGGTGGCTCCATCGTCGTCGGCCTCGTCATCTTCATCATCCTGGTCGTCATCCAGTTCGTCGTCATCACCAACGGTGCCGGGCGCGTGGCCGAGGTCGGGGCCCGGTTCACCCTCGACGCCATGCCCGGCAAGCAGATGGCGATCGACGCCGACCTCAACTCCGGCCTGATCGACGAGGACGAGGCGCGTCGCCGCCGCGCCGACGTCTCGGCGGAGGCGGACTTCTACGGAGCGATGGACGGTGCCTCGAAGTTCGTCAAGGGCGACGCGATCGCTGCCATCGTCATCACCCTCGTGAACCTCATCGGTGGCCTCATCATCGGCGTCGTCCAGCGTGGCCAGGAGATCGGCGACGCGGTGGCGACCTACAGCCTCCTGTCGGTCGGTGACGGCCTCGTGTCGCAGATCCCGGCCCTGCTGATGTCCATGGCGACCGGCCTCATCGTCACGCGTGCCACGACGGCGCAGGACATGGGCAGCGACCTCGTCGCCCAGTTCGGCGCCCAGCGCCAGCCGATCCAGGTCGCCGGCGTGGCCGTCGCCGCCCTGGCGATCATCCCCGGCCTGCCCAAGCTGCCCTTCCTTCTCGTGGGCGCGGCAGCCCTCCTGATCGCCCGCACCCTGCCCAAGGCGGGGGAGAAGGAGGCTGCGGAGGCACGCGCGGCCACTGCCGCCCTCCCACCCGGTCCGTCGGCCGACAGCCCCGAGGTGCTGGCCCACGACATCCGCGTCGAGCCGCTCGAGCTCGAGCTCGCCTACGACCTCATCGGCCTGGTCGACGCCAGTGCCGGCGGCGACCTGCTCGACCGCGTGAAGGCCCTGCGGCGCAAGCTCGCCCACGAGCTCGGGGTCGTCATCCCGCTGGTGCGCACCCGCGACAACATCGACCTGCCCCAGCACACCTACGCCATCCGCCTGCACGGCGTCGAGGTTGCCCGTGGTGAGGCCCCGGCCGGCATGGTGCTCGCCATCGGCGACAACCTCGCTGCCCTCGAGGGCACCCCCACGCGTGAGCCGGTGTTCGGCCTCGAGGCCAAGTGGGTGCCCGTGCACCAGCGAGGCCGGGCCGAAGCCGTCGAGGCCACCGTCGTCGACCGCTCATCTGTCGTCACCACGCACCTCGCCGAGGTCGTGCGCCAGCACGCCCACGAGCTGCTCGGCCGCGAGGACGTCAAGCTGCTGGTCGAGGCGGTGCGAGCCACGCATCCTGCGGTCATCGAGGAGATGACGCCTTCGCCGCTGACCCTCGGAGAGGTCCAGCGCTGCCTGCAGGGCCTGCTCGCCGAGAGCGTCGGCATCCGCGACCTGGTCCGCATCTTCGAGGCGTTGTCGCTGCGTGCCCGGGTGAGCACCGAGCCCGATGGCCTGGTCGAGGCAGCTCGCCTGGCCCTCGGACCGGCCATCGCCTCCTCGCACGCGGTGGGTGGCGAGCTGCACGTGCTCACCTTCGAGCCACGGCTGGAGCAGCGGCTGCTCGAGTCCTTGCGCGGTGGCGAGAACGGCGTCCAGCTCCTCGTCGACCCCTACTTCGCCGAGCGCCTTGCGACCGAGGCCGTACGCGTCTCGCAGCAGGCCGAGCAGTCGGGCGTCCAGCCCGTCCTCGTCTGCGCCCAGCCACTGCGACGAGCGGTCCGCCGCCTCGTCGAGCCCGGAGCACCGCAGCTCGCCGTGCTCGCCTACTCAGAGCTCGGCGGCCACCTGCGCCTGACCACGGCAGGGGTCGTCGACGTCGTGGAGAGCGTGGTGTCCTGACATGTCCTCGACCACTGGTCGGAGCCGCTACAAGTCCAGCGTGCTGCTCGGCGCGATGTTGTTCGCCCCGGCCGCGATGCTCGTCCTGCGCGGCAACCTGTCGATCAACGAGGCGCTGGTGCGCTTCGGTTGTGCGCTGCTGTTCGCAGCGGTGGGCACTGCCTTGGTGCTGTCCAGCATGCCGGGGTCCGACCGTGCCGAAGGTGAATCAGCGCCCGGCTCGGCATCCTCCGACGGGGACTCCTCTGCCGCCGACCAGGCCGCGGCGGCGGCGGCAGCGGTGGGACTCCACGGCGCCCCGGTGACCCAGCCCGCCGGCTGATCACGCGCCATACCGGCTCGGTGCTCGTCCGGCCCGTCGTCAGACGACGCTGAGCAGGGCCAGGGCGTAGGCGCACTCGGGATCGGCGTCGCCGAACGTCGTCGGCCCGTCGGTCCCCGTGACCTCGACCAACCAGCGCTCGTCGTGGTGGCGCAGGCCGCTGAACCGGTCACCGAGCAGCTCGCGCAGCTGGTCCTCCCGCGGCAGCCACAGGGCGGTGTCCAGGGTGACCGAGTCGAGCGCCCACTCGGTGGTGCCGTTGAACCCCAGCAGCGGCTGGCCCTTGAAGGTGTGCACGTCGATGGTCAGGTGGCTGATCCAGAAGACCTCGCCGAGGATGTTGGGCTGGTCGATGGTGAACCGGTCGCCGGGTGAAGGCTCCCAGAGGACCCCGCCCTCACTGAGGCTGCGTGCCAGCTCGACGGTGATCATGCTCCGAGCCTACGTCGGGGTAGGACGCGACGCCCTCCCCCGGTGGCCGGGCAGGGCGCAGGTGCGGCACGGTGGGGGGGTGCCGCAAACAACCCTGCAGACCACCCGCCTCGACCTCGTCCCCCTTGCCGACGAGCACCTCGAGCTCGAGGTGGAGCTCGACTCCGACGCCGAGGTGCTGCGGTTCCTGTGGGGGCGGCCGCGGACCCGCGACGAGGTCGTGCGCAACCACCACCAGCGGCTCCTGCGGGGGAGGGTGGTGGACGGGCTCGGCATGTGGGTCGGCTTCCTGCGGGGGGACGACCGGACGCCGCAGGAGCGGTTCGTGGGCCTCTGGATGCTCACGCCGCCACACGGTCCGAGCCAGGAACGCATCCCGGGGGAGGCCGACCTCGGCTACCGCCTCGTGCGCCGGCACTGGCGCCAGGGGTATGCCAGCGAGGGGTCCCGCGAGCTGCTGCGGCACGGGTTCGAGGTGGTCGGGCTGACCCGCATCTTCGCCCAGACGATGGCGGTCAACGCCGGGTCCCGGGCGACGATGAACAAGATCGGCATGCAGTTCGTCCGCAGTTTCCACGAGCACCACGACGACCTGGTCCCGGGCAGCGAGCAGGGTGAGGTCGAGTACGAGCTCTGTCGTCGGGACTGGGAGCTGCGGTGAGGTTCAGCAGCCTCGGGAGGTGGTGGTCGCGGTGGCCGTCGGGGTCACCTTCGGTGCCGCCGTGAGCTTGGTGTACTTCTCGCCGAGGACGAGGTCCACCGAGGAGTCGGTGCGGCTGTCCTTGACGGCCTTGGACCCCTTGACGAGGCGCAGCACGAGCTTGCTCCCCGGTGCTCCACTGGTCCCGAACCGCACCTCAGCGGCGATGGCGACCTTGCGCTGCAACGGGTCGTTGGCGACGGTCGACACGCGGAACCCGCGCTTGCGCACATCGGTCGCCGACTGGGCTGCCAGGCCGGCACGATCGGTCGCGTTGTAGACGTTGACCGTGACGTCCGCCGGCACCAGTGGTGCGGCCGTCTGGGTGCACGTCGGTCGCGCGATGGCTCGCCGCTCGTCAGATGCCTGGTAGTACGAGTAGGCGTACCAGAATGCGAAGAACAGCATGAGCGCGACGATCAGGAGGGTGATCAGGGCGCGGCGGCGCTTCGCGCGACGGGAGCTCGATGCTCCCGACTCGACGATGTAGCTCACGCCCACCTCCGTCTACGTCACACCCCGTCGTGCAGCCCAGCGCGGCTGCGGGAGCTAGTCAAGCACGAGGACGCGCGCGTGCAGGGTAGGTCGCTGTGCAAGCGCGGTTCGGAGGGCGCGGTGCAGGCCGTCCTCGAGGTAGAGGTTGCCCTCCCACTCCACCACGTGGGCGAAGAGGTCGCCGTAGAACGTCGAGTCCTCGGCGAGCAGCTGCCCGAGGTCCAGGGTGCGCTTGGTCGTGATCAGGTCCTCGAGGCGGACCATGCGCGGGGGCACCTCGGCCCAGTCCCGCGGCGAGTCCTTGCCGTGGTCCGGATACGGCTTTCCCTCGCCCACCTTCTTGAAGATCACCCAGCAACCATAGGGGTATGCCGGGGCGGCCCCATCCTCGTGCGGCTCCGCCTCCCGCGTCCTCCTCGTCACCCCGGCCCAGGGGCGCGAGCGCCCCACTAGAGTGCCGAAGGTGACCGAGAACGCCAGTCCAGACCTGTCCGCGCAGTCCTCCGAGCAGCTCGACGCGATCCGCGCGGGCTACTCGTTCGCCGGTGGGGCGTTGCTGTTCGGCGCCGCCGTCATCGACGGGACGGCCTACCCCGATGCCCCGGTGAAGGTGCCGCTCGCGACCCTCAACCGCCACGGCCTGGTGGCCGGCGCGACGGGCACCGGCAAGACGAAGACGTTGCAGCTCATGGCCGAACAGCTCTCGGGCCAGGGCGTCCCGGTCTTCCTCGCGGACATCAAGGGAGACCTGTCGGGCATGGCGACGGCCGCAGTGGCAGGCGACCGGATCACCAGCCGCGCGACGGACGTCGGGCAGCAGTGGGTGGGCACGGCATACCCCACCGAGTTCCTGTCGCTCGGCGGACTCGGCAACGGCATCCCGATCCGCGCCACGATCACGTCGTTCGGTCCGACACTGCTCTCGAAGGTGTTGGGGCTCAACGACACCCAGGAGTCCAGCCTCGGCCTCGTCTTCCACTACGCCGACAAGAACGGCCTGGCGCTGCTCGACATCAAGGACCTGCGCGAGGTCGTCTCCCATCTCACCTCCGATGAGGGCAAGGCCGACCTCAAGTCGCTCGGTGGCCTGTCGTCGGCGACTGCGGGAGTGATCCTGCGCCAGCTGATCTCCTTCTCCGACCAGGGCGCCGACGCGTTCTTCGGTGAGCCGGAGTTCGACACCGCCGACCTGCTCCGCACCGCGGCCGACGGCAAGGGCATGGTGACCTGCCTCGAGCTGCCGGCGGTGCAGGACCGGCCCGCGCTGTTCTCCACGTTCCTCATGTGGCTGCTGGCCGACCTGTTCCACGACCTGCCCGAGATCGGTGACGCCGACCAGCCGAAGCTCGTCTTCTTCTTCGACGAGGCGCACCTGCTGTTCAGGGACGCGAGCAAGGCGTTCCTCTCGGCGATCGAGCAGACGGTACGACTGATCCGTTCCAAGGGCGTCGGTGTCTTCTTCGTGACCCAGAGCCCCAAGGACGTGCCGAGCGGGGTCCTCGCCCAGCTCGGCAACCGTGTCCAGCACGCCCTGCGCGCCTACACCCCCGAGGACGCCAGGGCGCTCAAGGCCGCGGTGTCGACCTACCCCCGCAGTGCCTACGACCTCGAGGAGCTGCTGACCTCCCTCGGCACCGGTGAGGCCGTCGTCACGGTCCTGTCCGAGAAGGGCGCCCCGACCCCGGTCGCGTGGACGCGGATGATCGCACCGCAGTCGCTCATGGCGCCGTCCGAGGAGGCCACGGTCACGGCGCTGATCGCCGCCTCACCGCTGTCGACCAAGTATGCGGCCGTGGTGGACCGCGAGTCGGCCTACGAGAAGCTCCAGGCCCGGCTCCAGACGGTGCCGGTCGAGCCGACGTCCGCCGCGCCGGCACCCGTCCCCGCTCCTGCTCCCCGCGGACCCGCCGCCCCCAAGCCGGCTCGCGCTGCCAAGGAGGAGCCGGGCATCGTCGAGCAGGTGGTGAAGTCGAGCGCGTTCAGGTCGGCGCTGCGGTCGGCCGGCACCGTGCTCGGCCGGGAGATCACCCGGTCCATCTTCGGCACCGCCAAGCGCTCGCGCTGACGGCCGGTCGGGCCGGGAGCGGTCAGCCGAGGACTGCTGCGACGAGCAGGATCACCGGCACCGCACCCACGGTGGTGATGAGGATGGTGTCGCGCGCCAGCACGGTGCCCCGGTCGTAGCGGGTCGCGTGCACGAAGATGTTCTGCGCCGTCGGCAGGGCCGAGGTGACGACGATGGCCAGCAGCGCGGGGCCGTCCACCCCGAGCACCGTCGCTCCGACGAACCACGCGACGGCCGGCTGCACCAACAGCTTGATCGTCGACGTCGTCGCGAGCTCTGCCACCGAACCGGCCCGGCCGAGCCCCGGCCCGAGGCGCAGCGCGACGCCATAGGCGATGAGCATGGAGGGCACCGCCATGTTGCCGATGAGGGTGAGCGGTTCGACGACGAGCCGCGGCAGCGTCCACCCGGTCAGGGACAGGCCGAGCCCGGCCAGCGACCCCAGCGTCAAGGGGTTCATGAACGGTCCTGCCACGAGCTGGAACACCGAGGTCGGCCTGCCGCGCACGTCCGCGTCGAGCAGAGCCAGCGCCAGCGGCTGGAGCACGAGCAGCTGCAGCAACAGGGTCGGCGCGACCAGGGCGGCGTCCCCGAGGACATAGCTCGCCACCGGGATGCCGAGGTTGCCGGCGTTGACGTATGCCGCGCACAGCGCGCCGATGGTCCCCTCACCCAGGCTGCGGTGCCAGTACCACCGGGCCAGGGCGCCATACACCGCAGCGGAGACGACCACCCCCGCGCCAGACGCGACGAGGTTCGCAGAGAGCACCGCGTGCGCGTCGGCACGGCTGAGGGTGATGACCATGAGGGCCGGGCTGGCCACGAAGAAGGCGATCCGCGAAAGGATCCGCTGGGCGCCGAGGTCGAGCACGCGCAGGTGGGCCAGCAGGGCGCCGACACCGATGACGGCGGCGATGGTGGCGAACCCGGTGAAGACTCCCTGCACACCGGGAAGGTTAGGTGGCTGGGCGCAGCACCGGGGCGAGGGTCTCGAGGACGCTGGCGTCCTCGATGGTCCCGGGCACGATGGGCGTCCTGCCGTCGGCGATCTCGCGCATCGTCTTGCGCAGGATCTTGCCCGAGCGCGTCTTCGGCAGGGCGCTGACGATGTCGACCTGGCGCAGCGACGCCACGGCCCCGACCTCGTCGCGCACCCGCTGCACGAGCTCGGCCCGGATGCGTTCGCCGTCGGCGGCGACGTCGACGCCCGACTTGAGGACCACGAGCCCACGGGGGACCTGGCCCTTGAAGTCGTCGGCCACGCCGATCACCGCGCACTCGGCGACCGCGTCGTGACCCGCGAGGGCTGCCTCGATCGAGCCGGTCGAGAGGCGGTGCCCGGCGACGTTGAGGACGTCGTCGGTGCGGCCCATGACATAGAGGTAGCCGTCCTCGTCCAGGAGGCCGCCGTCACCGGTGAGGTAGTAGCCGTCAAAGGCCGACAGGTAGCCCGAGACATAGCGCTCGTCGTCCTCCCAGAGGGTGGGTAAGGTGCCGGGAGGCATGGGCAGCTTCAGGCAGATGGCGCCCTCCTGGCCCGCAGGGACCTGGTGGCCCTGCGCGTCGAGGACGTGCACGGCATACCCGGGGGTGGGCACCGTCGGTGAGCCCGGCTTGAGCGGCATCGGCTCGAGGCCACGCAGGTTGGACGCGATCGGCCAGCCGGTCTCGGTCTGCCACCAGTTGTCGACGACCGGCACGCCGAGCCGCTGCGTCGCCCACTCCCACGTGTCGGGGTCCAGCCGTTCGCCGGCCAGGAACACGGTCTGGAGCGAGGAGAGGTCGTGCTGCGCGATGAGGGTGCCCTCGGGGTCCTCGCGGCGGATCGCCCGGTAGGCGGTCGGCGCGGTGAACATCGCCTTGACGCCGTACTGCGCGATGATCCGCCAGAACGCGCTCGCGTCCGGTGTGCCGACCGGCTTGCCCTCGTAGAGCACCGTCGTCGCGCCGGTGAGCAGCGGCGCGTAGACGATGTAGGAGTGGCCGACGACCCAGCCGACGTCGCTGGCGGTGAACCACGAGTCGCCGGGGCCGATGCCGTAGACGTTCTCCATCGACCAGCGCAGCGCGACGGCGTGCCCCCCGTTGTCGCGGACGACGCCCTTCGGGCGGCCGGTCGTGCCGGACGTGTACAGGATGTAGAGCGGGTCGGTGGCACCCACCTCGACGCAGTCGGCGGGCTCCGCGTCGGCAACCAGCTCCTCCCAGTCGAGCTCCTCCCAGTCTGTGTCGCGTTCGCCGACGGCAGCCCGGGCCTGCTCGCGCTGGAGCACGATCACGGACTCCGGCTTGTGGCTGCTGCGGTCCAGGGCGGCGTCGAGCATCGGCTTGTACTCGACGATCCGGGTCGGCTCGATGCCGCAGCTCGCGGAGACGATGACGGTCGGCTTGGCGTCCTCGATGCGGGCGGCGAGCTCGTTCGGGGCGAAACCGCCGAACACCACCGAGTGCACTGCCCCCAGTCGGGCGCACGCGAGCATCGCGACGACCGCCTCGGGCACCATCGGCATGTAGATGATGACGCGGTCACCCTTGGCCACCCCGAGCGAGGCCATCGCGCCGGCGAACGTCGCGACCCGGTCGAGCAGCTCGGCATACGTGAAGGTCTGCTGCGTCCCGGCCACCGGGCTGTCGTAGTGCAGCGCGGCCTGGTCGCCGCGTCCGGCGGCGACGTGCCGGTCGAGGGCGTTGAAGCAGGTGTTGAGCGTGCCCCCGGTGAACCACCGGTAGAACGGTGGCCGGTCGTCGTCGAGGACCCGCGGCGGCGGGGTGATCCAGTCGATGGCCTGGGCTGCGCGACCCCAGAACGCGTCCGGGTCGGCCAGGCTCTCTTCGTATGCCGCGCGGTAGGCGCTGTTGCTCATGGCCCCATCGTGCGTCCCGACGGGCCTCCGCGCCACAGGCTGTTGGTCCCGATGCGGTGGACGCGAGTGGTCTCGCGCCGAGCGGTCGGGTGGCAGCGACCGGCCGTGCCACGCTGGAAGGGGCGGCCGCTCAGCCGGTGGGGAGGTCGAGCTGGGCCAGCACCGCGGTGGCTCCCGACTCCAGCGGCACGGTCCGCCACTGCTCGCCGTCCTGGCGTCCGCAGAGCTGGTCACGCGCTGCGAGGCCGGGACAGACGAGGTTGCGCACCCGCGTGCCGCGCACCTCGACGACGACGGGGAGGCTGCGCAGGTGGGCACCGGCGGAGATCGGCGGGAGCAGCACGAGGGCCCGGCCGGCCGTTGATGGCCGGCTCACCATGACGACCCCGACCAGTCGGTAACGCAGCTCGACGGCACGGACAGCATTCGACAGGGGTAGGCGCCCACCACGGGCCAGGGACAAGGTGCTCGTGTCCACGGGTGCGCCGTCCGCGGTCACCCGCAGGTCGGTGATCCGGACCTCCTTGGGACGCGCCGTGGCGGAGACACCGGTCACCCGTGGCAGCGTCAGCTCGAGATCGGTGGCGCTACCGCTGAACACGACGTTCTCCACGACGTCGACGTCACCGCTGGCTGCCGGGACGGCTTCGACCTGGACGCCCGGGGCAGTCAGGCCGGGGACGCCGGTGCCCGCCTCCCCGACATCGCGTCCGGAGGAGGTCGTGGCGACCGAGCTCGCAGCGGTCGCAGACTTCACGCCACCCCGGGGAGGGGATCCGCCGAGAACCTGCACCACCACCACGGTCGACGCGACCAGCGCGAGCAGGACGAGCAGCGCCACGGCGAGCCGTCCCGGCGTCATCCGGCGGGGCGAGGGCTCGACCGTGGGGATGGGCTCGGGCCCCCCCTGGCCGACGAGCTCCTCGGACCGGGTGGTCGGTGCGGCCGACACGATCGTGCCCGTGCCCGGATGCGTCGGTGCCGGGGTGGGTCGCTCGACGGGCGTTGGGGTGGGTCGCTCGGCGGGCTGTGGGGTGGTTGTCGCGGTCGACCGAGCGGACCGAGTCCTCTTGGGGGCGCGCGGTGAACCAGCTGGTGGGGGAGCCGACCAGCCCGCCTTCTTCTTGCGCGTTCCAGCCATGGGGCCCACCCCTTCTCGTCGACGTTCGAGTATCGGTCGCAGCGTCGTCACCGACCACCCCCAGCGCCGGATTTACGCCTATTGCATGAGCAACAGGACGCTGACCAGCGGGATCATCACGTCTCTGAGGTGGATGGGCGTGATCGTCCCTCCACCAGCGACGAGCCCGGAGGTCAGCATGCGAAGGATCGGACGCCCCTTGGCCCTCTGCCTTCTCGGTGCCGCCGTCGCACTGACCGGTGGGGTCGCGGCGGCCTCGGCCAGCATCGCGGCCGCTCCGCAGGCTCGCCCGGCAGCCACTGCTACGGCAGCGGTGTTCCTCATCCAAGGGGTCGACGCGACGACGATGACCTTGTCCGTCGACGGGAAGGCCGTTTCCCCGGCCGCCAAGGCAAAGACCGTCGTCGGACCCCTGGACCTCGCGCCCGGCCGCCACGTCGTCTCCGCCGAGCGCGACAGCGGCGGCGGCCCCGTGCAGGCGGCCTTCACCGTCGCTGCGGGGTCGAGCACCGACCTCGTGCTGCACCGTCAGGCCGACGCGACGAAACCGCCGGTCTTCACCACCTTCGCGAACGACCTCAGCCCGGTCACCGCCGGCAGCGGCCGCCTCACCGTCGCGCACACCGCCGCGGTCGGCCCGGCCGACATCCGGGTCAAGGGCAAGGTGCTGTTCGCCAACGTCGCGAACGGTGAGCAGCTCACCCTGACCGTTCCGGCCGGCACCTATCCCGTCGACATCGTGCCCACCGCCACCGACGGACCGGTCGTCTTCGGTCCAGCCGATGTCCCGGTGGCCAAGGCATCCCTGACCCGGGTCTTTGCGATCGGGGTGGCCGAGACCGGCTCGATGGACGCGGTCGTCCAGGTCCTGCCGATCGCCATGCGCGGTTCGGGGGCGGACCCGCAGCGGGTCGAAGCGGGGTCAGGAGGGCAGGCCCGCTTCCTGATCGCCAGGCACGAGGCCGGCGCGCCTTCTGCCACCGTGCCGGGACTGATGTTCTTCAGTGGACTGCTCGCCGTCGGGGTCGGTGCCGCGGTGCACGACGGCCGGGCGTTGGGACGCCCGTCGCCCCGGCTGCTGCACAAGCGACAGACTTCCTGACCGTGATCGGCCGGATGCCGGCCGCGTCGCGGTGAGCCACCCACGTCGAGGCGCCGGGGCCATGCTCGCCGTGGCCCTCACCGCGGCGGCCCTGTCGGGGTGCGGCGCACCCAGCTCCGTCGTGCCGCCGAGCCGGGCCGCGTCTGGGCCGGCCCCCTCCTCGGGCGCCTCCACCACCAGCCCCGGAAGCGCTTCGACGGCCGGGCCGTCGCCGGCTGACGTGCCTGACGCCGGTCAGGGCACGGCGGCCGCGAGTCAGCGAGGCACCTTCGCACCGACTCGGATCCGGTTGCTCTCACAGGGGGCAGCGACCGCGGCGGTCGAGCGGGTGGACACCGGTCCCGAGGGTGACCTGGGGCTGCCGGAGGACCCCGACGTCACCGGCTGGTGGGTGAGTGGGGCGCTGCCGGGGGAGGTCTACGGCAGCGTGGTGCTGGCGGGGCACATCGACTCCCGCGAGCACGGGATCGGCTTCTTCGCCAAGCTGCTCGACGCCTCACCCGGTGACCGCGTGGAGCTCAGCGGAGCCGGCCTACGCCAGGTCTATGTCGTGCGCTCCAACCGTGAGGTGGCCAAGGGAGTGCTGTCGACGGGGACCGACGCATTCGACCGCTCGGGGCCGGGGCGGCTCGTGCTGATCACGTGCACCGGGCGGTTCGACCCCGTGACGCGACACTACGACCACAACCTCGTCGTGACCGCCGACCCCGTCGGACCGCCGACGAGCTCCTGAGCCGGGGTTTCCCCCGTTGGCGCGGGGTCAGTCCTCCGGCGCAGTGGTGAACCGGATCCAGGCTGAGGAGTCCTTGCGCCACAACAGCACCAGCGCCCAGATGCCGAGCATCAACAGGGCGAGGGCGAACACCCGTGAGAACGGTCCAGCGGTCGGGAGCAACCCTCCCGCGAAGACGCCGAAGGCGACGACCATCAGCGCGCACGCACCCCAGCGGCCCCACTTCGAGCCCTGCTGCGTGGCCTTGGCCATCGTGAACCATGTGGTGGCGGAGATGATCGCGTAGACGACGGTGATCGTCAGGCTCAACGTCACGATCCGGTCGAGGTCGGCCACGCCGACGGCGACACCCTGGGCGCGTGACTCCCCGGCGAACGCTGATCGCAGGTCGTTCCTCGTGAGGAAGGCGCGGGCGATCTCGAGGAGGCTGAGCACCCCGGCGAACTGCATGACGCGTGCCGCCTCGACGATCGAGCGCGGCGGCACCAACGGAGTGCCCGGCCGCCACACCTGGGTCTCCACGGGACGGCCGTCGCCCGCGCCGTCGGGGCTGAGCACACCCCGCCATGAGATCTGTCGTGCCAT
Organism: Pedococcus sp.; assembly: GCA_039916625.1. Classification (GTDB taxonomy): domain Bacteria; phylum Actinomycetota; class Actinomycetes; order Actinomycetales; family Dermatophilaceae; genus Pedococcus. The sequence goes on from JBDSKZ010000052.1 coordinate 28,684, forward strand.
CTGCCCTCCAGTCGGTCTCGTGGGTCGGCCGCCGGGCGCAGCACCCGGTCGGCGTCCTGTCCTGCCTTGCGAACCGTGCGAGCAGAGGCGCAGGGCCCGTGCACGCATCCTCCCCCACGAGGCCTCACGAACCAAGACTCGGCCTGCCGCTGTGGAGCGAGCACTGATCACCCTCGGCGGCGTCGTCGAGAAGCAGCGCGGCAAACGAGGTCCTGCAGCACCTGGCCACGTCGACTGACCCTCCCCGGGTCGAGGTGAACACGCCGGTGAACCCCGGCGAGTCCACCTCGAACCAGCGCCACGCAGACAGGAGAAAGGCTCCCGCGCACGCATGGGGGCCATCTCATCGGCGGAGGATAGGGGATTCGAACCCCTGAGAGCTTTCACTCAACACGCTTTCCAAGCGTGCGCACTAGGCCACTATGCGAATCCTCCGCGGGCGAGGCTACACGGGCACGGGCCCTGTCCTGAAATCGTCAGCTGGGGGAACCTGCGGGGGGCCCGACGAGCAGCGCCACGGCAGTCAGTGCGGCCACCGCCAGCAGTGCGACGGCCAGGGCAGCGACCGGTCGGGCAAGCATCTTGGCCTGCACCTTCTCGGGCAGCGAACGCGGCGTCTCGCCACCGGAGGCGAGTCGCCAGCCACCCGCGAGCAGGCTGCGTCGCTCCGCCCACCGGTCGAACCACACCGTCATGAACGGTGGCACCGCACTCACCAGGCCGAGGAGCGTGACGCGTGCCGACCAGCGCTGGTTGACCGCGACGAAGACCGTGGTGAGGCAGTAGGCGATGAACACGATCCCGTGGACCATGCCGAAGACCTGCACGCCGAGCTCGGTGGTCCTGGTGACGTACTTGAGGACCATGCCGATCAGCAGCAGCGCCCACGTGGTGGCTTCAGCGAGGGCGAGACGGCGGAACAGGACGAGCGGTGACATGTGCGCCAGTGTCTCAAGAGGGGATTGGCTGCCGTGGCGCGGGCCCGTCTACACTTGCCGCAGGCACCCCGTGTGGTGGTACCTCTCCGAACTCCCCCAGGGCAGGAATGCAGCAAGGGTAGGAGAGCTCTTCCAGGTACGCGGGGTGTCCCTTTGCCCGCGCGAGGCGCCGGGCCCTCTGGATCTGCTGGCGCCGGCCGTGCGTCACGACACGGCAAAGCGGGGGTTGCTCGGCAATACCGGTGTCTACAAGTCCCGTGTCGCCGAGCGACCCCCGCTTTGCGCGAAGGGGTCAGGCGCGGTGGGCTTCATCGAGCAGCCGCACCCGTCGACGGCCGAACATCACCGCGGCGTATGACGCGAGCGCCAGGACCAGGAGGGCGTTCGTGGTGCTCGACCTGGTCAGCAGGGCAGTCGCTGCGACTCCGCCGATCAGGGCGAGCAGCAGCGGCCGGACGTACCAGAACCCGACCGAGATCACGGCTGACCCGGGCGAGAACAGCGACACCGGCGGCAGCCCGCGGAAGGCCGCCATCAGGTGCGTCCCGGCGACCAGCCCAGTCATCGCGACCGGCCAGAAGTAGGCCGACACCCCGGCCGGCGACGTCGTCGCGACGATGGCGCCGCAGGCGACCGCGACGGCGGCGAACAACGCAGACGGGGTGATGAGGTGCGCCAGGGCCTCCTCGCCGAACGGCAGCCCGATGAGCGCCGGCGTCCCGGCGTTGTCGCCCTGCAGGCGCATCCCCTCGGACCAGGCGCCATACCCGAGGTAGGCGGCGAGCACGCCGGCGAAGGCGACGATGTTGGGCACGCCGGGGGTGGTGGAGTGGGCCAACGCCCAGCACCCGGCGGCCGACAGCACGAAGCCGACCAGGAGCGTGCCGGGGGAACGGCGCAGGCCGAGCAGGTCGCGCTCGGCGACGACGGTGACCCGTCCCCGGGCACGCAACCTGGTCCGGCGCAGACGGGTGCTCGGGGCGGCCACGTCGAGGCGGGCGGCGCGCAGGTCACCGGCGAGGACCGCCCCACCCATGGTCACGGCCCGGGCCGACTGGGTGCGCAGGCCGACGTGGTGAAGGGCGCGCAGCGAGCGTCGACCACGCAGCAGGGTCGCGGCCCCGCGGTCGCCGGTGGGCCAGGACCGCACCTGGCCCCACAGCCACGAACCCCCCAGCGCCAGACCCACCAGGACCCCGCCGAGGGTGGTGGGCACGAGCGCCAGGGGTGAGGCCACGCCGGCAGCGACCATCCCCGTGCCGACCACGGCGCCGGTGAGCAGGCCGGCGACCAGGCAGCCGACCAGGCTGACCCGCCACCAGCGGCGCAGCACCACGGCACGGTCGAGGGCGCTTGCGGCGACGTGGTCGAGGTAGGGCAGCTCCGGCACGACCGGACCGCGCACCGAGCCGAGCCGGTACCCCAGGAGCAGGACGCCCACGACGACGGCACCCACGACGAGGACCCCTTGTACGCCGGTCAGGTGCCGCGAGATCCATTCCGGGTCGACGAACTTGAAGAACGCCCGCGACGCCGGCACGCCGTAGACCAGCGAGGCGATGACGGCGACGTACGCCGCATAGATGGCGTTGCCGTTGCCCTGCTCGGGCAGGCCGCCACGGATGACCTTGCGCGCCTGGGCGAGGCGGTCACGGTCGGTCCTCGGACCGGGCAGCGCAGTCGAGTCCGGGTCGGCGCCCGCGTCCGCGGCCGGTTCGTGGTGCGCGCTCATACGCCGGCGATGTCCACGACGCGGTCGGCGATGGCCTCGGTCATGGCGGGGTCGTGGCAGGCGATGACCAGGGTGCTGCCCGCGGCCTTGCGCTCGAGCAGCAGCCGGGTGAGCACGGCGCGCTTGTGGGTGTCGAGACGCTGCTCGGGCTCGTCGAGCAGGAGGACGCAAGAGGGGCGGAACAACACCAGCGCGAGGTGGAACAGCTGCTGCTGGCCCGAGGACAGCTCGTGCGGGAACCGCTCCGACAGGTGGTCGATCTCCAGGGTCACCAACAGTTCGTCGGCGCGCTCGTCAGCGGTCGAGATCCGACCGCCCCAGGTGGAGTCGATGAGGACGAGGTGGTCGATGACGGTGAGGTCGCGGTATGCCGTGGGCGAACCCACCAGGGACGCGACGCCGGCCCGGGTCGCCGGGTCGCGCTCGTCGAGGGGCGCGCCGTTGAAGGTGGCGGTGCCGACCGACGGCTCGAGCGCGCCGGCGAGGATGCGCAGCAGGGTCGTCTTGCCACTGCCGTTCGCCCCACGCAGCACGATGCACTGACCGGCCTTGGCCTTGAGGTCGATCGGTGCCAGCAGCACCGATCCCTCGATGTCCTTGCCGGCACCGTTGACCTCGAGGACCAGCGGGCTCGCCTTGGTCTTCTCGGTGGTGCTGGTCTGCTTGCGTCGCGCGGCCATGGGTCCCCTGTCGTCGCCGACAGTCTGACACCGCCGCGTGGGCAACCCTCAGGGCCCCGACGGCGCCCCCTCGGTCCAGACCTCGACGAGCTTGCTGACCAGCCCGTCGTGGTCGACGGTCAGGAAGCTCGCGACGTGGAAGGTCTGCTCGCCGTTGCTGACCCGTGCCCTCCCGACACCACGGTCACCGGCGACGACGACGTCCTCCCACCGGAACCGCCAGTGCCCGGGGTAGTCGCTGTTGAACGCCACCCACGCGTCACGCTCGAAGGTCTGGCCGGTGTGCACGAAGTGGGCGGTGAAGTCGTCCGCCAGCAGCAGACGCAGCGAGGCCCAGTCGCGGGTGTCGATGGTCTCGGCGAAGCGCTCGAGGATCTCTGTCGCGGTCATGGCCAAGACCCTCCCAGCCCGGTCCGACAGCGGCTGTCTCGTGTCAGGTGGGCCGACTAGGGTTCCGACCGTGAGCACCGCCCTGTACCGCCGCTACCGGCCCGAGTCCTTCGCCGACGTCATCGGCCAGGAGCACGTCACCGAGCCGCTCATGCAGGCCCTGCGCACCGG
>JBDSKZ010000053.1:0-5035 GCA_039916625.1 Pedococcus sp.
TCACCGAGCTCACCGGGCCTGCTTGCCTCCACGCGCACTCGTTCGCCGCGGACGATGAACTCCAGGCTGTCGCCCTCGACGACGGTGAACGAGATCTGGTCAGGCAGTACCTCGACCCGGACGCGACTGCCACGCACCCGGAGCCGGAACTCCAGCCGCGGCCAGCTCGCCGGCAGGCGCGGGTCGAAGGTCAGGGTGCCGTTGTGGTCCCGCATGCCCCCGAACCCGTAGACCGAAGCGTTCCAGACGCCGCCGCACGACGCGATGTGCACGCCGTCGGCCGCGTTGCTGTGCAGGTCGGCGAGGTCGACGTAGAGGCCGTCATGGAAGTAGCGCAGCGCGAGGTCCTGGTAGCCGACCTCGGCGGCGATGATCGACTGCACGACCGCGGACAGCGTCGAGTCACCCGTGGTGATCGGGTCGTAGTACTCGAAGTCGGCCCGCTTCTCCTCGACGGTGAACAGGTCGCCCTGGAGGAAGAGCGCGGCCACCACATCGGCCTGCTTCAGCACCTGGAACCGGTAGATCACCAGCGGGTGGTAGTGCAGCAGCAGGGGCCGCTTGTCGGCAGGGGTCGCCGAGAGGTCCCACACCTCCTGCTCGAGGAAGTGCTGGTCCTGCGGGTGCACCCCCATCGCCTCGTCGTAGGGGATGTGCATCCCCTCGGCGCAGCGACCCCACTCCTCGATCTCGGCGTCCTCGACATCGAGTCGGGCGACCAGGCGGGCGAACTCCGTCGGTCGCCGCTCGCGCAGGATCGTCGACCACCGCGCGGCCTGGCGCAGGTTGTCGCGCGCCATGACGTTGGTGAACAGGTTGTTGTTGACGACCGTCGTGTACTCGTCGGGCCCGGTCACGCCGTGGATGTGGAACCTGGGCTCCCTGCGCCCGAGCCAGAACCCGAGGTCGGCCCACATGCGCGCGGTCTCGACGAGCACGTCGATGCCCTCGCGCATCATGAAGTCCTCGTCACCGCTGGCGCTGACGTACTTCGACAGGGCGTAGGCGATGTCGGCGTTGATGTGGAACTGCGCCGTGCCCGCGGCGTAGTAGGCCGAGGCCTCCTCGCCGTTGATGGTGCGCCAAGGGAAGGCCGCGCCGGACTGCGACAGCTCACGCGCACGACGACGCGCGGCCGGCAGCATGTGGTAGCGGAAGCGCAGTGCGCCGCGCGCCACCCACGGCGAGGTGTAGCTGAGGAACGGCAGGACGTAGGTCTCGGTGTCCCAGAAGTAGTGGCCCTCGTAGCCGGACCCCGTCACGCCCTTCGCGGGGATGCCGGACTGCTCCACCCGTCCCGAGGCCTGGGCGAGCTCGAACAGGTTCCAGCGCACCGCTTGCTGCACTTCGGGGTGGCCGTCGATGACGACGTCGGAGTCGGCCCAGAACCGGTCCATCCACCGTCGCTGCTCGGCGAACAGCTCCTCGGCGCCCGCCTCGCGGGCGCGGTCGAGCGTGCGCCGTCCGCGGTCCACCAGCTCGCGCACGGGGACACCGCGCGACGAGTGGTATGCCGCGACCTTGGTGACCGTGATCGGCACCCCCTGCTTCGCGGTGACCCGGTAGACCTTCTTGGCCAGGTCCTCCTCAGCGTGCGCGAGCTCCTCGAAGACGTTGTCGGTGCGGATCTCGTGGTCCACCGCGACGGCCACGGTCATGCCCGAGTTCGCGCAGCGGTAGCCCAGGATGGCGCGTCGGTCGCTGCACCAGTGGCTCTGTGGCACCAGGACCCGGTCGCTGAACTTGACCGCCTTGCGCGGGTCGAACCCACCACCCATGGCGGCCGCCTTGACGAAGTACTCGTCCTGGCCGTCCTGGCGGTTGAGCACCTGCGAGGAGATCGCGACCGGGGCGTCACCGTCGAGCAGGGTCACCTCCAACGTCATCACCGCGAGGTGGCGCTGCTCGAAGGAGACCATCCGCCGCGACTCGACCCGCACCCGCTTGCCCGACGGCGTGCACCAGACCAGTGACCGTCGCAGCACCCCGTCGGCGAAGTCGAGCGAGCGCTCGTAGTGCTCGAGGTCTGCGACCGACAGCAGCAGCGGCTCGTCGTCGACGTAGAGCTTGATCGTCTTGACGTCGGGGACGTTGACGATGGTCTGACCGGTCTGGGCGAAGCCGAAGGCCTCCTCAGCGTGCCTGATCTTCCACGTCTCGTGGAAGCCGTTGATGAACGTCCCGTGGGCGTGCGTGTCGCGCCCTTCCTCAGGCGTGCCGCGCAGGCCGAGGTAGCCGTTGCCCACGGCGAAGACCGTCTCGGTGACCCCGAGGTCCTCGTTGGAGTAGCTCGACTCGATCCAGCGCCACTCGTCGACGGGGAACCTGGTGCGGTCGACGGGGTCGCCGTCGACCGGCCACCGGGGCCCGGTGCTGGAGTCGCTCATCGACCGATCAGCTCGTCGAGCTCGGTCACGACGACATCGGCACCGCCGTCGAGCAGTGGCTGCTCGCCGGCGCCGCGGTCGACACCGACGACGAGCCCGAAGTCACCGGCCCGCCCGGCCTGCACACCCGACAGGGCGTCCTCGAGCACGACCGAACGCTCCTTCGTCACACCGAGCTGCTCCGCGGCATACCAGAAGGTGTCCGGGGCGGGCTTGCCCGGTAGTCCGGTGTCCTCGGCGACCCGGCCGTCTACGACGACCTCGAAGCGGTCGGCGAGGCCTGCGGCGGCGAGCACGCCGGTGGCGTTGCGTGAGGAGGAGACGACGGCCACGGCCGTGCCACGCGCCCGGAGCCAGTCCAGGAGGGCGACCGAGGCGGGGTAGGGCGTGACCCCCTCGTCATGCAGGACGGCCGAGAAGGCGGCGTTCTTGCGGTTGCCGAGGCCACACACGGTCTCGAGCTCAGGGTCGTCCTCGGGGGTCCCCTCGGGCAGGGAGATCCCGCGGGAGGTGAGGAACGAGCGAACGCCGTCGTAGCGCGGCTTGCCGTCGACCCAGGCGAAGTAGTCCTCGTCGGTGTAGGGCTGCTGTTCGTCGCCCCGCCCGTCAAGGTAGGCGTTGAACATGACGTCCCAGGCGCGCATGTGCACCTCGGCCGTCGGTGTCAGGACACCGTCGAGGTCGAAGAGGGCCGCGCCGTAGTCGTTCCAGTCCACCCCCCAAGGTTAGGGGCCGGTGCGGTCCGAGGTCGGTAGGTCGAGCGGTGTCCCACCGTTGGGACGCAGATCCGTGCCCGCATGGGCCGGATCTGCCGAAACGTCCACGCAGGGCTCGGTGCGCTGGGAGGGTGTGCCCATGCGTCCCCGTCCTGCCTATGTCGCCGCCCTCGCCGTCAGCCTGCTCTCGAGCGGGTTCGTGCTCGCGACGTCGGTCCCAGCCAGCGCCGCACCGAAGCCGAAGGCCTACAAGAACTGCACCGAGCTGAACAAGGTCTACAAGCACGGGGTCGGCAGGCCGGGCGCCAAGGACAAGGTCGGCAGGCGCAGCAAGCGGGTCACCAACTTCACCGTGAGCGCGGCGACCTACAAGCTCAACACCAAGAGCGACCGAGACAAGGACGGCATCGCCTGCGAGAAGCGCTGATGCGCTAGGTGGCGAGCAGGGCGACGGCGATCGGCGCGAGCGAGAGCAGCAGGACGAGGGTGTCCCCGACCCGCCAGCGAGCCGGTTGCGCCCAGGTCCTGCGGGACGCGGTGGCGAACCCACGCGCGTCCATCGCCACGGCCAGCGCGGCTGCAGCCTGCAGCGAGCGCACGAGCATGCCCAGGGTCATCGCCCAGATCTGGTCGAGCACCGACCTCGGTGAGCGGGCGGTGGCGGCGATGCCCCGGACCCGGCGCGCTCGGGCGATCTCCGCCCAGATGTCGCCGAACGTGTGGACCCGTTGCAGCGCCGCCGCGAGCGCGACGACGGGCCGAGCGGGCAGCCGCAGCTGCTGGGCCAGGTGGTCACCGAGGGCATCGGCGTCGATGTGCTGGATGAGGACGGCCGACGGCAGCACGATGATGAGCACGCGCAGCCCGGCGGTCGCGACCACGTCGAGGTCGCGGCTGCCCAGCAGCCATGTCGACCACGCCACGGAGACCGCGCCGAGCAACCCCGGCACCATCCGCAGCGCGACCCCTCGGGTTCGTCCACGGGGGTTCACGCCCTCCCCGGGCGCCGCCAGGGCAAGCACGGCAAGGACCACCTGGGTGGCCAGGACCGCGAGGCTGGTGCGCCAGTGCGGGGCGGCCACCCCCGCCGGTATGGCGAGCAGGGACGCCCCGAGGAGCGCGAGCGGTCCGGCCCGGGCGGCCAGGGGTCGGCGCGGCGTTGGTGGAGTCGGCGGCTGGACCGGGCGGGCGATGGTCGTGACGCGGTCGGCGCGCGCCACGACCCCGTCGTCGTGGGTGGTGACGACGACGGCCGAGCCGGCGTCGCGCAGTGCCTCGAGGATGCCCACGACGGCAGCCCAGGTGTGCCGGTCCTGGCCCACCGTGGCCTCGTCCGCGAGGAGGACGGCAGGTTGGTGGGCCACGGCCGAGGCCATGGCGAGGCGGCGCTGCTCTCCGCCGGAGAGGTGCCGGGGGTCGGCCTGCTCGAGGTGGTCCAGGCCCAGGGCGGCGAGCAGCGAGCGGCAGCGTTCCAGGGCCTCCGACTCCACCAGCCCGAGGGCCCGCGACGTCGTCATCACCTCGTCCAGGACGGTGGTCGCGACGAGGGTCGAGTTCGCCCACTGCGGCACCCACGCGAGGGTCCGGGCGACCTCCTTGGTGCCCCAGTCGCGGGGGTCGCGGTGGGCGCCGACGGCCAGGTCGGGGTGGACCCGGACCTGGCCGTCCTGTCGGTCGACGAGCCCTGCCAGCGCGAGCATCAGGGTCGACTTGCCGGCGCCCGAGGGCCCGACGAGGGCGTGCGACTCGGCAGCTCGCAGCTGCAGCCACTGGCCGTCGACGGCGACGCTGGTACGGGTCGAGCCGTCGAGCCGGCGCACCGAGCGCTCGACCCTCAGGTCGACCGCGTCCAGGGCCAGGACGTGGGCTCCGAGGCGGCCGGGACCGAAGGTTCCGGCCGCGACCGGTCGGGGCGGGGGGTCCGGGACACCG
>JBDSKZ010000054.1:0-24748 GCA_039916625.1 Pedococcus sp.
CAAGGGGCAGTGCATCGTGCTCACGCCCTACCACGGCGCCATCACCGACACCGTGATCGACCGGAACTGGCTCTACGGGTCATACACCCAGATCGCGGCTTGGCCGAGGTTGTCGGAGGGTGGCCCCAACTGCTCCGGCACCACCGTCACGGGGAATCGTCACGGTGGCAAGTGCGTGTGGCCCATCTTGATCACCCCTGAGGTCAAGGCGTCGGCAGTCGCGCTCTCGTCCAACGTTGCCGGGACGGCGGGACTTACGTGGAACAACGGATTCACCGGTGCAGGCGCGACCCTCAAGCCCTGCGTTGCGAGCGCCTACCGCTGACCGCGAGTCAGAGCTGACGGTCGTCGATGCGACTGAACACTTTGAGTGGGACAACCTGAGACTGCGAGGCCGCGGCACTGGCGTGCGGTCTCGCAGTTCTTGCTACTCGTCGCCGCGCAGGGTGAACGACCGCAGCCGGTCACCGGTGAACCACACCGACACGACACTGACCAGGGCCGCGGCGACCACGGCGTAGGCCAGCCCGATGCCCCGAGCCGGGACGAGCGAGCTGATCCCGGTGGCGACCTCACGACCCCAGGCGCCGATGGCCACCCACCGGATGCCGTCGAGGACGTTGCCGAGCACCCCTTCCCAGAGGAGGGCGAAGAGCAGCCCGACCACCACTGCGTGCCTGGTGAGGGCCGCAAGCCCCAGGAAGAGCGCGGTGTATGCCGTGCCGGCCACCGCAGCGCCGACCCCCCACGCGACCGCCCGACGGGGGTCTGACACGTCCAGGACCAGGCCAGTGACCAGGAGCGGGACGGCGCCGAGGGCCATCGTCGCGGCCCAGGCGACCACGTACTTGCTGACGGCGATGACGTGTCGGCTCACCGGTTTGGACAGCAGGTAGACGATCGACCCGTCGTCCACCTCGGGACCGAGGACCGAGGTGGCGGCGAGCAGCGCGACCAGGGGCAGGGCGAGGGTGAAGCCGAGGCTGGCCACGGCCTCGTAGCCGACCGCGACATCCTCGGTCAGGGCCTGCACCACGACTGCCAGCGCCAGGAGCACCGCGGGGATCAGAACCAGGACCAGGCCGCGCCGGCGTCCCAGCAGGGCCTGGGCCGAAAGACGAAGGATGGTGGGGTTCAACGGTCGGCACCCACGAGGTAGGCGAAGACGCTCTCGAGCGACTCGTCGGTGGGGGTGAGCTCCAGGATCCGGATCCCGTGCTGCCGGGCCACCTGGGGAAGCCGGACCGTGAAGGCGCCGAAGTCGGACACCGAGACGTCGACGCCGCCTGCGCGCCGCAGCGAGACCGAGACCACCGACGGCTCGGCGATCAGCGCTCCGGCCAGTCCGCGGTCGTCATCGCCCACCACGACGTACTGCACCGGCCGGTCGGTCATCAGCCGCCGGATCTGTCCGAAGTCGCCCGACGCTGCGTGTCGACCCGAGACCACGACCTCGATCTGCCTGGCCACCTGCTCGACCTCCTCGAGGATGTGGGAGCTGAAGAGGACGGTGCGGCCTTCGGCGCCCATCCGGCGCAGCAGGCCCATGAGGTGCAGCCGCTGGCGTGGGTCGACACCGTTGAACGGTTCGTCGAGCAGGAGCACCGCGGGGTCGTGGACGAGGGCCGAAGCGAGCTTGACCCTCTGCCGCATGCCCTTGGAGTACGTGCCGATCCGGCGAGCGGCGGGCTCGGTCATCTCGACGACCTCGAGCGCCCGTTCGGTGGCGGCGCCGGGGTCGCCCAGCCCGTGCAGCTCGGCGTTGGCGAGGACGAACTGGCGCCCCGTGAGGTAGCCGAAGCTGAGCTCCCGCTCGGGCACCAGGCCGATCGTGCGGTAGGCGTCGGTGTGGCGCCAGATCGGGTCGCCGTCGAGGGTGACGGTGCCCGCCGAGGGGGCCAGGAATCCCGACATGAGCGCGATCAGGGTGGTCTTGCCCGCCCCGTTGGGCCCCAGGAGACCGGTCACGCCGGGGCGCACGGTCATCGAGATGCCGTTGACGGCCACCACGTTGCCGTACCACCGCGAGGCCCGGTCGAGGGTGATCACGCTCATGCCGTGGCCACCCGACGGTAGCGCCAGACGAGGCCGGCCAGGCACGCTGCGGACAGGGCGACGAACACGGCGACGTAGGCGAGCTGCATCGCGGTCCCCGTCGGAGGCGTGACGGTCTCGGTGTCGGTCCAGGCGGCCATCAGTCCGCGGTAGAGCGAGTACGGCGAGAGCAGCCCGGCCACCTCCCCCACGCGCGGCTTGCCCTCCTGCTGGGCGATCGCCTGGATGGCGGACACGATGCCGTTGCCGATGAGCAGCAACGCGATGGTGGCGACGACGGCGAACCCGCGACGGGTCGACCAGGACGCGATCAGTCCGGCGACACCCGTCAGCGACAGGGCCAGGAGCAGGGCCAGGCACACCGCGATCGCCGCGTCGTGGGTCTGCTCGCCGACGTCCAGCTCGCCGAGCAGCGCGACGCCGTACAGCAGCAGGATCGGGAGCAGCAGGAACACCAGGGTGGCTCCCAGCAGCGATCCCCAGCGGGCCACGGCGTAGGTGCGTGCGGGGAGTGGGCGCGCGAGGTACAGCGAGATGGTGCCGTGCCGAAGGTCGCGCGAGAAGAGCACCGGCGCCTGCGACGCGACGAAGATCCCGAGGAGCACCTGGGTCGTGGAGGCGTACTCCGCATAGCCGATCGGGAGCCGGTCGAACCCGATGAACACCATCACCCCGCCGACGATGACGGCCGGTAGCAGGTTGAGGCCGAGCAGGATGAAGGGCAGCACCTTCGACCTCCCTGAGCGGCCCAGCCCGAAGGCGTTGCGGAATCCGGTGACGACCAGTGCGCGCGCGATCGCAGCCGGTCCCAGGCGAGGGCCGGTGTAGGGGCGGTAGCCGAGGTCGTGGATGACGCTGCCACCCGCGGGCGTCGCGGACGTCGGGTCGGTCGACGGCAGGTCAGCCATGGGTCACCTCCCCGGCCTCGGCACTGGAGTCCTTGGCGGCACTGAACCCTTCAACAGCGAAGACGTCCTCGATGCGTCGGTGGTCGACCTGCAGGCGGACCAGGCCGAGACCCAGGTCGCTGGCGGTGTCACGGATCAGGTCGTGCACGTCCAGCGGCCCGGGGGCGGCATCGACGGTCAGCATGGCGCCGCGCGCCACCGCCGCGACCCCGGCACGGTTGAGGGCGTCGGTCATCCGCACCTGTGCGTCGTCGCCGAGCACCTCGACGAGCAGGACGCCCGTGGCATCGAGGAAGTCGTCGGTCCGTGAGGCCCGCAACAGTCGGCCGCCGTCAAGGACGACGACGTGGTCGCTGACCCGCTCGAGCTCGCCGAGCAGGTGCGAGGTCACGATCACCGCGATCCCGAAGTCCCGCCCGATCCGCTGGACCAGGCCCAGCATCTCCTCGCGCGCGGCAGGGTCGAGCCCGTTCGTCGGCTCGTCCAGCAGCACCAGTCGGGGGTCGTGGGCCAGGGCCTGGGCCAGCTTGGCCTTCTGCTTCATGCCCGTCGAGTAGCCACCCATCGGCCGGTACCGCTCCTCGGCGAGCCCCACGTGGCGCAGCACCTCGGCAGCGCGCTCGCGGGCCGCGACCCGGGGGAGCCCCGACATCATCGCCAGGTGGACGACGAAGTCGCTGGCGCTGACGTCGGGGGGGAGGCAGTCGTGCTCCGGCAGGTAGCCGACCGCCGCGCGGATCGCGGAGCCCTCCGAGGCGATGTCGTGTCCCAGCACCTGCGCGCGGCCACCGGTCGCGGGGACCAGGCCCAGCAGGATCTTGAGCAGGGTCGACTTGCCAGCACCGTTGGCGCCGACGAGACCAGTGATGCCGGGACCGATCTCGAGGTCCAGCGCGTCCAGGGCCAGCACCGGACCGTAGTCCTTGGTCAGCCCCTGGGTGTGCACGACGGGTTCCACGCAAGTCACAGTAACCACGAACCCCGGACGAGCCGAAGGGCTCACCCGGGGTTCAGGGTCACGTCAGGGAAGACCCTCAGTGGCCGACAGCCGGCGGGGCTTCGGCAGCATCGGACTGCGCCTTCTCGGCCGCTCCGCGCTCGGCGTAGGCCGAGCCGCCGCGCAGCTCGACGTGCGGCAGGAACAGCATGACCAGGAAGCCGATGACCATGACCGCTCCACCGACGAGGAACACGGTGTCCATCGCCTGGGAGAAACCCTGCAGGAACGGCTTGGCCAGTCGCGGGTCCAGGTCGGTCAGGAACGAGGAGTCCTTCAACACGCCCCCGGCTGCGCTCGTCCCACCCGGCTGCTGCGACGCAGCCATGGACTTGGCGAACTCGGCGTTGGCCGGGTCGGCCAGCGCCGTCTTGAACTCGGTGGTGCCCTGGGCCTTCTGGAGCGAGGAGGCGATCTTGTCGGGCACCGTCGTGAACAAGATGGACAAGAACACCGCGGTGCCGAGCGTTCCACCGATCTGGCGGGTGAAGGTGGCCGAGGACGTCGCGACCCCGATGAGGCGCGGCGACACGGCGTTCTGCACGGCCAGGGTCAGTGGCTGGAAGTTGAAGCCGAGCCCGAGGCCGAAGAAGACCATGACGATCATCGTCTGCCACAGCGGGGTGTCCGCCTGGACGAAGTGGAAGACGAACAGCGAGATGGTGAGCAGCCCCGAGCCGATGATCGGGAAGATCCGGTACCTCCCGGTGCGGCTGATGACCTGTCCGGAGAAGATCGAGCCGGTCATGATGCCGAGCGTGAGCGGGAGGAGCTGCAGGCCGGCCTGCGTCGGCGAGGCGCCCTTGACGATCTGCAGGTAGAGGGGCAGCGATGCGAGGCCACCGAACATCGCCATACCGATGAGGACGGAGGCGGCCGAGGCGACGCCGACCGTACGGTTCTGGAACAGCGTGAGCGGCAGCAGCGCCTCGTCCTTCATGGCCCGCTCCACGAGCAGGAAGGCGATGACCCCGAGACCGCCGATGACGTAGGCGAGCACCGAGCGGCCCGAGCCCCAGCCCCAGTCGCGGCCCTGCTCGGCGACGAGCAGCAGCGGCACGAGACCGAGGGTCAGCGTGGCCGCGCCCCACCAGTCGATGCGGTGGTCGAGGCGGGTGTGGTGCAGGTGCAGGGTGCGGGAGACCACGAGCAGCGCCGCGATGCCGATCGGGACGTTGACGAGGAAGACCCAGCGCCAGCCGTCGACCCCGAGGATGCTGGACTGACCGGCGAAGAACCCGCCGATGACCGGGCCCAGGACGCTCGAGGTGCCGAACACCGCCAGGAAGTAGCCCTGGTACTTGGCGCGCTCCCGCGGGGGGACGATGTCGCCGATGATGGCCAGGGCCAGCGAGAACAGGCCGCCGGCGCCGAGGCCCTGGACGGCGCGGTAGAACGCGAGCTGGAGCATCGACTGCGACAGGGTGCACAGCACCGAGCCGAAGATGAAGATCGTGATCGCGGTCGAGAAGAACTTCTTGCGACCGTAGATGTCCGAGAGCTTGCCGTACAGCGGCGTGACGATCGTCGAGGTGATGAGGTAGGCCGTCGTGGCCCACGCCTGCTGGTCCAGGCCCTTGAGGTCGTCGGCGATGGTGCGGATCGCGGTGGCCACGATGGTCTGGTCGAGGGCGGCGAGGAACATCCCCATCATCAGGCCGACGAGGATCGTGACGATCTGTCGGTGGGTCAGGGGGCCGTCTGGCCGCGCCGGGGCAGTGGCTGCCATGTCAGTTCTCCGAGGTGCTGGTGTCGCCGGTGCTGGCGGCAGGGGTGGGTTGGGGTGCGCGACGGCGCAGGAGGCTCTCCAGGTTGGTCTCCAGGGCGGAGCCGAAACGTTCGAGGTGGGCGGCAAAGTCACTCGCCTGATCGGGGGTCCAGCCGTCCATCAGCTCGAGGAACCACTCGTTGCGCTGCTGCTGGATCGCCTTGAGCAAAGTGTGCCCCTCGTCGCTGAGGCGCACGACCTGGGCGCGGCCGTCCTCCGGGTCGCTGACCTTCTCCAGCAGCCCGTGGCCGACGAGGGTGCTCACCTGGCGGCTGACGGTGGAGACCTCGGAGTGGATGAGCTCGGCGAGCGCCGAGACCCGGTGGGGTTCGGTGACCAAGGTGAACAGGAGCGGGTACGCGGTGGCGTCGACTGCGGGGTGGAGCCGGGGGGCGTGCAGCTTCATCGACTGCAGGAGCTTCATGAGTCGGACCAGGCCCAGGCTCACGCGGTCGGCGGTCTCCCGGTCGAGCCGATGCTGGTCGTCGCGCTGGTCCTCGTGCGGGTCGCGCTGGTCGCGCTGGTCGCCGGGGTCCGGCGGGAGGATCGGGTCGTGCTCGGGCATGGGTGACCTCGGGGACAGAAGGTTGCTTGCCGCATACAAATATCACAAGATAGTTGTGCGGCGCAATCAGTCACTGCTCCGTGAGCACGACGAGGGCGCAGCGGACCCTCAGGGGACGAGGACGAGGTGCTCCAGCACGCGCTGCGCGACGGCCTCGTCACCGACCACGCTGAAGTGGATGTCCTCGACCCGGCCACGACCGGCCGCACGACGGGTCAGGCAGTCGGTCGAGAGCGTGATGGTCGTGAACACGTCGTCGGGGTCACCGTCGTGGGCGATGCCGGAGAACAGGGGTATGCCGCGGGCCTTGCCCTCGTCGCCGGGCTCCACCCAGACGCCGGCGCGACCCAGGACCGGTCCGGTGGAGTCGATGATCACGACGTTGCCCGGCTCGATCCCGGCGTCGCGGGCGACCATCCGCGGCAGGGCGGCGAACAGCAGGTCCATGAACACCGCGGCGCCGCCGGAGTCGAGGTTGCCCGGTCGGCCGAGCGCGTGGCGCAGGTCCTGCTCGTGGGTCCAGATGTCCAGGATCCGGCGCTGGAGCGTCTCGCCGACCGGTGCCGGGCCCCAGGGGCCACGGACGACGGTCTCGAGGGTGACCTCGGGCGCGGAGAACTCCGCGATGCGACGCGCCGCCACGGTCTCGAGCTCGTCGACGATCTTCTGGCCGACCATGCGGCGGCGCAGCTCGACCGACTTCTCGATGAACAGGCCTGCACTGTTGCGGATGTGGCCGTAGGCGGGGACGTCCACCCGGGGGACGTCGCCGGTGTGCAGCCAGGACTCCAGGCCGACGACGTGGGAGATCTGGTCCTTGACCGTCCAGCCGGGGCAGGCGGTCGCCTTCTCGAAGTCGGCATCGCCGCAGGAACGGCCGAGGTCCACCACCGCCTGGGTGGTCTGCTGGTAGGCCGAGACGAGTCCGGCCAGGTCTTCAGGTGCTGCCGGATGCAGGGGCATGGCCCCACCATACTTAGGCTGTGGGCATGAGCTCACCCGCCGCGGTCTCCGTGAGACCGCAGGTCGCTGCACCGGCTCGGCTGCCGGGCGTCGCCCTGGTCGTGGCCGTCCTGCTCACGCTGCCGCTGGCCGCCGCGGTCGGTCAGGCGGCTGCTGCTCCGGTGATCGGCGACCCGGGTGGCGTGGTCCGCTGGGGGGTCCTCTACGCCCGGGTGCTGCACGACGTCGCCGCCTCGGCCACCGTCGGCCTGCTGGTCCTGGCCGCGTTCCTCGTGCCGGAGACCACCAGGACCCAGCGCCGCGTCACCGCGACCCGTCTGGCAGCGGTCGCCGCCGGGGTCTGGGCCGTGGCCGGAGTGGTCGGTGCGGTGTTCGGCATGGCCACGCTCATCGGCATACCCGTCTCCGACCCCGGCTTCACCCAGCAGTTCACCACCTTCGCGTGGAAGCTCCTGCCGATCAGGGAGGTGCTGATCACCGCCGGCCTCGCTGCCCTCGTGTGCGTCGGCGCCCTCCTCGCCACCAGTCGCGCCGCGATGGCCTGGCTCGCCGCCACCGCTGTGGTCGCCCTCCTGCCCCTCGCGCTCGCCGGCCACGCCGCCGGTGCTGCCGACCACGGCACCGCGGTCAACGCCCTCGCCGTGCACCTCGTGGCCGTCACCGTGTGGGTCGGTGGGCTGCTGGCCCTCGCGGTCCTGCGGCCGCTGCTCACCGGCACCGACCTCGCCGCCACGGCCCAGCGCTTCTCACACCTCGCGGGCTGGTGCTTCGCCGCGGTCGCGGTCTCCGGCGTCCAGAGTGCCTTCCTCCGGGTGGGCACGTGGTCCAACCTCGCCACGAGCTATGGCGCCCTCGTCATCGTCAAGAGCCTGGCCCTGGTGCTGCTGGGGATCGCGGGGTTCCTCCACCGCCGCAGCCTCCTGGCGCGACTGCGCAGCGCGGTCCCCGGGGCTTGCTTCGCCCGCCTCGTGCTCGCCGAGCTGGTGGTCATGGGCATCGCCGTGGGCACGGCCGTCGCCATGGCGCGCAGCGCGCCGCCCGTCCCGCAGGACGCGGTCCCCGACGCGACCCCGGCCTACAACCTCACCGGCTACCCCGAGCCGCCGCCCCTGACGAGCAGCAGCTGGTTCTCCACCTGGACCACCGACTGGTTCTGGGTGGCGGTGGCCCTGGTCGCGGTCGGCCTCTACGTCACCGGCGTGGTCCGGTTGCGCCGCCGCGGCGATGCCTGGCCGGCCCACCGCACCATCATGTGGGTGCTGGGTTGGGCGGTCCTGCTGTATGCCGTGTGCGGCGCCCCCGGCGTGTACGGGCGGGTGCTGTTCTCGATGCACATGGTCATGCACATGGTCGTCGCGATGCTCGTGCCGCTGCTCCTGGTCCCGGCGGCTCCCCTGCTGCTGGCCCTGCGGACCCTGCCGTCGCGCCCCGACAAGACGTGGGGGCCACGTGAGCTCGTCCTGCAGGTCGTGCACTCGCGCGTCTTCCAGGCGTTCGCCAACCCGGTGGTGGCCGCAGCGCTGTTCTTCTTCAGCCTCGCGATCTTCTACTTCTCGCCGGTGTTCGAGATGGCCCTGCGCACCCATACCGGGCACATGCTGATGATGTTCCACTTCCTGCTCAGCGGGTACCTCTTCGTCTGGGTGCTCGTCGGGATCGACCCCGGCCCGAAGAAGTGGTCGCCGCTGATCCTGCTCGTCATCCTCTTCGCGACGATGAGCTTCCACGCGTTCTTCGGCGTCGTCATGACCGGTAGCACGACGGTGCTCGCACCCGACTTCTTCGAGGTCGTCAAGCTGCCGTGGATGACCGACGTGCTCGGCGACCAGAAGAAGGCGGGAGCGATCGCCTGGGGGGTCGGTGAGGCACCGACCCTGGCGCTCACCATGATGGTGGCCCTCGCCTGGGTCCGTTCCGACCGCGCCGAGACCACCCGCAAGGACCGGCAGGCGGACCGCGACGGTGATGCCGAGCTGGCTGCCTACAACGCCTACCTCCAGGAGCTCAAGCGTCGACAGCAGGGACGGGGATGACCATGAAGGTCGCAGTGCTGCAGGTCGCCTACGGTGACGACGAGCCCATGGACGAGCGGGTCGACCGCGTCTCCGCCCTGGTCCGCGAGCAGCGCGGGCACGACCTCGTCGTCCTGCCGGAGCTGTGGGCACCCGGAGGGTTCGCCTACCGCGAGTGGGCCGACCGCGCCCAGCCCGTCGACGGCCCGGTGGGGACCGCCATGTCCGAGGCTGCCCGCGACGCAGGGGTCATGCTGCACGCCGGCTCGATCGTCGAGCGACCCGACGACGGCGAGACCGGACCGCAGGGCCGGGGGCTCTGGAACACCTCCTTGGTCTACGCCGCGGACGGCCGGCTCGTCGCGACCTACCGCAAGATCCACCGGTTCGGCTTCGGCGCCGGCGAGCCCAAGCTCATGGATGCGGGGGAGGACGTCGTCATGGTGGACCTGCCCGGTGGCGTCGGGCGGGCCGGGCTGTCCACGTGCTACGACCTGCGCTTCCCCGAGCTCTACCGTCGCCAGCTCGACGCGGGGGCCACGGCGTTCGTCGTGCCCGCCGCGTGGCCGGCTGCCCGGGTCCGGCACTGGACCCTGCTCGCCCACGCCCGCGCCATCGAGGACCAGTGCGTCGTCATCGCCTGCAACACGGCCGGCACCCACGCCGGCACCGAGATGGGTGGCCATTCGCAGGTCATCTCGGCCGCGGGGGAGGCGCTCGCGATGGCGGGGACCAGCGAGGAGGTCCTCAGTGTCGAGGTCGACCTGGCTGCGGTGACCACCTGGCGTGCGCAGTTCCCCGTGTTGCAGGACCGGCGGCTGTGACTGCTGCATCCGCCCGCGCCGCCACGCGCCTGCGCGCACCCGAGCTGGTCGGTCGCGGCTGGCTCAACACCGGCGGCGCCGAGCTCTCCCTGGCCGACCTGCGCGGTCGCATCGTCGTCCTCGACTTCTGGACGTTCTGCTGCGTCAACTGCCTGCACGTCCTGGACGAGCTGCGTCCGCTCGAGCAGGAGTACGCCGACTCCCTCGTCCTGGTCGGTGTGCACTCGCCGAAGTTCGAGCACGAGGCTGATGCGGACGCACTCGCTGGCGCCGTCGAGCGGTATGCCGTGCACCACCCCGTCCTCGACGACCCCGACCTCGTGACGTGGCAGGCCTACACCGCCCGCGCGTGGCCGACGCTGGTCGTCATCGACCCGGAGGGCTACATCGTCGCCTCGATGTCCGGGGAGGGCCACGCCCAGGGCCTCTGCGTCCTCGTCGAGGAGCTCATCGCCGAGCACAGCGCGAAAGGCACCCTGCGCCAAGGGGACTCACCGTATGCCGCGCCGGAGCCTGCCGGGACCGCGTTGCGGTTCCCGGGCAAGGTGGCCGGGCTTCCGGACGGCTCGTTCGTCGTCTCCGACACCGCGCACCACGAGGTCGTCTGGCTCGAGCCGGACCTGGAGACCGAGCGCGGACGCTTCGGTGGCGCCGGAGAGCTGAACGAGCCGCAGGGCGTGCTCGTGCTGCCCGAGGAGACGGCGCAGCGGGTCGGCTACGACGTCGTGGTCGCCGACTCGGTCAACCACCGGGTCCTGGGCCTGCGACTGCGCGACGGGACGTGGACCGTCCTTGCCGGCACCGGCGAGCAGCTGCGCGCACGCTCCGGCAGCGGACTCGCCCTGAGGCAGGCCCTCTCGACGCCGTGGGACCTTGCCTGGTTGATCGGCCGGGTCGTCATCGCGATGGCCGGCGTCCACCAGCTCTGGGCGCTGCACCTGGCCACCGACCCGGCCGACAACACCGTCGCCGTTCTCGCAGGCACATCGGCCGAAGGGCTGCGCGACGGTGCGGCGGACGAGGCGTGGTTCGCCCAGCCGTCGGGGCTCGCCGTCTCCGCCGACGGCAGCCGCCTCTGGGTGGCCGACTCCGAGACGTCGGCGCTGCGTTCGCTCGATGTCACCGACGAGGGGTTCGTCGTGACGACCCACGTCGGCCAGGGCCTGTTCGACTTCGGTCACCGGGACGGCAGCGCCGACCAGGCGCTGCTCCAGCACCCCCTCGGGGTCACCGTGCTGCCGGACGGGTCGGTGGCCGTGTCCGACACCTACAACGGCTCGATCCGCCGCTTCGACCCCGTGTCAGCCGAAGTCAGCACGCTGGCCAGCGGGTTGCGCGAACCCTCCGACGCACTCGTCGAGCACGACGAGGCAGGAGCGACGCACCTGTTGGTCGTCGAGTCGGCAGCCCACCAGCTCGTGCGGGTGCCCCTCCCGGACCGGGCGACCCGCGTCGACGGGCTCGCCCACCAGACCCAGCGTCCCCGGACCGACCTCGCGGGGGGCGAGGTGCGGCTCGAGGTCACCTTCACCCCGCCGACCGGCCAGAAGCTCGACCACCGCTATGGCGACCCGACGCGGCTCATGGTGTCGGCCACCCCTGAGCACCTCCTGCGCTCCGGAGGTGGCAGCGCCCAAGGCCTGACCCGGATGCTCGACCTCGACCCCTCGGTGGGCGACGGCGTGCTGCACATCTCGGTCCAGGCCGCGTCGTGCGACGGCGACCCGGTCACCGGCGAGGTACCGGAGCACGCGGCCTGCCACCTCTACCAGCAGGACTGGGGAATCCCCGTCGTGCTCGTCGACGACGCGCCGGCCGAGCTCACCCTCGACCTGCGTGGTGTCGAACAGAGCCCCCACTGAAGCCCGAATGGCCCTACGCTCGCGGGACCGGGACCGGGACCGACCACGGACCCGCTGCAGAGGAAGAGGTTCGCCATGTGGTGGTTCATCACGGCACTCGTCGTCATCGGCCTGCTGGGCCTGGTCCTGCGGCGTCGCGGTGCGACGAAGTCCGGCAACGGACAGGAGGGCCTGCACGACTCCACCCGGCCTCCCGAGTCGTTCCGCATCCCGGGCTCCGGCGGCGGCAACAACGGCGGCTTCACCATCTGACGAAAAGGCCCGCCACGTGCCACGCCCAGCGCCACGTGCCACGCCCAGCGCCGCTAGACGCGCCTCAGCGCCGCGCTGGCGGCTCGGGCGCACCTCGGAACGCGCCTCAGCGCCGCGCTGGCGCCTGGCCGGCATGGTGCTGTGCTGTGCTGTTGCTGTGCGGTGAGTCCTGACGCGCCGTTATGTCCGGAGGACGAAGGAGACGCACTTCTTCCCGAGGGCATCGGTGTCCACCCTGCGCGCGTAGCCAGGGTCGTGCACCCGTCGGTGATGGTGAGCGCAGAGGGGGACGGCCCCGGCCAGGTCGGTCCGACCCCCTCTTGCCCAGGGATCCTGGTGGTGGAGCTCGGACCAGGCGTACGGCCGGTCGCACCCTGACGCAGCGCACGTCGTGTAGGTCGTCGCCAGAGCCACTCGCTGTGCCTCGCTGAAGAACCGGTCCTGCCGGCCGAGGTCGAGCGGCACCGACCGGCCGCCCAGGACCACGGGCAGGATGCCCGCACCGCAGGCGAGCCGCCGGGCCTCGCCGGCCGAGATCTCCTGGCCGGTGTCGAGGTGCGCAGCGCCCAGGCCATTCATGATCGTCTCGTGGTCGACCGTCACCACGACCGTCGCGGCGACCTTGCCGGACAGCGTGTCCTGGGGCAGGTGCTCGATGAGCTCGACGAACGCCGTGCCGTAGCGGTGGGCCCAGTCGCCCTGTGCCGCCCGGAACGAATCCCAGACCCCATCGTGGACACCGCGTCCCGCGTCATTCTTGATGCCCGTCGTGCCCGCGTTGCCCGTCGTGCTCGCGTTGCCCGTCGTGCCTGCGTCGCCTGCCGCGAACGCTCGGGCCGCCCGCTGGGCGAACCGTCGGGGTGACGCCATCTGCTGCACGGTCTTGACCAGGATGGACGCTGCGAGCGTGGGCAGCGTGAAGTGGCCGGAGGTGGTGCCGTCACCGTTGTGGTGCCAGGTGAGCCGGGTCCTGGCGAGGGCGGCAGCCTCCTCGGTGCGCAGCACCTGGTCCTGGTGGGCGTCGACCTCCGCCCGTGACCGCTGGGCGACGGACAGGGCGCGTCGCGCAGCGGTGCGCAGTGCTCCCGGGTCGAGCAGCTTGGCCCGGGTGACCAGCGAGGCCTCGATGGCAGCCCGCTCGTCGCCGCGCAGGCCCTCGGGCAGCTGGGCGGTCGCGGTCGCGATCACCTGCGCGTGCTCGGTCGACAGCTCGCCACTCGCGAGGGCCTCTCGGGTCAGCGGCAGGCCCGTGTCGAGGGCCTTCGCGAGGCGGACCTCCCTGGCGGCGTGACCACCGTCGGTGCGGGTGCTGGCAGCCAACCACGCGGCGGTGCCGGTCATCCCCGACTGGGCGGCCACCTCCGCCCGGTCGACCTGCGCCACGAGCGACAGCCGTACGGACTGCAACCGGGTGATCACTCGGTCGACCTCGCGCAACGCGTTGCCTGCCGTAGCGCCCGGCTCGAGCTCGCCCGGGCCCAGATGGTCCAGCAGGCCGCCGATCTCGCGCAGCACCTCCACCACCCCCTGGGGGGCGGTCCGGAGTGTGGCTAGCGCGGCCATACCTTGATGATATTCGAACAGGTGTTCGAATGCAACAGCTTCCCCGAACCCATCGTCCCGGAACCCAGCATCGCGCCGACCCGGGTGATCGGGCTCGACGTGCGCAGAGTCTGACGGGCTGCTCCTGCGCGCCATTCCTGCAGGTCAGGCGTCCCGGGACTACAGTCGTGCCACCGGGTCAGCCAGCACCCGCGACCTACCAGGAGTGAGCATGTACATCGGACTCGGCATCTTTCTCATTGTCGTCGGAGCCGTCCTGACCTTCGCCGTCAACGCCTCGGTGTCTGGCGTCGATCTCGCCATGATCGGGTGGATCTGCATGGCCGCTGGCGTCCTGGCCATCCTGCTCTCCCTGGTCGTCACCCGTCGCGCCACGGCGGGCGGTGGCTACTCGTCCCGCCGGGTCAGCCACACCGACCCTGCCACCGGCACCCGCGTGGACGAGGTCGAGGTCGACCGCGACCGGGGCATCTGACGCACCAAGCACCACGCACCAAGCACCAAGCACCAAGCACGACGGGCGGGCCGCAAGGACAGCGGCTCGCCCGTCGGCACGTCCGGAGCGCGAAGGTTTCGCACCTCCGGACCAATCCGTCGTCCGAGTTGCCCCGAACACCACTGTGAGGCCGAGGTACGCCAAGCAGGGGTGGCGTTGCCTTGGTTGCGGGGACGACGAAGGGCTGGCATCCGCAGGGGGAGGTCAGCCCTTCGTGCGTGCCCGGAGCGGGCGGCATACCCGCCCCGGTGCAGCCCTGGTCAGAAGGCCGACTCGGGGACCTCCATGAGGGCGTTGTCGGTCGCCTCCGCGATCGCCCGCTCGGCCGCGATCTTCGGCAGGATCGTGCGCGCGAAGAACGAGGCCGCCGCGATCTTGCCCCGGTAGAAGTCGGCGTCCTTCGCGGTGAGGGTCCTCCCCGAGGCGTTGCCGGCCTCGAGGGCAGCGTGCGCGACCTCCGCCTGGCGCAGCAGCAGCCAGCCGATGACCAGGTCGCCGGTGGCGAGCAGCAGGCGTGAGGTGTTCTGGCCGACCTTGTAGAGGTTGCTGACGTCGCCGCCGCCCTGGCGCGGGTCCGACCTCATCAGCTCGCCGACCATGAACCCGAGGATGCCCTGGACGTCCTCGAGCCCCTTGCCGAGCAGCTCGCGCTCCGTGGTGAGGAACTGACCGCCCTCGCCCGCCTTGGCAAACTCCTGCACCTGCAGGGCGAGGTGCGTCAGCGCCTGTGCCTTGTCCTTGATGATCTTGCGGAAGAAGAAGTCGAGGCCCTGGATCGCGGTGGTGCCCTCGTACAGGGTGTCGATCTTGGCGTCGCGGATGTACTGCTCGATCGGGTAGTCCTGCAGGAAGCCGGAGCCACCCAACGTCTGGAGGGACTCGGTGCCGAGCAGCACCCAGGCTCGCTCCGACCCGACGCCCTTGACGATGGGCAGGAGCAGGTCGTTGACCCGGTTGGCCATCTCGGCTGCGCTGTCCTTGGCGATCTCCTCCGAGCCGCTCTCGAGGAACGCCTGGTCGACGACGTCCTGCTGGGTCGCGGTGAAGACGACGAGCGCGCGCAGGCCCTCGGCATAGGCCTTCTGCGTCATCAGCGAGCGGCGGACGTCGGGGTGGTGGGTGATCGTCACGCGAGGCGCGGACTTGTCGGCCTGCTGGGTGAGGTCGGCCCCCTGGACGCGCTGCTTGGCGTAGTCGAGCGCGTTGAGGTAGGCGGACGAGAGCGTCGAGATCGCCTTGGTGCCCACCATCATCCGAGCGTGCTCGATGACGCGGAACATCTGGGCGATGCCGTTGTGGATGTCGCCGGTGAGGGTGCCGACGGCGGGCTCCTTGTCGCCGAAGGTGACCTCGCACGTGGTGGAGACCTTGAGGCCCATCTTGTGCTCGAGGTTGGTGACGTAGGCACCGTTGCGCTCGCCGAGCTCACCGGTCTCGAGGTCGACGTGGAACTTGGGAACGATGAACAGGCTCAGGCCCTTGGTGCCGGGACCGGCGCCTTCGGGGCGAGCCAGCACGAAGTGGATGACGTTGTCGACCAGGTCGGACTCGGCCGAGGTGATGAAGCGCTTGACGCCGGTGACATTCCACGTGCCGTCGGGGTTCTCGGTCGCCTTGGTGCGGCCGGCGCCCACGTCGGAGCCGGCATCGGGCTCGGTCAGCACCATGGTGCAGTGCCAGCCCTTCTCGACGATCCAGCGGGCCAGCTTCTTCTGGTCCTCGTTGCCGAGGACGTACAGGAGCTTGGCGAAGGAGTACGACGCCGCGAACATCGCGATCGCTGGGTTCGCGCCGAGCACCATCTCGTTCATGGCCCACTTCAGTGACGGCGGGACTACGGTGCCGTCGAGCTCGCCCGGCACGTCGACGGCCCAGAAGCCGGACTCGGTGTAGGCGGCATACGACTTCTTGAAGCTCTCGGGCATGGTCACCGAGAAGGTGGCCGGGTCATAGACCGGCGGGTGGCGGTCGGCGTCGGCGAACGACTCGGCGAGCTCGTGCTCGGACAGCCGGGAGACCTCCTTGAGCATCTCCCGCGCGGTGTCCTCGTCGACCTCCGCGTACGGACCGTGGCCCAGGACGTCCTGACGGCCGAAGACCTCGAAGAGGTTGAACTCCAGGTCTCGCAAGTTGCTCTTGTAGTGGCCCATGGCGGGCACCTCCGCACGTGTCGTACCTCGTTGGCGCCGACCATACTGGCCGGTAACTTCCATGGTGCTACTGGTGGGTAGTGTTTGCAAGCCCCTGTGGCGAACCCCACCAGAACGGACGATCCGCCGGACGCGGCATACTCGCGGTGTGACCGAGCAGACCCCGACCGAAAGCCGCGTCGCCGCCCTCGACCGCGCGCGGGCCGACCTCGCGGCCGGCCGGGAGTGGAAGGCCCGCGACCGGCTCATCGGCCAGGTGGCCCACTCCTACGACCCCGAAGCCCTCGGGCTGCTGGGGGAGGTGCACGCGACCATGCGCGACCTGCCCTCGGCCGGCGCCGCCTGGTTCGGCACGAACCGCCGTGGAGCTGACGTCGACGCCGCTGTGGACGCCTGGCGCGACCGGCACTCCGACAACTTCGTCCAGATGTGGCACAGCCTGCCGCGCTCCGTGCGCGACCACGAGGGCAACAAGCGGGTCGACGCCCTGCGCCGTCGTGTCGTGAAGGACCAGCCGGCCGCTGGCATCGACGCGGCCGAGGGCGACAGCGGGGGCGGCGTCGACACCGCCGTCATCATCGCCGTGGCCGTCGGGCTCTTGTTCGTCGTGTGCGCGGGGATCGGGTTCGTCACGCTGCTCGGCTGGCTCGTCCCCTGACGCCGGAGGGCGTGGCCGGGTCGGGGTCTGGGTCCGGGGCTGGGTCCGCATCCGGTCTGTGGGGGCGCCTCTTGTGAGCGAGCAGCCGTATGGCGCCCGCGCCGCCCTGGTCGCGACGGTCGCCGAGCTGGTGCCTGCGCCCGTCGGCGACGACTGCGTCCGCGTCGGCGTCGACGGGGTGGACGGCGCCGGCAAGTCGACCTTCGCGGCCGAGCTCGGCCGAGCCCTGCGTGACCTCGGCCGACCGGTGCTCGAGCTGTCGGTCGACGGCTGGCACCGGGTGCGCTGCGAACGTCACGCGCGCGGTCGCCAGTCACCGGTGGGGTTCTGGCTGGACTCGTTCGACTACGACCGGCTGGTCGCCGAGGCCCTGCGACCCCTGGGTCCTGGCGGGTCACGTTGCTACCGGTCGGCTGGACACGATGTGCAGACGGACGAGGTGCTGAACCCGACCTGTTGTCGGCGCCGGCGGGCGCGGTGGCCGTGGTCGACGGGTTGTTCCTGCACCGGGCCGAGCTCGAGGGTGCGTTCGACCTCACGATCTTCCTCAAGGTGCCGTTCGAGGTGTCTGCCGCGCGGATGGCGCGGCGTGACGGCTCGCCCGCCGACCCGGCGCACCCTGAGCTGCGCCGCTACGTCGAAGCCCAGCGCACCTACTTCGCCGAGCGATCCCCCTGGCAACGGGCTGACCTCGTCGTCGACAACACCGACCTCGCTCACCCCTTCCTCGTCGAGTCAGCCCTCGACTGAGGAGCCCGACGACGGGGTTCGACGACGCAGCTCGTCTCGGTCCGGGGCGCCGAACCGCGCCACGTGGTGCCACACCTGCTTGAGCGTCCGCAGGTCGTGCCCACCCGCAGCCGCCGAGCGCCCGATGACGGACGGGTCGAGCCACCCGTCGACCGCCACCGCCTCGGCGAGCGCGACGACGTGGGCGCCGCGGTAGTCCGGGTGGGCGCGGACCGTGTCGAGCCTGAGCCTGAACCCCTCGTGCCACTCGATGGCGCAGGGCAGCTCGTTCGCCGCGCGCTCCACCTCGGTGTCCCGGAACGCCGGATCCAGCACCAGTGCCTCGACATCGCGGCCAAGGTCCAGGAGGCCGTGTACATGGGCCTCGACATAGCTGTCGAGGTCGTCCACCCTCCCCTGTGCAAGGTCGGCATCGGCCTGCGCGGCCAGGTCGAACCGTCGGCTCGTCGCCACCAGGTCGGGCTCGAACACCGAGTCGGGGTAGCAGAAAGTCGTCCGCGCCAAGGTGTCCCGAGTCAGCCGCAGGTACGCCGACCCGAACCGCGGGGCGCCTCCCACCGGTCGCTGCCGATGGTTCAACGCGCCGTACTTGGGCCGCTCGCGGTCCGGCGCGGCGTCATACGCCCCACCGAAGATGCGCTGCTCCCATACCCACCGGTCCCCGCCCGGGTGGGCGGTCAGGCCGCCGTTGCTCGTGCCGGTCTCGAACTGGGAGCGATAGGTGCCGTCCGTGGCCATCGCCCGCAGGATCGGTATGCCGCGCTGGCTGCGGTCCGGGTGGAAGTTGAGGGTGACCCTGAGCGCTGGGTCGAGGGGTGACCCGTGGGCCGCCCGCTCGACGTGGGTGACGGCTGTGGCAGCCCAGGGCGACATCTCGATCACGCGCAGGAGCCTGCCACGACCCGCGCGTCGAGTCATGCGCCTCGATCCTGGTCGCAGGTGGTGAGTCCTGCGAGCCGTCCGAGACCCGCCCCGAGGGCGTTGGCGTCGACCCGTCTCGGCAGGCGTCGGGCCGACGGGATAGTTTCGGAGCAGTGTCCCGAGCAAGGAGAGAAGAGCGATGAGCGAAACCAAGACCTCCCCGACCTACCAGATCACCAACCCGGCAACGGGTGAGGTGGAGAAGACCTTCGACACGGCGACCGACGCGGAGGTCGAGGCTGCCCTCGACTCAGCCCACGCGGCATACACCGCCTGGAAGGATGTTCCGATCGAGGAGCGCGCCAAGGTGGTCCACCGGATCGCCGAGCTCTTCGTGGAGCGCAAGGACGCGCTGGGCGCGATCGCCACCCGCGAGATGGGCAAGCCGCTGAGCGAGGCCGTGGGTGAGGCGGAGTTCTCCGGCGAGATCTTCGACTACTTCGCCAACGAGGGTCCGACCCTGGCTGCGGACCAGCCGATCAAGACGTTCTCCGGGGGCAAGGCGGTCGTGCAGAAGCTCCCGATCGGGCCGCTGCTGGGCATCATGCCGTGGAACTACCCCTTCTACCAGATCGCCCGTTTCGCAGCGCCGAACCTGATGCTGGGCAACACCGTGATCCTCAAGCACGCCGAGTCCGTGCCTGGCTCCGCGCTGGCCGTCGCGCAGCTGCTGAAGGACGCCGGCGTGCCGGACGGCGCCTACGTCAACGTCTTCGCCACCCACGACCAGGTCGAGACGATCATCGCCGACCCGCGGATCGCTGGCGTCTCGCTGACCGGCTCGGAGCGCGCCGGCGCCGTCGTCGCCTCGATCGCGGGCAAGAACCTCAAGAAGTGCGTGCTCGAGCTCGGTGGCTCCGACCCGTACGTCATCCTCGACACCGATGACGCTGCAGCTGCGGCCGACACCGCCTGGGAGACCCGGATCGGCAACACCGGCCAGGCCTGCAACTCCAACAAGCGGATGATCGTCATGGACGACGTCTTCGACGACTTCGTGGCTCGCCTCACCGAGCACGCCATGGACCTGCGCCCGGGCGACCCGGCTGCGGAGGAGGAGGGGACGTTCGCGCCGCTCTCCTCCCGCGCCGCCGCCGAGAAGCTGGCCGAGCAGGTCAAGGACGCCGTCGACAAGGGCGCGACCCTGCACGCTGGTGGCGTCCTCAGCGAGGGACCGGCGGCGTACTACTCGCCGGCCGTCCTCACCGGCATCACCAAGGAGATGCGGGCCTACGGCGAGGAGCTCTTCGGGCCGGTGGCCGTGGTCTACAAGGTGTCCGGCGATGACGAGGCGCTCACCCTGGCCAACGACACGACCTACGGGCTCGGCGGTGCGGTGTTCAGCACCGACCCCGAGCGCGCGACCAAGGTCGCCCAGCGCCTCGAGGTCGGCATGTCCAACGTGAACACGCCCGCTGGGGAGGGCGCCGAGGTGCCGTTTGGTGGCGTCAAGCGCAGCGGCTTCGGCCGCGAGCTCGGCCCGCTCGGCATGGACGAGTTCGTGAACAAGCGGATGTTCTACGTCGCCGACTGATCGTTCAGCCGGCTGCGAGCGCGGCCGATCTGCACCATACGAAGGTCCCCCGACCTACCAGGTCGGGGGACCTTCGGCGTCGTAGCCCGACGGCGATCGAACTCGCCTGTCCGGCTTGGGATCGGGGCACACCCACTCATGAGCCTGATGGCTTCATCGCTGGCCCACGCGACCTCGTCGACGGCCTAGACGGGACTCGCAGCGAGGATGGCTCGACCCGCCCGACCTGAGCTTGACTTGGAGTGCGCTCGAACTTCTGCCGTGGCCCTGCGGTGGCACTCGTGCTGGCTTCGGCAACCACCTCGACGGCACTGGGCCCGCTGATGACGATCCTCCCGCCCCGCGTATCACCGTTGCCGGCCCGCTCTCCTCTAGGAGACCAAGGGGGTTGTGGACATGGCTCACAAAGAATGTCATGACGTGGGGCAGTGGATCTCGAACAACGTCACTCAGCAGGTCGAACGTTGTGTCGAGCAGGACTGCAACTGGTGGTGCGCGTGCTGCAACAAGTGGCTGTGTGGCCTCGCGTGGGTTCTCCTCGTGGTGACGACCTGGGTCATCACCACCGTCTGCGAGACCGTCGCGGATGCCATCGATGCGATCGTCAACATCGTCAAGGGACTGGTCGACATCTTCGTCGGGATCTTCACCCTCGACGGGACACGCATTCTGGCGGGGCTGGGCGAGGTCGTGGGCGGGCTGCTCCTCCCGATCCTGAACCTCATCCCCGTTCTGCTCGGCACCTCCTTGATCGGTGCTTTCGTCGACGAGGGCCGCGGCTGGGCACTGCGGCGCTACGTCCGCGACCTCCTGACCCGCACCTACGGAGCAACCGACCCCGCAGGCCTGTTGGCCATGCTCAATGCAGTCGGACTCGAAGGAGGCGGCGGCTTCGGACTGCGTCTGGAGGCCGCAGCGCTGCGTAGCGGGATCCGATCGGACCTGCGAGGCCGCGAAGGAGGGCCCTTCCTCCTGACCCAGTGGATGGCCGATGGCCTGGATCTGAAGGCTCTGGCCGGTTTCAACCCACCCGCTTGGTGGACCCGAACCTGGCCCGAGCTCGTCGGCGACTCCGGTGGTGTGTCCGAGTCCGACCTCGACGCGTGGATCGCGGCCGGAGGTGTCGGGGCCGGCGTCAAGCAGTTTTCGCTGTTCGCGATGAGTCGCGCGGACCTCGGTTCCCGGCTCGACTGCGCTGACACCCATGCCAGCGAACTCGGCCTGGTGTTCCGCTGGACCGTGGACGACGTCTTCCTCCTCGACCGTGACGAGGTCCTCGTCGACCGTGCCGGCTTTCCACCGGTGGTCAGGCAGGCACCCTTCAACCGCGCCGACTCGGCACTCGACTCCACCCGCGCCACGGCCGAGGCGGCCCAGCCGCTGGTCATCGGCGGGTTCAACTACCTCGACGGCACCGGCATGGGCATCTCTGCCCACCTCGCCACCTGCACCTGCCTGGAAGCGACTGCCGGCAGCACCACCTTCACGGGCGAGGGGACGACCGCCGCACACATCCGCTACCGCAAGCCTGACCCGGCGTTCAAGTTCACCGCAATCCACGAACTCGGCCACACCTTCGGCCTGTGCCATGTCAGCGGGCTACTGCGCATCATGTTCACCAACGCCCCGGGCCAAGACAAGAGCGTATGGAGCTGGTCGTCGTTCTGGCAGTACCTCAGCTCCGGGGTGGAAGCCGGGTTCGTCCTCGCTGAAGGAAAGAAGGCGTGGGACTACATCGTGGCCAACGTGGCCGCCGAACGACTCAAGGTTCGGGCGTTCTGATGGCGAAGCAGCGGCGCTCCAGCCCGGGACACTCCTGCGGCTGCACCACTGGTCTCGTCACGATGGTGCTGGCCATCGCCTGGTACGTGGGGACGGACGTAGCCTCGGCTTCCGGACCCTTCCACCGGATCGCGCTCGGTGCAGCCACCGCGCTCGGCAGCGCAGTAGCCGGAAAGCTGGGCGGGATGGCCTGGTCTCGCGTGCGGCACCATCTGCTCCCGGGACCGACCGACCCCAAGTCGACGCGATGACCCATCCGCGTCCTACCTTGACCGCCACCCGCTGTGCAGCAGACCCTGCCGTCTGGAACCACGGTGTGCGGAACGCGCGATGTCTGGAACCATCGGTCCGTGGCCGCAGAGGGCAGAAACCCGGTTGCCCGCTTCGGTGCATCGCTTCTCCGGGTCCGGGGGTTCGTCCGGGCACCGATCTGGGTCTATCGGACCAGACTCGGCCTCGTGTTCGGGTCCCGGCTGCTGATGCTCGAGCACGTGGGGCGCGTCTCCGGGCTACAGCGATACGTGGTCTTGGAGATCGTCGACCATCCGACGTCGAGCAGGTACGTCGTCGTCTCCGGCTTCGGTGAGCGCGCTCAGTGGCTCCGCAACGTCGAGGCCAACCCGAAGGTCAGGGTCTGCCTGGGCAGCCACGCGCCCGCGTCGGCAATCGCGCACCGACTCGGCTCGGACGCCTCAGCGCAGTCACTGGGCCGCTACGCCCAGGCGCATCCCCGAACCTGGGCGAAGCTGCGACTGGTCCTGGAAGGAACGTTGGGTTCGCGCATCGACGAGCACGGGACCGAACTGCCGGTGATCGCGATCGACCTCATCGTCTGAGGCGAGCAACGCTCCCCGGTATCCGACCGGCTACCGGACGATCGCGCACGCGGTGGCCTGGCGGCTGCGGTCACGCGGTGGCCTGGCTGGGCGGGAGGACGGCGGTGTTGAGGGCCTCTCCGTACCCCTGGGTCATGTGGGCCATCGAGAGGCGAAGGAGCGCTTCGAGGTCCCCTTCCAGGGAGGCCTGCAAGATCGCCTCGTGCTCGGCGACCATCCGCGCCACGTTCACTCCGTCATGGATGTAGGAGCGGGTGATCCGTCGACTCACCGGGTTGTCCCACAGCTGGTCGAGCAGTCCCAGCAGGTAGCGGTTCCCGCACGGTCCGACCATCGACTGGTGGAATCGGCGGTTCAGCTCGAACTGGGCGACCGCGTCGGTCGGGTCGGCCTCGTCCATCTCCGCGACCAGGACGCGCACCCGTGCCGCCTGCGTGCGGTTCAGCCTTCCGCAGGCGTGCTGGAGCGCCAGGATCTCCAGGCTCTGACGGACCTCGAAGACGTCGTTGATGTCTGCGTCGCTCAGGCCGTTGACCGTGTAACCGGACCGCGGCACCCACGTGACGAGGCCTTCGATCGAGAGCCTGCCGAGCGCCTCACGTACCGGGGTGCGGGACACCCCCAGCTCGTCGGCGACCTGCTCCTGCACGAGCTGGGAGTCCGCTGCATACGCACCCTCGACGATGGCGTCACGGATGTGCCGGTACACGGATTCGGCCATGGGTTCCGTACGAGGGGACTTCGCCATGTTGCCGAGCGTAGACCCTTGTGACGATTGGATCCACTGGATACATTGGATCCCAATCGCCCACGAGGAGGAACCGTGTATGTGCTGGATGCTTGGTATGTGGCCGCCTGGTCCCACGAAGTGACCCGGGAGCCAGCCTCCCGGACGGTGTGCGAGCTACCGCTCGTGCTGTACCGCAGGCAGGACGGCTTGGCGGTCGTCCTTGCAGACCGGTGCGCCCATCGAGGTTTCCCCCTGTCGTCCGGACGGGTCGTCGAGGACTCGGTGGAGTGCGGCTACCACGGCTTCGCCTTCGGGTGTGACGGTGTGTGCACCCGGGTGCCGGCCCAGTCGACGATCCCCGCGAGAGCCAGGGTGCGAGCCTTTCCCGTCGTCGAGCGTGACGGCTGGGTGTGGGTGTGGACGGGTGCGGTCGACAAGGCAGACGAGTCCTTGGTCCCGGACACCCACTGGATGGTCGACCCCGAGTGGGCCACGGTCACCCATTCCATGAAGTTCGAATGCCGTTCCGACCTCATCCACGACAACCTGCTCGACCTCACCCACGAGTCGTTCATCCACCAGACCACCGTGGGAGACGACTACATCTACGAGTACGGGATCACCGTGGAGGTGGACGGGAACACGGTCACCGTCGACCGGCTCATGCCCGGCGTGGAGGCGCCACCCCTGTATGCGGCGACCATGGGAGTGGACGGCCTGTACGACCGGTTCCACGCCACGGAGTTCGCCCT
Organism: Pedococcus sp.; assembly: GCA_039916625.1. Taxonomy (GTDB): domain Bacteria; phylum Actinomycetota; class Actinomycetes; order Actinomycetales; family Dermatophilaceae; genus Pedococcus. Next base: position 24,379 of record JBDSKZ010000054.1, read on the forward strand.
TCCGAGCCACCACACCCTCCACTCGGGAATCACCGAGCAGGGTCGGCCCCGCGAAGAGGGCTTCCTGATCAAGGTCCTGAACGCGATCACCCCCATCGACGCCCACACGTCCTGGTACTACTACGCGTTCAGCCGCAACTTCGCTGTCGACAACACCCGGGCGACCGAGGACCTTCGCACTGGTCTGGCCACGGTCCTCGAGGAGGATGCCGAGGCGCTGCGCCTGCAGGAGATCGGCCTGAAGACCCGTCCCGCCTCGGAGCACGACGTCCTCATCGCCCAGGATGCCGGGGTCGCCAAGGCACGGCGCATCATGGCCCAGCTGCTGCGCGCGGAGCAGGACATCGCCGATGGTGCTGACGCCACCCGC
>JBDSKZ010000055.1:0-11224 GCA_039916625.1 Pedococcus sp.
CACGCCTGCGAGACCAGCACCAGGGAGTCGGCCACGTCGTCGCGGTCCACCACGGCGGTCCCGCCGTCACGGACCTCTCCGGAGAGGATGGCCCGGGCCAGCCGGTCGCCGATCTCGCGCTGCACCAGCCGGCGCAGCGGTCGTGCGCCGTAGGCCGGGTCGTAGCCGGTGACGGCCAGCCACTCCCGCGCCGCATCGGTCACCTCGAGGGTGACCCGCCGGTCGCGCAGGCGCGAGGACAGGGCTTGGACCTGCAGGTCGACGATGTGCGCGAGGTCCTCGGTGGTCAGCGGATCGAAGATGACGACCTCGTCAAGCCGGTTGAGGAACTCGGGCTTGAAGCTGGCCCGCACCACCCCCATGACGGCCTCGCGCTTGGCCGACTCCTCCATCGACGGGTCGACGAGGAACTGGCTGCCGAGGTTGCTGGTCATCACGAGGATGACGTTGCGGAAGTCGACGGTGCGGCCCTGGCCGTCGGTGAGCCGGCCGTCGTCGAGCACCTGGAGCAGGATGTCGAACGTCTCCGGGTGCGCCTTCTCGACCTCGTCGAGGAGCACGACGCAGTAGGGGCGTCGGCGCACCACCTCGGTGAGCTGGCCACCCTCCTCGTACCCGACGTAGCCGGGGGGTGCACCGATGAGGCGGGCGACGGAGTGCCGCTCGGAGTACTCGCTCATGTCGATGCGAACCATCGCCCGCTCGTCGTCGAACAGGAAGTCGGCCAGGCTCTTGGCGAGCTCGGTCTTGCCGACGCCGGTCGGGCCGAGGAACAAGAAGGACCCGGTGGGCCGGTTGGGGTCGGAGAGCCCGGCGCGCGATCGGCGGACCGCGTCGCTGACCGCCTCGACGGCAGTGCTCTGGCCGATGAGGCGCGAGCCGATGATCGACTCCATCGAGAGCAGCTTCTCGGTCTCACCCTGCAGGAGACGACCGGCGGGGATGCCGGTCCACGCCGAGATCACCTCGGCGATGTCGTCGGCCCCGACACGCTCCTTGACCATGAGCTCCTCGGCCTGGCCGCCGTTCTCACGCAGGACGACCGCCCGGCTGCCCTCGGCCTCCTGGGCACTCTGGAGCGACTTCTCCAGCGCGGGGATGTCGCCGTAGAGCAGCTTGGACGCTTCTTCGTAGTCACCCTCGCGCTGCAGGCGGTCGGCCTGGCCGCGGGCCTCGTCGATCTGCGACTTGAGGTCTCCCACGCGGTTCAGGCCGGACTTCTCCGCCTCCCACCGGGCGTTGAGGGCGGCGAGCTCCTCGCTCTTGTCGGCGAGGTCCTTGCGCAACCGTTCGAGCCGCTCGACCGAGGCGTCGTCGGTCTCTCGGGCGAGGTGCAGCTCCTCCATCCGAAGCCGGTCCACCGCGCGTCGGAGCTGGTCGATCTCGACCGGCGAGGAGTCGATCTCCATGCGCAGGCGTGAGGCTGCCTCGTCGACGAGGTCGATCGCCTTGTCGGGCAGCTGCCGGCCGCTGATGTAGCGGTCGGACAGGCTCGCGGCCGCGACGAGGGCCGCGTCCTCGATCTCGACCTTGTGGTGGGCCTCGTAGCGCTCCTTGAGCCCGCGCAGGATCGCGATGGTGTCCTCGACCGAGGGCTCACCGACGAACACCTGCTGGAAGCGGCGCTCGAGGGCCGGGTCCTTCTCGATGTGCTTGCGGTACTCGTCGAGCGTGGTCGCGCCGACGAGGCGCAGCTCGCCGCGGGCCAGCAGCGGCTTGAGCATGTTGCCGGCGTCCATCGCGCCGTCACCGGAGCCACCCGCCCCCACGACGGTGTGCAGCTCGTCGATGAACGTCACGACCTGGCCGTTGCTCGCCTTGATCTCCTCGAGGACGGCCTTGAGCCGCTCCTCGAACTCACCGCGGTACTTCGCGCCCGCGACCATGGCCGCGAGGTCGAGGCTGATCAGCCGCTTGTCGCGCAGGGACTCGGGGACGTCGCCGTCGACGATGCGCTGGGCCAGTCCCTCGACGACGGCGGTCTTGCCGACGCCGGGATCGCCGATCAGCACCGGGTTGTTCTTGGTCCGCCGTGACAGCACCTGGACGACGCGGCGGATCTCCGAGTCGCGGCCGATGACCGGGTCGAGCTTGCCGTCGCGGGCCGCCTGGGTGAGGTCCGCGCCATACTTCTGCAGCGCCTCGCCGCCCTCGACCGGGGTCTCGCTGCTCACCTTGCGTCCCCCGCGCAGCGCCTCGATCTTGGCCTCCATGTCCTTGGCGCCACGCTTCTCGACCGCCGCGAGGTGGCCGGTCTCGGCGAGCGCGAGCAGGAGCAGGTCGCCGGCGAGGTAGGCGTCACCCTTGGCCCGCATGAGGGTCTCGGCCTGCTGCAGCACGGCGACCGCCTCGCGCCCGAAGCCCGGCGGCTGGGTGGCCCCGGTGGTGGTGGGCAGGGTGCGCAGCCGGGCGTCGGCCTGGCCGAGCACGTGGCCGGCGCCGGTCCCGGCGGCCTGGAGGAGTGCGTCGGCCTGCGCGGTCTCGAGCTGGATCAGCGCGCTCGTGAGGTGGTCGGGGGTGATCTCGGGGTTGCCGACGGTCTGCGCGGCGCGCTGGGCGAGAGCAAGGGCCTCGGCGACCTTGGCGGTGGGCTTCAGATCCATGGCTGGGTGCTCCTGGGTGTTCGGTGGGTCAGCGGGTGCTCGAGGTGGCGGCTCGTGGGAGACAACGGCTCCAAAGTTGAGTGTATTCCGCTCAACCTTGTGCTGTGCAGGCCCATGGTCCCGGAGCACCGGTCAGTTCCGGCAGCGCGCCGGGTCTGATGTGATGTCCCCACCACAACCAACCACCCCAGGAGCAGCCGTGGGCACCTTGGTCTCGAACTTCTTCATCTCCCTCGACGGCGTCGTCGAGTCGCCGCACGAGTGGCACTTCCCCTACTTCGACGACCGGATGGGCGCAGTGGTCGGCGAGGGCATGCAGACCAGCGCCGCGTTCCTCATGGGCCGCAGGCTCTACGACGAGTGGTCGCTGTACTGGACCACCGAGGGCGAGGACGAGCCCTTCTCCGAGTTCATCAACAGCATCCCGAAGTTCGTCGTGTCCAACACCCTCGACGCCGCCTCCTGGGCCAACACGACCGTGGTGCGTGCGGACCTCGCGGCCGTCCAGGCGGTCAAGGACTCCGTCGACGGCCAGATCGGCATCTCCGGCAGCCCGAGCACGGTGCGCTGGTTGCTGACCGGCGGCCTGCTCGACCGCCTCAACCTGCTCGTCCACCCGATCGTGGTCGGCCACGGCGAACGGCTCTTCACCGACGACGCGACGTACCCGCTCGAGCTGACGAACAGCGAGACCCTCCCGACCGGGGTGCTCAACCTCAGCTACGCCCCGGTCTAGGGGACGTGGGGCGCCGGGCGCGGACGCCACCCGAGGCTGACCCGATCGCCCGGCACCGAGCTGAGGGTGATCAGAACAGCCCGACCACCTCGCCGAACTCGTCGAGGTCGATGGAAGCTGCGGCCGGGTGCTTGGGCAGTCCCGGCATGGTGCGCATCTCGCCGCTGATCGCATAGACGTAGCCGGCACCGGCGGCGACCCGGACCTCCCGGACCGGCAGGCGCCATCCGCGCGGGTCCCCACGAAGCGCGGGGTCGGAGGAGATCGACAGGTGGGTCTTGGCGATGACGACGGGGAAGCCGCCGAAGCCGAGCATCTCGAACCTCTCGAGGTCCTTGGCCGCCTGGGGCGCGAAGTCGACACCATCCGCGCCGTAGACCCGAGTCGCGACCGCCTCGATCTTCTGGCGCAGCGGCTCGTCCAGCTCGTAGGTGGGGCGGAAGTCGTGCGGGTCGTCGCAGGCCTGTGCCACGACCTCGGCGAGCGCCGTGGCACCAGCGCCACCGTCGCGGACGTGGGTGGACACGGCGACCCGCACGCCGGCGGTCTCGGCGACCTCCCTGATCACGGCGTGCTCGGAGGGGAAGTCGCTCGGGAACGCGTTGATGGCCACCACCGGAGTCACCCCGAACGACCTCACGATCTCGATGTGCCGCCGAAGGTTGGCAGCGCCCGACTGCACCGCTGCCGGCCGCTCGGCGAGCATCTCGACCGGGAGTGGCCGGCCGGCCACGACCTCGTAGTGCCCCGAGTGGGCCTTGAGCGAGCGCACCGTGGCGACGAGCACCGCCGCGTCCGGACGAAGCCCCGACACCCGGCACTTGATGTTGAAGAACCGTTCGGCACCCATGTCGGACCCGAAGCCGGCCTCGGTGAGCAGGTAGTCGCCGGTCCGGATGCCGATCCGGTCCGCCACGACCGAGGAGTTGCCCGTCGCGATGTTGCCGAAGGGTCCGGTGTGCACGAGGACGGGGGTGTTCTCGGTCGTCTGCAGCAGGTTCGGCTTGAGGGCGTCCTTGAGGATGACCGCCATCGCGCCGGCAGCCTCGAGCTCCTCTGCGGTGACGGGCCGTCCGGCGGTCGTGAACCCCACCACGATCCGTCCCAGTCGCTCGCGCAGGTCCCGCAAGGAGGTGGACAGGGCGAGGATCGCCATCACCTCCGAGGCCGCGGTGATGTCGAAACCGGACTGTCGCGGCACTCCGTCCATGCGCGCACCCAGTCCTTCGACGATGCCGCGCAGCGCTCGGTCGTTGACATCCAGCACCCGGCGCCAGGAGATGCTGCGCGTGTCGACGTCGAGCTCGTTGCCGTGGTGCAGGTGGTTGTCGAGCATCGCGGCGAGCAGGTTGTGCGCCGCGGTGACAGCGTGGAAGTCCCCGGTGAGGTGCAGGTTGAGGGACTCCATCGGCAGGACCTGGCTGCGCCCGGCCCCGGCGGCCCCTCCCTTGATCCCGAAGGTCGGCCCCATGGAGGGCTGCCGCAGGGCCAGCGTGGCTCGAGCCCCGAGGTGGCTGAACCCCTGCGCCAGGCCCACTGCCGTCGTCGTCTTGCCCTCGCCGAGCGGCGTGGGCGTGATCGCCGTGATGACGACGTACCTGGCGGCCGGCCGGTCTGAGAGGTCGTCCGCGGCGGCGAGGTCCACCTTGGCGACGTGCTGGCCGTAGTGCTGCAGTCGAGCGCGGGGGATGCCGGCGGCATCGGCGACGACGTCGATGGGCTCGAGCCTGGTGGCCCGGGCGATGGCAAGGTTCGAGGGGGGCGGGTTCGCGGTCACCCGACCACGATGGTCCATCGCCAACCATCCGTCACGGGACGAAGGGCCCGAGCCACGCCGAGCAGGTGGTGGACCTAACGGACGTGGCGCACCGGCTCGGGGTCGTACCAGCCACCGTGGTCCTCGGCGAGCGCACGGAACCGCTCGCGCAGCCCACCCTCGACAGGGCCGGACTCGTCGGCAACCATCTCCTCGACGACGTGGACGGCCCACTCGTGGGCCTCGGAGTCGTCCTCGCCGGCGAGCGCCTCGCGCACGACCCGCACGCCGGTGAAGCCTTGCCCAGTCAGCTCGGTCGCCACCTCGTCGGCGGTGTCACGGTCGGGGAGGACCAGCAGGTGCTCACTCACGACCGTGAGTATGGCGCGTGGGTGCGACCCCGCACACCCCGCTCTCCCCAGGCTCCCCGGGCTCGCCGATCCCCGGCGCCGCGCTCCCATGACAGCGAACAGACACGCCGGCCGACCGCTCCAGCCAGCGGCTTGAGCACCCGGTTCTGCAAAACGCCTGCTCAGGGGCCATGCTGTGGGCCCATTGGCCAGCGAACGGGCCCGGTCCGGGAGGGCAGGCTCGTCCCAGACAGGAGGGGATCAACCCGTGGCGGAGTCCGAGGACCCCACGATGGAGATGGCCGACCTGCTGGAGGGACTGCCCGATGCCGTGGTCGTGGCGGACGACTCGGGCCGGATCATCCACGCCAACCCGGCTGTCGGTCCGCTCCTCGGGAGGGCGCCACATGAGCTCACCGGACAACCACTGACCGTGCTCATGCCCCAGCGGTTGCGTCAGGAGCACGCAGCGGGGTTCGACCGGTTCTTCCTCACCCACGAGCCGCGGCTGATCGGCACCACGGTGCAGGTGCCGGCTCTGCACGCCAACGGCCGCGAGGTCTCCGTGGACCTCACCCTCTCGGTCCTCACGCGCAGCGGGCGCACGCTCGTGATCGGGGTGCTGCGCGACGCGCGACCGCAGCTGCAGCTGGAGCAGCAGCTGGAGGTGCGGCGCTACCTGGAGGCGACGCTGCACGTCACGCAGACCCTCGGCTCTGCCCCCAGCGCCGCCGAGGCGTTCGAGCGGTTGCTGCCCACGCTGTGCGAGCGGCTGGACTGGGATGCAGCGAGCCTGTGGGTGCCGTCAGGAACCACGGGGACGCTCAGCTGTGCCGGGCTGTGGAACGCGCCGGGCGAAGAGGTGCCAGCGCTGCACGCAGCCAGCCTGGGCCGGACCTTCGGGCCTGGCGAGGGCCTGCCCGGGCTGGTCTGGGCCGGCCGAGCTCCAGTGGTCATGACTGACCTCTGGCACGACCCCCGGTTCCCTCGGGCGCAGGCCGCCCGCGCCGAAGGCATCCTCATGGGCATCGCCTTCCCGGTCATGCGAGGCGAGTCGGTGCTGGCCGTCTGCGAGCTGTTCTCCCGCCGGGCGCGCTTGGTGCCGGACGAGCTGCTCGACGTGGTGTCGAGCGCCGGTCGCCAGCTCGGGCAGTTCCTGGGGCGCCTCAGCGCCGAGTCCCAGGCGCGCGAGCTCGCAGTCACGCTCCAGCGCAGCCTCCTACCCCCGCAGGTGCCGCTGGTCCCCGGTGTCGAGGTCGCGGCCCGCTTCCGTGCCGGCGGCGACGGACTGCTGGTGGGCGGCGACACCTACGACGTCATGAGGCTGACCGATGGTCGGTGGATGATGCTGATCGCGGACGTGTGCGGCAAGGGCGCGCTGGCGGCGACGGTGACCGCCCAGGCGCGCTACACGGCCCGTGCAGCCGCTGAGGGCGGAGCCGGCCCCACGCAGGTGCTCGCAGCCATCAACGCCGCGCTCCTGCACGACGAGCAGGCCGACCCCCTGCCCTTCCTCACCGCGTGCTGCCTCGTCGTGCAGCCTCATGACGGCGGCATGACCGGTGTGCTCAGCGTTGCTGGTCATCCGCTGCCGCTGCTGCGCAGGTCCGACGGCAGCGTGGAAGAGGTCGGCACCAGTGGGCTGCTGCTCGGCGTCGACCCGGAGGCGACCCACACCGCGGTGGGCATCGAGCTCGGAGCGGGCGACATGCTCGTGCTCTTCACCGACGGAGTGACCGAGGCCCGCGACCAGGACGGGAACCAGTTCGGCGACGATCGGCTCTCGGCCGTGCTGGGCGAGTCCGGCCACCGAGGTGCGGAAGCCACCGTGCAGGCCCTGGACGACGCAGTCGCGCGCCACGTCCTCGCCTCCACCCACGGTCGCGACGACATGGCCGTGCTCGCCATCCGCTGCTGAGTCCCGCGCGCCACCGTGCCGAGCGCAACGGTGCGGCACGGCATACCCCACTTCCGATCTCAGCCGCGGTGGGTGGGGCGCCACACCACCAGCGCCTGGGAGCGACCGCTGCGCGGTCGTTCGCCCGCGCGAAGGGTGATCACGTCTCCCGTCGGACCGACGGCGAACACCCTCGAGCCGAAGCTGCCTCGGGTCGCGGCCCGCAAGGTGTCGACCTCGTGGGCGAGCTCGCGGACCCGCGAGCGCAGCGCCGACACCTGGTGCTCGAGCTCGAGGATGCGCTGGATCCCGGCGAGGCTGATGCCCTCCTCCTGCGAGAGCCGCTGCACCTCTCGGAGCAGCGCCACGTCGCGCCCGGAGTAGCGGCGACCGCCACCCCGGGTCCGCGACGGGCTGACGATGCCCAGCCGGTCGTACTGCCGCAGTGTCTGGGCATGCATCCCTGCCAGGGTGGCCGCCACCGAGATGACGAAGACGGGGGCGTCGTCGTCAGCTGAGAAGCCGGGACCCTGGACCACGAGGGGTCACCGTCCTGCGTTCTCGAAGAGCTCGGCGCGCGGATCGTGGCCCTCATCCTGCGAACGCAGTGTCTCGACCGCCTGGCGGACCTCGTCCGAGAGCCGCTGCGGAACGACGACGACCACGCGGGCCATGAGGTCACCCGGGGCTCCCTTGACCTGGACCCCTCGGCCCTTGACGCGCAGGACCCGACCACTGGGCGTACCCGGCGCGATGCGGACCTTGACCCGCTCGCCGGTGAGGGTGGGCACCGAGACGGTGGCCCCGAGAGCAGCCTCGGCGAAGGTCACCGGCAGCTCGAGGGTGAGGTTGTCGCCGTCCCTGCTGAAGACCGGGTGCTTCTGCACGGAGATCGTCAGGATCAGGTCACCGCTCGCGGCGCCCCGCTCCCCCGGCTGGCCCTTGCCGCGCAGGCGGATCTTCTGGCCGTCCTTGACCCCGGCGGGGATCCGGGTCGTGATCTGGCCGCCACCGGTGACACCGAGCGTGACGGTGGCACCTTCGACGGCGTCGCGGAACGACAGGGTCGTGCGGGCCGTGAGGTCACCGCCCTTGCGCGGTCCGGCGGGGGCACGGAAGCCCGCGCCACCGCCATACGGCTGACCGGCTCCTCCGGCGCCACCGAACATGCCGCCGAGGAGGTCCTCGAGGTTGGGCTGACCAGCCCCTGCGCCACCGGTGGAGTAGCGGACGCGCTGGCCACCACCGCCACCACCGGCTCCGGCTCCGCCGAACATCGAGGAGAACACGTCGTCGAAGCCACCGCCGGCGGCCGAGCCACCCGGCCCTCCGGCGGTGAAGCGGGCACCCCCACGGGCCATCTGGCGCACGGCGTCGTACTCGCGCCGCTTCTCGGGGTCGGAGAGCACCGAGTTGGCCTCGCCGATGTCCTTGAACCGCTGCTCGGCTGCGGCGTCCCCGGCGTTCTGGTCGGGGTGGTGCTTGCGGGCGAGCTTGCGGTAGGCCTTCTTGATCGCCGCCTGCTCGGCGTCCTGGGGGACGCCGAGGATGGCGTAGAAGTCCTTCTCGAACCAGTCCTGACTGGCCATGTCGGGGTCCTCCTCTCAGCAGCGGGTGGCGGTGGTGGGCGCGAACCCGGACGACCTGGTCGTCGCGGGCTCCCGCACCGCCCTTTCGTGCAGTCTCGCGTCCCTCACTCGGGGTCCGCCACGGCGACACGCGCCGCACGCAGGACCTGCTCGCCGGCGCGGTAGCCGGGCTGGAGCACCTGGACCACGGTGGTCGACCCGCTCGCGGTGACCGACCCGTCCTGCGGCCAGGCCGTGTGCATCAGCGCTTCGTGCAGGGCAGGGTCGAACTCCTCGCCCACTGCGCCATACCGCTCGAGACCGAACTTGCCGAGGGAGGACTCGAGCTTGTCGGCGATCGAGGCGAACGGGCCACCCTCGAGGTCGCCGTGCTCGCGCGCGGCATGGATGTCGTCGAGCACCGGCAACAGCGCCTCGACCACGGACCGGGCGGCTCGCTCCTGCACCACCGCGCGGTCACGGTCGACGCGACGCTTGTAGTTGACGTACTCGGCCTGCAGCCGCTGGAGGTCGACGAGCCGCTCCGCCGCGAGGGCGGTGTCGGGATGTGCGCCCTCACCAAGGCCGGGGGAGTCGTCACCGTCGGCCGGCGCCTGGTTGGCCACGGCCTCCTGCTCGGCCTCGAGCTCGACGTCCGCGGCACGGCTCGCGCTGGACTGCTGGTCGCCCGCCGGGGCGGTGGGCCCGGTCTGCCGACCGGCGCCCACCTCCCCCGACGACCCTTGCGGGTTGGAGCCCTGCTCGGTCACTTCTTCTCCTCGTCGTCCTCGACGACCTCGGCGTCCACGACGTCGTCGTCGGACGTGGTGTCCTGCGCCGGAGCGCCCTGGTCCGCACCGTCACCGGCGGGACCGGCCTGCTCCGACTCGGCAGCGGCGGCATACATCGCCGTGCCCAGCTTCTGGGACTCCTCGGAGAGCTTGGAGGTCTTGGCCGAGATGTCCTCGGGCGTTGCCCCGGAGTCGGCCTTGAGGGCCTCCTTCAGGTCGGCGAGCGCTGCGTCGACCTCACCACGACCGTCGGCCGGGATCTTGTCGGCACTGTCGGTGAGGAACTTCTCTGTCGAGTAGACGAGGTTCTCCGCGGTGTTGCGGGCCTCGGTCTCCTCGCGACGCTTCTTGTCCTCCTCGGCGTGCGCCTCGGCTTCCTTGATCATCCGCTCGATGTCCTCCTTGGCCAGGGCCGAGCCACCGGAGATCGTGATCTTCTGCTCGACGCCGGTGCCGCGGTCCTTGGCCGAGACGTTGACGATGCCGTTGGCGTCGATGTCGAACGTGACCTCGACCTGCGGAACGCCACGGGGGGCCGGGGCGATGCCGGTCAGCTCGAAGGTGCCGAGCTGCTTGTTGTGCTGCGCGATCTCGCGCTCACCCTGGAACACCTGGATGAGGACGCTCGGCTGGTTGTCCTCGGCGGTGGAGAACACCTCGGAGCGCTTGGTCGGGATCGCGGTGTTGCGCTCGATGAGCTTGGTGAACAGGCCACCCTTGGTCTCGATGCCCAGGCTCAGCGGCGTGACATCGATGAGCAGGACGTCCTTGCGCTCACCCTTGAGGACACCGGCCTGCAGGGACGCGCCCACGGCGACGACCTCGTCCGGGTTGACGCCCTTGTTGGGCTCCTTGCCACCGGTGAGCTCCTTGACGACCGCGCTCACGGCGGGCATGCGGGTCGAGCCGCCGACGAGGACCACGTGGTCGATGGCGGACAGCTCGATGCCGGCGTCCTTGATGACGTTCTGGAACGGCTGCTTGGTCCGGTCGAGGAGGTCCTTGGTGAGCTGCTCGAACTGCGCGCGGCTCATCGTCTCCTCGAGGTGGATCGGGCCGTTCTCCGACATCGAGAGGTACTGCAGCGACAGGTTGGTGCTCGTCGAGGACGAGAGCTCCTTCTTGGCCTGCTCCGCGGCGTCACGCAGGCGCTGCATGGCGATCTTGTCCTTGGACAGGTCGACGCCGGAGGTGTTCTTCACCGTGGTGAGCAGGTGGGACACGATGCGCTCGTCCCAGTCGTCGCCACCGAGCTTGTTGTCACCGCTGGTGGAACGGACCTGGATGGTCGAGAAACCGTCATCGGGGTCCTTGCCCACCTCGAGGAGGGACACGTCGAACGTGCCGCCACCGAGGTCGAAGACGAGGATGAGCTCGTCCTCCTTGCCCTTGTCGAGGCCGTAGGCGAGCGCTGCGGCCGTGGGCTCGTTGATGATGCGCAGGACGTTGAGGCCCGCGATCTCACCGGCCTCCTTGGTGGCCTGGCGCTCGTGGTCGTCGAAGTACGCGGGAACGGTGATGAC
>JBDSKZ010000056.1:0-5550 GCA_039916625.1 Pedococcus sp.
AAGCGCAGCTCGGGGTCGCCGGTGATGTTGCCGATGACGGTGATGATCGTGTCGCCAGCCATGTAGCGGGTCCCCTGTTCGGTAGGTCAGGTCTGGTGGAACGGGTGGTGCAGGAACAGATCGGTGCAGCTCAGGCGCCGGGGCGCAGGAGCTTGGTACGCATGACCGACTCGTTGAGGCCGAGCTGGCGGTCCAGCTCCTTGGCCGTGGCCGGCTCGGCGGTGAAGTTGACGACGGCGTAGATGCCCTCGGCCTTCTTCCTGATCTCGAACGCCAGGCGACGGCGGCCCCAGATGTCGACCTTGTCGACGGTGCCCTCGTCCTTGGTGATCACGGTGAGGAACTTGTCGAGCGACGGAGCGACCGTACGGTCGTCCAGCTCGGGGTCGAGGATGATCATGAGTTCGTACTGACGCATGCTGATAACCCGCCTCCTTTGGTCTGTGCGGTCACGGTCTCTCCGTGACAGGAGGGTTGCAGTGCGATCCCCCTGGACGCACCGGTGCGGTGAGCCTCGGGGGAACTGGACAAGAGTACCGGGACCGGGCGACATCGCCGAATCACTTGTCCACAGGCCGCTCGGACCGACGCGACCCCCACGCGCGAAGCGGGGGTTGCTCGGCAACACGGGACAAATATCTGCCCTGTATGCGGGGCAACCCCCGCTTTGCGGGTGTGTCGTGGTGAGGTGGGCGATCAGGCGAGCCGGACGAGGAACTGGTCGCTCGCCCCGGCGAAGTCGCCCTCGAGCTCGTCCGGCTCCACACCCGGGTCACTCAAGGACTCGGCGACGGGGTCGGTAGGCAGTGGGTCGGCCCGTAGGGAGTCCGCCGGAAGCGGGTCGGCAGGCAGTGGGTCGGCCCGTAGGGAGTCCGCCGGGAGGGAGTCCACCGCAATGGGGGCGGCGGGGCGGGCGGCGGCGGTACGCCAGACCTGCCAGACGAGGTGGCCGACGGCGAGCACCCGGATGACGAGGAACACGGCATACCAGCCTGCGGGCAGGCCACGGTCGGGGGTGGACAGGCCCGCCACGTAGAGCCAGACCGCCACGAAGTGCAGCGCCTCGGCCGTCGCCCAGACGAGGTGGTCGCGCCAGCGCACCCCGCACAGGGCGACCAGCGGGACGAGCCACAGCGAGGACTGGACGGGGAAGGCCTTGCCGGACAGCAGGGCCAGCGCGACCAGGACGAGGGACACCTCGGCGAGGGTCGGGCGGCGCCCGGTGCTCAGGGCGAAGACCGCGCCCGCGGCCAGGGCGAGGGCGAGCGCGACGAGGGCGGACAGCGTCGTGGCGGAGGTGGGGAGCGAGGCTCCGAGGAGCTGGGGCAGCATCCACACCGAGCCGAGGCCGGCGGCGCTGTCCCACCAGACCTGGGTCGAGCGCAGGACCGCCGCAGGGTGTCCGACGAGGAACGGCAGCAGCACCACGGTCACGGCTCCTGCGGCAGCCAGGAGGGTGCGGCCCACGACGGGGAGGCGCCCGGCACGCAGGCCGAGCAGCACCAGGGCCAGCAGGATGAGCAGCGGGTAGGTCCGGGCGGTCACGGCCAACCCGAGGAACACCCCCGCGGCCACCGGGTGGCGACGGCTCCACGCCCAGATGCCGGCACTGACCAGCGCCACCCCGAACAGGTCGGAGGAGACCATCGCCGCCAGGAGCAGGACCGGGCTGAGGGCGATGTGCACCGCCAGCGCCGCGTTGCGAGGGCGGGAGGCGGCGGTGAAGCCGACGACCGCGACTGCGAGGACGGTGCCGAGCAGCGCCCACAACGCGAAGTACCAGCGGGTCTGGTCGAGGAACGCCCCGTCCGGGACGAGCCCACCGAGCCAGGCCATCACCGAACCGGTGAGGACCGGGTGGTCGGCGCGGGCGCCGTCACCACCGACGTAGGCGGCCAAGCCCTGGTCGAGGTTGCCGAGCTGGTACTGCGCGGGCAGGTCGGAGAAGCAGGCGTGCCAGAACTGGTCGGAGCCGACCCAGCCCTTCTGGAGGCAGTGCGCCCGCTCGAGGACCGACAGGGCCATCGTCGCCGACACCGCGACGAGCAGCGGCAGGACGGTCGCGAGCCACGACGTCGCCCGCGCCGAGGCGTGACGGCCGAGCGGCCCACCGGCCACCGCCAGCGAGCCACTCGGCAGCAGGTCAGCCCGCTGCGTCACGGCGACGTGGTGGTCGGGCTCTGCGTGCGGTTGCCGAGCAACGTGACGGTCCCACGGGTCGTGGGAGTCGGCGGGCCCGGGGTCTTGGTCTTCGCTGACGAGGTGGGCGACGGCGGAGCCACGGTGGTGGTCGTCGAGGGCGGGGCCGTGGTCGTCGTCGTCGTCGTCGTGGTCGTCGTCGTGGTCGTCGTCGTGGTCGTCGTGGTCGGGGACGAGGACGAGCTCGAGGACGAGGTGGAGGACGAGCTGGGCGGCGGCGGGGTGTAGATCTTGTTGTCTCCGACACCGGCGCGGGGCGGGAAGTCGAGGATCTTCTGACCCTTGAGCGCCGTCGTCATGAAGTCGGTCCAGATCCGCAGCGGGACGGTGGCACCGGTCAGCTCACCGACGCCGTTGACGTCGTTCATCGAGAGCTCCTCGCCGTTCTTGCCGGTGCTGTAGACGCCGACTGCCGTGGCTAGCTGCGGGGTGAACCCGTCGAACCACGCCGCCTTGTTGTCGGTGGTCGTCCCCGTCTTGCCCGCGGCGGGGCGCCCCAGGCTCTGCGCGTACTGGGCGGTGCCGTCCTTGATCGGCTGCTCCATCGCGTCGGTGACGTCGGCCATGGCGTCGGCGTCGAAGGCAGCCTTCTCGACCGTCTTGACCTTGTAGTTGAGGTCGCCCGGGCCGCCCTTGACCGTCTTGATGAAGTACGGCGTCACGCGTTGGCCCTTCGCCGCGATGGTGGCGTAGGCGTTGGCCATGTCGATGACCTTCACGTGGGAGGTGCCGAGCACGTTGGCGTAGTTGGTCCCCAACCCCTTGGCGGGCAGGCCGGCGGCCACCGCAGCATCACGGGTGGCCTTGGGCCCCACCTTGATGTTGAGCTGGGCGTACACCGTGTTGACCGAGTGGCCGGTGGCGGTCCGCAGGTCGATGTTGCCGAACGGCTCGCCCGGGAAGGGTCCGAAGTTGCGCACCCCGCCGCGTCTGAGGAAGTCCGTGGCGGCACCGGTGTCCTCGAACTCCTTGAAGTACTGCGGCGTCCGACCGTCGAACCTCGTCTTCGTGCTGATCGGGTCCTTCTGGGACACGGCCGCGAGCAGGGTGAAGATCTTGAACGTGGAGCCGGCCTGCATCGTGGCCTGGGTCGCCGTGTTGAACTGCTCCTTCTGGTAGTCCGCACCGCCATACATCGCGACCACGGCGCCGTCGCCGGGCTTGATCGAGGTGAGGCCGACCCGCAGCGTGTCTGTTCCCTTGCCGGTCGGCATGCGGTCCTTGACCGCCGCGATGGCCGCGTCCTGGGCCTTCTTGTCGATCGTCGTGACGATCTTGTAGCCGCCACGGTCGATGTCGGCGTCGGTGAGCTTGAGCTTGCTCTTCAGCTCGCCCTTGACCGCGTTGGTGACGAAGCCGTTCGGTCCGGTGGCGCCCTTGTCCGGGGTGTACTTCACCACCTTCGGGAACTGCGCCTTGGCGCGCTCGTCGGCGCTCAGGTAGCCCTGCGACACCATGCCGTCCATGACGTAGGTCCAGCGGTCCTTGGCGTTCTGGGTCTGCTCGGCCCCCAGGCCGGGGTCGTAGAACGACGGTCCGCGGATGACCGAGGCGAGCAGGGCCCCCTCGGAGGCGTTGAGCTTGGAGACGTCCTTGTTGAAGTACGCCTTCGCCGCGGTCTGCACGCCGTAGGCGCCGCGTCCGTAGTAGATGGTGTTGAGGTAGTCCTCGAGGATCTGGTCCTTGGACTTCTGCTTCGCGATCTTGATGGAGATCACGATCTCCTTGCCCTTGCGGGTCAGGGTCTGGTCCTGGGTCAGGAAGTAGTTCTTGACGTACTGCTGGGTGATCGTCGAACCACCCTGCGTCGCACCACCGCGCAGTCCCACCCAGACCGCCCGCGCGATGCCGGTCGGGCTGATGCCGGAGTTCTTGTAGAAGGTGCGGTCCTCGGCGGCGAGGTGGGCCTCACGCACGACCGGCGGGATCTGGTTGATCTTCACCGACTCGCGGTTGACCTCGCTGATCCGGTCGAGCTCAGTCTTGCCGTCGGCGTAGTAGATCACCGAGGCCTGCGCGCTCGCGAGGTCGTTGGGCTCCGGGGTCTTGATCAGCGCGTAGGCGGTGAAGAACCCGACGAGAAGCAGGACGAACCCCGCCAGGGCGGCGATGCCGAGCCGCTTGCCCCACACCTTCTTGCGGCTGACCGCAGGCTTGGCCCCCTTGGCAGGACGAGCACTGCTCGCCTTGGCCTGGCCAGGCGTCTTCGGACGTGAGGAACTCATGGGACCTTCCCGATCGGCATCCAACACGGGGTGGGGCACACCCGTGAGAGTGCTGCCCCACCCCGACAACTGAGCACCAGTATGACCGCTGACCTGGGGAATGCCGCATCGGAACCCCGGGCGGGGTCGGCCGAACGGCCAGCGCCCCGCAGCGGCATCCGAGCGGGTCCACGCGACGACGATGTATCGACTCGATATATCTGGATGTGTATGGTGGGGTGACAAACTTCGAGTTTGTCACCTTGCCACCACCTGATCGCGAAGGAGAGCAGCCATGGCAGCACGCCGTACCGAGCTGCTCGAGTTCGCGGTCCTCGGGCTGCTGCACGAGGCTCCGCAACACGGCTACGAACTGCGCAAGCGGCTCGACGCAGCTCTCGGGCCGTTCCGCGCCCTGTCCTACGGCACCCTCTACCCCTGCCTGAGGTCGCTGCTCGACAAGGGCTGGATCGCCGCGGCCGCCGCAGGTTCGACCACGTCCGCGGGCACGACCGGCAGCAAGCGGGCGCGGATCGTCTACGAGCTCGCGGCCGACGGCAAGGAGCGGTTCCAGGACCTGCTGCGCGAAGCCGGCCCCACAGCGTGGGAGGACGACACGTTCGACGTGCACTTCGCCTTCTTCGCGCGCACCGAGGCCGAGGTCCGGCTGCGCATCCTCGAGGGTCGGCGCAGCCGGCTCGAGGAGCGGCTCGAGAACATCCGTACCGCGTCGGCGAAGAACCGCGAGCGCTTCGACAGCTACACCGCCGAGCTCGAGCGGCACGGCCTGGACTCCGCCGAGCGCGAGGTCCGCTGGCTCGACGAGCTCATCACCGCCGAGCGCACCACCCCGAGCAGCACGACCCCCAGCACCACCCCCAGCACCACCCCCAGCACCACCCAGAACGACCAACCGATCACCCCGCTCAACCACAAGGAGTAACCCATGGGATCCGTGCGCGTCGCCATCGTTGGCGTCGGCAACTGCGCCAGCTCGCTGGTTCAGGGAGTCGAGTACTACAAGGACGCTGACCCGTCGGGCACCGTGCCCGGCCTGATGCACGTCATGTTCGGCGACTACCACGTCAAGGACGTCGAGTTCGTCGCCGCCTTCGACGTGGACGCCAAGAAGGTCGGCTTCGACCTC
>JBDSKZ010000057.1:0-44558 GCA_039916625.1 Pedococcus sp.
TGAGGTCGTCACCGACGCCAGCTTTCATGAGCCGGCTACGGATCCGAGCGAGCAACTTCCGATGGGTCTTGTGGGGACGCTGCTTCTCCGCGATGACCTCTGTTCGGACGATCTCCAGCACAACGGGCTCGTAGTCATCGAAGCGTTGGGACACCGTCCGACGGTTGCCGTGGATGAGGAAGTCAGGGCCTTCGTCCAGCCGCTGCAGCTGCCGATAGAGCGTGGCCCTGGCAGCGCCAGTCTCACCGAGCGCGCGCAACTCACGCTCCTTGGCCTCGAGGCGTTGGGCGAGCGTCGTGGTCAGTGGGTCGTAACTGGGATTGAGGATGCCGGCTCGTCGGTCTCCTTCGGCGTCACCCCGGGGAGAGCCGTACTCGATGTGCAGGAGATCGCGGTACCGCTTGCTGATGACTGCCCGCTCGTCCTCGGGGAGCTCGGCCAGCAGCGGTGCCGGATGCTGGTCGAATGCGTCGGACCTGGGCGCGGGACGCCGGGCCAGACTCTTTTTGGCCAAGCTGATCCAGGCGACGCGGGTGCGGTGGTCCCCGTCATCGATGCAGACAACAACCCTGCCGTCGGCATCGCGTGTGATGCGGATGACCTTGGGTGACCCCGGACTGCCGTCGACGTCGTGACCCACACCCAGTGGTTTACGTCGATCTGCCCTGCTCACAGGGCGCGAAGCCATGCTTCACCTCCTGAAGTCCGCGCAAACGCGACTGGGGAGTCCAGATCGAGGGGTTCGTCCAGCGGGACGTGCACGAGGCCGTGCGCGACGACGTCCCACAGCCGGACGTATCCCTTGGGTCCGCCGCCGAGCAGCTCACTCGCGCGCTGGACATCCATCTCGCCCGTCGCTTGCCGCAGGAGCCGGGCCGCGGAAGCACGATCCTGTCGGGTGTCGTGACGGCCGGCGTGGAGAAAGTTGAGGTTGCGGACCCGCTGCGGTGGGAGTTCGGTGCGCACCTGGTAGTTCCAGCCCAATGCATCGGCCGTGGCTTTCGTGAGCTGCAGGATGGCGCGCAGTCGCGGGTCCTCGACCTTGTGGCTCGTGGTCACGTCAATCAGAGTCGTTCGCCCGTCGACAGACCGGGCCAGGAAGTCGGGGACGTGGCTTCGCACTCCCGAGGGAAGAACCCATTCCAACCGCAAAGGCTGCGTGGTCACTTGGGTGGGTCGCTCAGTCAGGAGGAGGTCGCGGAGGTGGCTGAGTTCGTTGAAGCTCTCGCACCAGACGGCGCGCGCATCCTGCTGTTCGGTCGGGACGGCGACACGAGAGATGTAGTTCTTCATCCCCTGGTGTGAAGCAGGACGGCGGACCCCGATGAGCTGATCAGGTACCAGGCTTCTCATGCCTTCGACGTCCGCGGTCGCGACGACAGGTTGCCCGTCAGATCCCGTTGTCAGCATGGTGGCGGTGGTGGACGCAGCAACGGACACGCGCTGTTCGGAGTCCGAGACTGAATCGATGACGTCAGCCCATTTGGCTGGCCGCCCCTCGAGCGCGGGGATGAAGTTGGTTCGGCGGCCCAGCCGGTGCGGGACTGAGGAATCGAGTTTGCGCATAGTGGAGCTCCTTCATGAGGAGCCACCGTTGACGTGGGCACGTCGGGTCGCCACAATGGCAGCAGTGAACCCCTCGGGGTTTGGATGAGAACTTGATCGCGGCACTTGCCGCGTTTCGCGTCGAAGCCGGGTCGCCACCCGGCTTTCGTCGTGTCTGGGGGATGTCGGGCACCCAGAACCGCCCGCCCAAAGGTCACATGGCGCGCTCCCGGGGCAGGCCCTGGAGGAGCGCAGACTCGCCGACAGCACTCACGGTCCGACCCGTGTCGTCGGCGACGGCGAAGAGGCGGCGTGCCAACTCAGGAGTCAACCGCAACTCCACGCGCACGGGGCAGTCGGTCGCGATGGCGCGAAGGCGCGGGCGACCACGGCGGGCGCTGCCTGACTGCTTGTCGACCATCTCTTCCTCCGGCACTCAACTTGAATCGAGTTGGGCCAGAGGGTGATAGCCCGAGCTCACCGATCGGATTGGTCAGGTCCGTCGGGGCCACGTTCGATCCATTGGAATCCGGCGTGACTCACCGCATCGCGAACATACCGGTATTGCGCGGCGTACGGAAGGGGTGGCCTGTCGGCCCTACGTCCTCGGGGCGAGTTGCTCTTCCAACGCCGCCGCGACAGCCTCGAACTCGACCAGGGCAGCGGTGAGGTCCTCGACAATCTCGCGGGCGAGCACGTCGGGCGAAGGCAAGTTGTCGAGGTCCTCGAGTGAGTCGTCCCGCAGCCAGGTGATGTCAAGGTTGGCCTTGTCCCGCGCCGTGATCTCGTCGTACGCGAAGGCCTTCCAGCGTTCACTCTCCTCACGCTGGGATCGAGTCTCTGTCGTCTTGTATGCCGTGACGAAGTCGTCGAGATCGGCTCGCCTCAGCGGGTTCTGCTTGAGCGTGAAGTGCTTGTTGGTGCGCAGGTCGTATACCCAAAGCTTCTCGGTCCACGGTTGGCCAGGTCGCGCCACCTTCTTGTCGAAGAAGAGGACGTTCGCCTTGACGCCCTGCGCGTAGAAGATGCCCGTCGGCAGCCGGACCATAGTGTGCAGGTCGAAGTCGGTCAGCAGTTTGCGGCGGATCGTCTCGCCGGCGCCACCTTCGAAAAGGACGTTGTCGGGGAGGACGACGGCCGCACGACCGTTGGTGTCGAGGATAGTCATGATGTGTTGGACAAAGTTGAGCTGCTTGTTGCTCGTCGTCGCGGCAAAGTCCTGCCGCTCGATCTCGCGGTCCTCGCGGACCTGCCGACCGTCCGTGCCAACCATCGTCAGCGACGACTTCTTGCCAAAAGGCGGGTTGGACAGCACGACCGACCAACGCTTGCCTGGGTCGGCGATGAGAGAGTCGCGGACCTCGATGAGCGAGTCGCCATCAGCCCTTCCGATGCCGTGCAGCAGGAGATTCATCGCTGCCAGGCGGGCGGTGCCGTCGACGAGCTCGTAACCGTTGACGAGATCGTCCTGCAGCTTGGTCCGCTGCGTCGGCGTCATCGACTCGGCACCGCGCTCAGCATGGTCATGGGCGACGAGAAGGAAGCCGGCCGTGCCGCAGGCGGGGTCGACGACCGTGTCCTCGACCGACGGCCGGATCACGTCCACGATCGCTTGGATGAGCGGACGCGGAGTGAAGTACTGGCCCGCGCCGGAGCCCTTGTCGGAGGCACCCTTGCTCAGGAGCTCCTCGTAGGCGTCGCCCTTGATGTCGGTGCCCGACTGCGACCAGTTCTCCTTGTCGATGAGGTCGACGACGAGCCGCTTGAGTTTTGCAGGGTCTTGGATACGGTTCTGCGCCTTGCGGAAGATCGTCCCGATGACGCCCGGCCGCCGTCCGAGTCCGTTCAGGATGCGGGTGTACTCGGACTCGAGCTGGTCACCTTGGGCGTCGAGCAGCCGCTGCCACGAGTACACCTCGGGCACGATCTGCTGAGGCTTGAGCTGCCGCGTCGCCCGCTCATGGGCCATCTTGAGGAACAGCAGATAGGTCAGCTGCTCGGTGTACTCGATGACTCCTACCCCGTCGTCCCGTAGGACGTCGCAGTAGGACCAGAGCTTGTCGACGAGTCGTCGTGAGTCGGTCACAGGTGAGCGTCTCCTTGGTCGGAGTCCCGGGCGATTCGGTAAGCCTCGGCAACTGCAGCATTGAACTCGACCAGAGACTTCCCTCTGGTCGAAGCGGCCAGTATGGGGCTCGGATGCGGTGCCTTCAGCACGACGATTCCGCGATCTCGCAGGTCCTTTTCAGCGGGCGCAATGGATGCCTGTGCCGGCTTGCCCAAGGCGAGAATCACTCTGACGCTTGGCGCATGGTCCAGGAGCTGATCAAGATACCGACGTCCCTGTTCCACTTGGGCGGTCGTGACACCCCTGTTCTTCTTGCCATCCCCGACGTACCACGGCACCGCGTTCCAGTGCAGACCGAACGTGCGGGGCATGCCGGACTCCTCATAGCCGAGCCAGACGTTCTTCGCCGTTTCATCGTTGTTGTCCGCGGACAGCATCCGGGAACCCAGCGCTGCGGGACCAGCGGGCGACTCCAGTAGGAAGAGCACCCTCGCGGCGACGCCCCCGGAGTCGGGATCAATGTAGGGGACGAAGACTGGGGCCGCTTGGTCACCGTGCTCGTCAGCCCACTGTGCGGCGATATCCGCGCGGACCTGGTCGACCAGTTGGTTGACGGGAGCGACATGGGACTCCCACCACCGTGCCTGCTTCGCAGCGAGGAAGGCCGAATCCTTATGCATCTTCGGAACCGTCGAGAACGTGGTGGGCAAAACGACTTCCTCAGTCCGAAACAGGTCCGGGGGACGATCGGCCGCGCCTGACGCCGAGTGAGACCGAACCCGCTCGAGGACAGCCGACCACTCTCGGCCGAGAGTGCCTCCACCCATGTGCCGGTCAGCGCGAACGAGGTAGAAGGCCCACCCGTGAAGGAAGTCGACGCCGCACCACTCCGGCACCTCGCCCTCTGCCCGGAATTCCGTGCGAGCATCGCTGATGAGCTTCTCCAACTGCTCCGGCGTTGAAGCCAAGCGCTTGTAGCCGTCGTAGCGAAGGGCCCACTCAATCTGCGCCTGGGTTATCTCTGTCATCGGTACTGCCTCTTCTGCGCGGCGAGGATCGTCTCAATCAGTTCCCTGGGGATATCGACCACTTCGATGTCGACGCCCAAGTCCTTGACCGCAGCGCCCTGCCAGGACTTGCCCCTCAGGTGGGCGACGGCGAGCTCGTCGGACACGCAGAGAATCAGTCGCTCCGGCTGCGCTTCGAGCGACTTCGCGATCCACGCGAGCTTCATGGCGTCGTTGACCAACTTGTACTTCTGGGCCACCTTCGCCGTGCCCCGGTGTGCCCAACACTCGACGAGAAATCGCAGGTCCGGGCTCGCGCCGTCAACCTCTACGTAGGCGCCAGATTCATGGATCAGCCGGCGCGGGTTCAATGCTGTCCCCAGGCGGTCACCCAGCAGGTCGAGCATGACGCGCTCGGCATTCCTCTGCTCGTGTGAGCTGCCCGCCGCCACTTCCAGGGACTCGGGCGCAGGGGGGAGAGCCGATGCAGCCCCGCGTGCAGCCGGCGGCAGTGCGCGGATAGCGCCGGCGGCCCGACCCTCAGCGATCTTCAACGCTTTGGCCCGCAACGCGTCACTGGGCAGAGCCTGCAGAATGGCTTCCCGCTTCTCCGGGGTCAGGCTGGCGCCCGCCGTCGCCAGCTCACGGCCAACCTCCCCGGCATGGCGCGCGTCGTGTCCCGGCTGGTACTGGAGAAGCGCGGATGAGCCGCAGCCACAAAGGCACATCCGGCCCTCGTTGTCCCGGATGGAGTTGACGAGCTTGTCACCCGAACCGAAAGTCCGAGTCAGGGCGCCCTCAGCCTCCAAGCGACGGCAGATCTGGTTCACACTCTGGCGCGGAAGGATGCCGCATCGTCGCGAGAGTTCGTCGTCGTCCAAGGGCACCGTGCTTGCGCGAAGGGCGGCAAGGATACGGTCAGCGTTCGTCATCAGCCAGTTCCTCGATGGCTTCCTCATCCGATTGCCGCCCAGTCAGCTTCCCCTCGAACGCTGCAGTCAGCACCCCCCGACGCAAGGCCGCACCTCGCATTAGCGCCGCTTCCAAAGACTTCCCGGTCCTCTGGATTTGGCGGTCGACGTCACGAATTTCGGACAACACGTCTCCCTGAACGACGAGGTCGGGGCAGGGGATGACGAGGCCATCGAGCTTACTGAGGCTCAGATTGTGCTGCCCAGCGCTTGATGCAGCAAGCCTCTCGATCTCGGCGCGGACCAGTGGCGATTCAAGCGAAAGCTGAAGCCATTCGGGTAGTAGGAGGCCAGGGTCTACGCGGTACCGGATGAGGTAGGAGGCGAACGCTGCCTTGACGCCGCCGCTGACGACAGCGCTGCGCCCAATTAGCGCCTTGCTCCCGTTCGTTCGGACGATCAGGACGTCACCCTCGGTCACCATGCTTCGGGAAAGATTGGCGGCCGTGTCGAAGGCGAACTTCAAGTCCGCTGTGTCGATCGCTCCTGCTCTGAGGTTCGGAATCCTCAGCACCGGGACGCCACTTCCGTCGTAGGCGCACTTGGTCGAAGTCCCGTAGTCGGCGTCGAGCCGCAGATCACCCAGCCTCGATGCGGGCCCAACCATCCGCAGGTGCAGTACAGAGGAGCGGAGTGCCGTGAGATGCCCTTGAGCCTTCCTCAAGTCACGGCAGGTCGAGTCGAGGCGGGAGAGATGGTTCTCGACGATCTCGACAATCAGCCGCTGCTCCGAGATGTCCGGTAGAGGTACTGGAATGGTGCGCATGGCGCCCTGAGTCAGTTTGAGGCGTGTTGTTCCGTTCGCGAACCCTCGGTAGTCAAAGACGTCGAGGTAGTACTTCAGAAAACGCCGGTCCAAAATATCTCTGGTGCGGAGTACGTGAGCGTGGTTGTTGACCCACGCTGGTCCATCAATGAGATAAGCCTTCGATTTGGTGGGGTCGAAGAACGGAGCTCCATCCTCACCGAGGAGGACCAACGCTTCGTTGAACAGTGGGCGATCGATGGTCCCGGCCTGCCCTGTCGCCCCGTAGTAGGGCACAGAGCCGTCCAACGCGGTTCGGTCGCTCGCTTTGACGGGGACGCGTCGCGAATCGAGGATATCGACCAGGGACGCCAGGGGCTGCAAACGCCAACGGGCATGGACCTTCACGCGGTGAGCTCCGCGTTGAGTTCTGCCAGAAGGGTTTCGGTGCGATCTCCGAGATCGCGGAGAGCGCCGTCCACGCCGCCTCTGTCGTTGAAGGGGGCACGGTCGAGGTCGTCGGCGGTGATGCCAGCAGAGGACGCGATCACGTCGACCATGCGGTCAAGCCACCACCTTTCGAGGGGCGAGAAGTCAGTTCCGGACTGTGCCTGCTGAGCCAGCCACGCGGCATACCGCTCCTGGACGCGGGAGGCGTACGGGACGAGCTCGGAGTCAAGACCGACGGTAAACCGCAGCAGTGACACCAGATCTGTCAGGGTGTGGCGTTCGCTGTGACGGACGCGGTTGACCTCGACCGCTTCGTAGGCGTTCCAGATGATGTCAGGGGTCCAGTTGTGGGGAGGGCGGGAGATGCGGTCGGCGAGCTCTTGGATGTCCGCAAAGGCGATTCGCCGGACCTTGGCCTCGGTGATGACCTGGATCGCGGTGATCTCGTCGCGGTGCTCGGTCAGGTACTCAGCCCAGGAATCGACGACCGACTTCGCGCGGCTCGGGTCGACGACGCCATGGGCGTCAAGCAGGACGTCCTTGTTGACCTCGTCGACGATCCGGTCGTGAGTGGCGCGAAGTTCGAGGATGCGGGTGCGCAGCTCGGGGTTGGCTGCCAGTGGGGTGACGGCACGCTCGAGAAGGTCCCGCCGCGTCTGCTCGGGGTCGGTAACACCGTCGAGGGCCTTGGCCTGGGTGTCCGGGTCGACGGCGTCGACCAGGCTCCGGACGATGTCGCGGACTGATCCTCCCGCAACCTCGTCGAGCTCGGTGCGCTCCTCGGGCGTGAGTTCAAGCTCGAGTTTCGCCAGACGGGAGGCCAGCGTCGCCGTCTCGTCCTCGGTGATCGTGAGGTTGGCAGCCCTGTCGAGGAGCTTCTTCAGCGGAATGCCCTTGTCGCGGTTCAGTGGCGGGTCGACGAACTCGTGCTCAGTGACTCCGACGGCGTCGACGATGACGAAGCGAGTCTTGGCCGTGGCATCGGGGGTGACGGACTGGAAATCGGCCGAGGCGATGGTGCGCGCGCCTCGACCCTTCATCTGCTCGAAGTACTGCGCAGAGCGGACGTCACGCATGAACAACACGCATTCGAGCGGCTTGACGTCGGTGCCGGTGGCGATCATGTCGACGGTCACCGCGACCCGCAGGGTCGGAGAGGTGCGGAAAGCCTGGAGATGCCCCTTGGGGTCCTTCGCGGCATATGTGATCTTGGCTGCGAAGTCGTTGCCCTTGCCGAAGACCTCACGGACCGTCGTGACGATCTCCTCGGCGTGGGCATCGTCCTTGGCAAAGATCAGTGTCTTGGGGACAGTGGACCGGCCGGGGAAGATCTCGGTGAAGAGGCGGTCGCGGAAAGTCTCCAGGACAAGCCGGATCTGGGACTTGGCGGTGACCGCCCTATCGAGTTGCTTGTGGGTGTACTCGAAGTCCTCCTCGATCGCCTCCAACCGTTGCTTGCGGGTGCGGCGGTCGATTTTCGGGACGATCGTGCCGGCGTCGATCTGGCTGCCTCGCTCGGAGATCTCGGTGCGGATCCGGTAGAGGTCGAAATCGACGTTGACGCGATCAGCGACGGACTGGGGGTAGGTATACTCGGAGACGAGGTTCTGTCGGAAGAACGCGAACGTCTGCTTCCCGGGAGTGGCGGTCAAGCCGATGACGTGCGCGTCGAAGTACTCCAGCACGCCGCGCCAGACGCCGTAGATCGAGCGGTGGGCCTCATCTACGATGACGAGGTCGAACGCCTCTGGCGGAAGGGTTGCTGAGTAGGTCACCGTCACGGGTTTGTCAGGGACGTAGTCGTCGAGTCCCGGGTCATCGCCTTCGGTGACATCCTTGCCGCGCAGCGCCGAGTAGACCCGCTGGATGGTGGAGACGACCACCTCCGACGATCCGAGCATGCCTGCGCTGGTCAGCTTGTCGACGTTGTAGATCTCGGTGAAGCGGCGGCCGTCGTCGGGCGTGCGGTAGTTCTGGAATTCGCCGATGGTCTGCTCGGCCAGGTTGTTGCGATCGACGAGGAAGAGGATCCGGCGGAAGCCGCCGTGCTTGAGGAGCCGATAGGCGAGGGTGACGGCGGTGAATGTCTTGCCCGCGCCGGTGGCCATCTGGACGAGGGATCGGTCGAAGTGCTGATCGGCGAGGCTCTGCTCGACGCCGGTGATCGCAGTGATCTGAGCCGGGCGGAGAGGCGCTTCATCGAGAGGTGGGAGGTGCTGGACCTTGGCCCGCCACGTCGGGTTGTCCGGATCGGCCTCGGCGTCACGGACGACCTTGGCCAGCGTGGCGGGCGTGGGGATGTTGAAGATGCGGCGAGCCCTGGGTTGCGGGTCGTAGCCATTGGTGAAGTGAGTCTCAGAGCCGCTGGCCTCGAAGACGAACGGCAGCCGTCCATCGACGGTGACGGACCTGAGCTGTGCATCGGCCGGGAGACCGGTGGCGTACATCGCCGACTGCCACTCAACGCCCGAGAGAGTCGTGCCCTCGGGCTTGGCCTCAATGACACCGACGACCTTCTTGTCGACGTAGAGCAGGTAGTCGGCGCGGCCGTGGCCTGTCTTCATGACGGCCTCACGGCAGGCGACGCCGTCGGAGGCGAAGAGGTTGAGGTTCTTCTTGTCCTGCACCGACCAGCCGGCATCAGCAAGTTGGCGATCGATGAGCACGCGTGCGCGTTGCTCCGCCGCCAACTGAGGATCCCCATTACCGGTATTCACTGATCGCAACCCTAAGGGGCGACAGGGCCCCCGTCCCGAGGACCGCCGCTACTGGCCGCCGGCGTCATGGGCATGCCGGCGCCCACGATCGAACGCGTCGATGATGGTGCGACCAGCCAGGTCCAACTCGTTATAGGCGTGGACGTGGAAGTGGTCGGACATCGCAGAGGGCTCGACGCAGTCGAAGTCACGAAGGAGCGCTCTCAACTCCTCGATCGCCACCAAGAGGCTGGGTGGACCGTCGTCGGACGTGCGCGGCTGTCCACCATGCCCGAGGAGTTCTCTCATCCGATCACGTTCGCGCTTGTACGCACCCGCACCGTCGTCATCGAGAACAGCGACGCGAATAACCGGCGGACGCCCACAAGCTGGAGCCGCCAAGTCCCGCAGGGCATCGTGGTAGGCGCGCTGGCGCTGGCGGCCACCAGCTCCAAACCCGACTGCTGCCTTCGAGGCCCGATAGCGGTCTGAGCGCGGGCCCAGGTCTCGGAACAAAGCGACGTAGTGGTCCTAATTGAAGCCCAAAGGAGTATCAGGCGGGTAAAGGCCGAGCGACATGGCTCTGAATGAGGTGAAGTGCTGCGACTCGTCAATCTCGATCAGTGACCCAGTGCTGGCCTCGATGAAGTCAGCCGTCAGAGGCGTCGTCCGCTTGGCAGCCTGGGCACCCGGATCGCCGTTGAGCGCCTTGAAGATCGCCTCAAGCGGCCCTCTGGCCGCCCCGGCCGCTGGTGGCAGCCGAAGTGACCGCGTTTGATCGATCCACGGCAACCGTGAGGGCCCGAGGAGAACGTCTTCGGCCTCTGCAACAGCCGCGAAAGCGCGCTGGCAATCACCGACCGGCACGGGAACCGCCACCTTTCGTTGTCACCCTCTCAGCATGCCTGAGCAACTGTGCTCCGACCGGCTGTCAGCGGCATCTGGCTGAATGTGCTCATGGACGAGACTTGGACCAACCGCGACCTCCCCGTGCTGACGGCCATCGTGGAAGTGTTCGAGCGAACCGGTCGTGTCATGCGACCCGACGAAATCGTTCAGCAATCGGGAGTCGATGCCGATCAGGTCGAGGCCGCCTTGCGAGCTCTTGAGGGAGAGGATCCAGCCTTCATCTCCAAGATCGAGCGCCGAGCCTCCGGCGGGATCAGTTCGGTGGGCCCTCCCACAGGGCACGCCCGGCGTGCGGTTGGCGCTTGGCCAACACCCGAGAGCATTGCGGATCGCCTTGTCATCGCTCTCGACGAGGCCGCTGAGCGCGAGCCCGATCTGGAGCGAAAGGGCTGGCTCCGGCAGTCCGCCGCCTACCTCGGCAACGCTGGTCGGGACCTGGCGGTCGAGATTGGCGCAACGGCTATCAACCGGCAGGTGGGGATGTAGACGGCCAGGCTTGTCTCAAAGTCCGCGCGCGACTTCTCAGAATCTGCCGCTGAAGTGTCGATCTGTCTCACGCAGTCTCAAACTCGTGAGTATTTCTCAAAATCGCTCGCCGCTGACAGTCCACCCGGCGGGTCGTCAGCCGGTGGCGCGCAGGTAGCGGCCGAAGTGGGGCACCGTGAACGCGATCCGGCCGCGCTCGCCCGAGTAGATCAGCCCCTTCTTGAGCAGCGCGTCACGGGCGGGCGACAGCGACTGCGGCTTGCGATCGAGCAAGGTGGCGACGGCCGAGGTCGGCACCGACTCGGTCTCGTCGACATCCTCACCAGCCTCGACCATCGTGAGCGCGGCATCGGCCATCGCGCGCAGGTACTCCCGCTCGGCCGGCGTGGCCCGCTCGAACCGCGACCCGAAGAAGCCGACCGCGAGCTCCGCCTCTGCCTCCGGGGCGGCGACCCTGATGTCGCTGGCGGTGATGGGAGTCCGTGGCGCGACGTCCCAGGCGACCTTGCCGTAGGCCTGGACGAAGTACGGGTAGCCGGCGGTCGCGGCATACATCGCCTCCAAGGCCTCCGGCGTGAAGTCGGCGCCCTCGTCCTCGGCCGGTGCGACGAGGGCCAGGTCGGCGGCGCTGCGGTCGAGGCGGTCGATCCGTTGGTAGCGGAAGAGCCTCTCGGAGTAGGACTTCGACGCCGACAGCACGGCCGGGAGGTGTGGGAGGCCGGCGCCGACGACGATGACGGGCAGCCCCGACTGCGAGATCTCGTGGCAGGCGGCGCACACGGCCGAGACGTCCTCGGGAGACAGGTCCTGCATCTCGTCGACGAAGATCGCGACGCCCTTGCCGACGTCGGCTGCGAGCCCGCCCACGTCGGTGAGCAGCTCGACGAGGTCGATCTCGATGTCGCCCGAGTCGGCGCGGCCACTCACGGCGGGCGCGTCGATGCCGGGGTTCCACTTCTCGCGCAGCTTGGCGCCGGGGGCGCTGTCGCGCTGGGCGAACGCCTTGATGACCCCGAGCACGTGGTCGACATCGTCACCCTGCGGGTGGCCGAGCTCGCGGACCGCGACGTGCAGGGCGGCCGACAACGGTCGACGCAGTCCCTGGTCGGGGCGCGCCTCGAGCTTGCCGGTCCCCCAGTGGGCGCGGACCGCCGCCGAGCGCAGGGCGTTGAGCAGGACGGTCTTGCCGACACCGCGCAGTCCGGTGAGCACGATGGACCGCTCTGGGCGACCTCGGGCGATCCGTTCGAGCACGATGTCAAAGGCCTGGAGCTGCTCGTCGCGCCCAGCGAGCTCGGGCGGGCGTTGGCCGGCGCCGGGGGCATAGGGGTTACGGATCGGGTCCACGATCGCAGCGTATGGGCCTCTCTAGCGATATCCGCAGATGTGCGGATACGCGCCGATCGTGTCGTGCGTGGATCGTGTCGTATCCAGATTTCTAGGTTGGACGCAATACTCACAGAGAAAAGCACATCGCCCCCTCGATGCCTCACCGGACGACGCCGATCGGTCACGCTGACCGGCCACGCTGATCGGTGGTGCGCGACCTCAGCGGCGGGTGCGGCGCCGCACGATGTGGCCGACGACCGCGGGGATCCAGCCGGTCTCGCCGCGCATCCAGCGACCGGCCACGAGGTTGTGCGGCACGACGACGAACGACCCCTTGAAGCCTTCGGTCAGCGACAGGTCGGTACCGAACACGTCGGTCACCACCTGCCAGTCGAGGTCGGTGGTTCGTTCGAGGTGGGCGCCGATGCCGATGGCATAGCGCTCCACGATGGCGGCGTGGTCGGGCCGGTCTGCCTCGACCCCGGCCGCCCAGGCGACGTAGGCGGCATCGAGTCCGGCACTGAGGGAGTCGAGGTCTGCGATGTCCACGCCCTCGGCCTCCAGCGCCCCGAGCGCCGCGTCGATCCTGGCCTGCTCGTCGCCCCCGATCCTCTTGACCACGGGCCGCAGCGACTCGCCGTCGTCGATGAGCTGGTCACCGGCCGAGGCCAGCTCCGGCTCCTCGACGGGCTCAGACGCGGACGCGGACTCGGACTCCGCGTCCTTGCGCCGACCGAACCAGGCCATCGCCGGCTACCTCACCGACGGTGAGGACGAGTCGGCGGCGAGCGGCTTGCCCGCGGCCTGCCACGCCTTCATGCCACCGTCGAGGTTGGCCACGTCGAAACCCTGCTGAGACAACCACTGCACCGCGCGCGCCGACCGGCCGCCGCTGCGGCAGACCACCGCGAGCGTCCCGGCGTCGGTGTCCGGCAGGTCGTCGAGCCGCGACGGGAGGTCACCCAGCGGGATGTGGATGGCGCCGGGGGCGTGCCCGGCATCCCACTCGTCCTGCTCTCGGACATCCACGAGGACGGCGTCGTCCGCGACCTCGGACACAGACACCTGGGGGAGGTTCATGTCGGCCATCCTGCCACCGCGGGCGGCCCCTCGCCGAGGCATACCGGGCCGGCCGCGGTTAGGGTCGGGGACATGACTGAACAGGTGCCTGTCGGCCACATCCCGGACCGTGGTCTCACGATCACCCTGAGCACGCCCTTCGTGGAGTCGCTGACCCCCGAACAGCTCGACCACTACGTCAGCACCGTCGTCGGCCTCGGCGAGTCGGCAGCCGAAGCGTCGCCGTCAGACCTCGCCTCGCACCTGCGCGACCGCCTCGAGGCTGGTGGCGTCCAGCTGCCGCCCACCTCCTACGACCGCCTCGGTGAGCAGCTGGCCCAGGCCAGCGGCGCCCCGTTGTCGATCATCACCGACCGGGACCAGCTCCTGTACGGCGAGGAGGACGCCACCGCTGCGGCTCACCAGCCAGGGGCCCCCGACACCGCTGACCCCGAGCACCCGGACCGTCCGACCTACTCCTGACCCGGCGCTCAGGCCGAGGCCAGCCACTTGTCCGGCCCGAAGACCTCGTAGTGGATGTCCGTCTCGGGAACGTCCTGCTCGACCAGGCTGTGACGCACGGACTCCATGAAGGGCAGCGGACCGCACAGATAGACCTTGGCCTCGGCCGGGATCTGCACGGTCCCGAGGTCGACCCGGCCCACCTGCAGGGCATCGCGGCTCGGCCGCACGCCGAGGTCCTCGTACCACCGGTGCAGGGTCGCGGTGGGCAGCGCCCCCACGAGCTCCTTGAGCTCCTGGCGGTGGGCGTGCCGGGCCGGCGAACGGTCGGCGTGCAGCACCAGCACCTCGCGCGTCGAGTCGGTACCGGCCAGGTAGTGCAGGATGCCGATCATCGGGGTGATGCCGATCCCGGCGGAGATCAGGACCAGTGGTGCCTCGGAGTCCTGCAGGACCAGCTCGCCGAAGGGCGCCGACACCCTGATCTCGTCTCCCTCGAAGAGACTCTGGTGCAAGAAGTTCGACACCTCACCGGCAGGCATGATCGCGCCGTCGTCGCTGACCATGGCCGGGAGGGCCTTGACCGAGATCCCCCACTCGCTGGCCACCTGGGTGTGGGTGAGGCTGTACTGGCGGATCTGACGGGCCCCGTCGGGCAGGGCCACCTGGACCGATACGTACTGGCCCGGACTCGCCGCCGGGAGCGCGCTGCCGTCGGGCGTGCCCAGCACGAAGGAGACCGTGTCGGGGGACTCCTGCAGACGACGGCGCAGGACCAGGGTGCGCCACACGTCGCCGTACGCCACGTCCGTCTCTGCGTACAGGCCTCTCTCGATCGTGACCAGGGCCTTGGCCATGTGCCAGTAGACCTCGTCCCAGGCGGAGGCGACCTCTGGGGTGACCGCGTCACCCAGCACCTCGACGATCGCGGCGAACAGGTGCTCGTGGACGATCGGGTACTGGTCCTCGGTGATGCCGAGCGAGGCGTGCTTGTGCGCGATGCGTGCCAGCACCTCGAGGGGATCCCGTCCGTCCTCGGCGACGAGCAGGGTGGCGTAGGCGGCGATCGCCCCGGCGAGCGCGCTCTGCTGGTCGCCCTGGGCCTGGTTGCCCCGGTTGAACAGGTCGCGTTCGAGCTCGGGATGCGCCGCGAACATCCGCTGGTAGAAGACCGGGGTGATGTCGCCGATGGCGGCGCCGATGATGGGCAGCGTGGCCTTGACGACCTGGGCGGACTTGGTGGAAAGCATGCGGGCTCCGTGGGGTTGTCGAGCGCGTCGCCGAGCACCAGAAGAGGCACGGCTGAGGCGGGCACGACGATCTCGAGGGGGTGATGGATGTCCGCCCCCATCGGAGCACCCCGCCGCCTCGCCGGGACAGTGCCAAAGGTCCCACCCACCGGGTCGAGGTCGGCGGCGAAGCGAGTGGGGGGCGGGCTCGTCAGGAGGCTGGCGCCCCAGGGTCCGGCAGGACGTCGCGCCAGGAGTGCTGCGGGGCGTAGCCGAGGAGCTCGCGGGCCTTGTCGATGGAGTAGAACGTCTCGTCACGGCCCAGCTGCCGTCGCTGCTCCACCCCTTCGTAGAAGCGGTCGCGGACCTCCTGGGTCGTCGCCGCGACGGACATGTCCGCGTTGGCGACGTTGAAGACCTGGTAGCCCAGCCCGTCGACGTCCAGGCAGCGCTGCACGAGCTGGCCGAGGTCACGGGTGTCGATATAGGCGAAGACGTTGCGGCGCCGCAAGGAGGGGTCGGCGAGGAAGTCCGGGAACACCTCGGCGTACTCGTGCGGCTCGATGACGTTGTTGATCCGCAGGCCGTAGACATCGGCACCGGTGCGGGCCTGGAAGGAACGCGCGGTCACCTCATTGGCCACCTTGGACATCGCATAGGAGTCCTCGGGGACCGTCGGGTGGTCCTCGTCCACCGGCAGGTACAGCGGTCGCCGCTCGCCCTGGGCGAAGCAGATCCCGTACGTCGTCTCCGAGGAGGCGAAGACGATCTTCCGGACGCCCAGCCGGGTTGCGGCCTCGAGCACGTTGTAGGTGCTGAGCACGTTCGTCGCGTAGGTGCTCGCGTCGGACGCGAGCAGGATCGCCGGCACAGCGGCGAAGTGGACGACGGCGTCGTAGGAGGGTCTCTCCGCCAGCTCCAGCTCCTCCATCCTCGCCAGCCCTGCCAACGCCGAGTAGGTCTGGCCGATGTCGGTGAGGTCCACCCTCAGGTCGGCCACGGCCGGGTGCCCCAACGGGACGAGGTCGGCGTTGGTGACCTGGTGACCCTGTTCAGCCAAGTAGGCGGCGACGTGTCTGCCGGCCTTGCCGCTGCCGCCGGTGAAGAAGATGCGCATGTCCTGATCCAACCACCGGGACCGTGCAGCTCTTCCCCTCGGGAGCGACACCATGCTGTTCCCTCCTCGAGCTCCCACCCATCAGAACGGCGGGGGCCCCAGGATCTCGATCGTCCCCGTGGCCGCGGCAGCCTCGCGGACCCGCCCGAAGTCGGGCTGCGGCGGCTCCCCGGCACCCGCCACGTCGCTCGCCTGCCGGTAGAAGCCCTCCCCGCCACCCGGCGTCTGGAGACAGAGCATCCGCGCCGTCGGCGTCCTCACCATGAAGGCATGGGGCACCCCGCGCGGGATGATCGCGATACCACCCTCAGCCAGGGTCTGCTCGTCGCCGGCGATATGCAGCCGCACCTCGCCTTCGAGCATGTAGAACGTCTCGTCCGCATGGGGGTGAAGGTGCAGCGGGGTCACCTTGCCCTCATCCAGCGCGTCCTCGAACAGCACGTACGCGCCCCCCGTCTCGCGCTCGGTGGCCAACCAGGTGTGCACCCCTCCGCCGCAGAACCAGCGACGCTCTCCCGTTCCGGCCGCCCGCACGGTCGTCTCCAACGTCACCATGGCGCTCTTCTTCCTCGTTATGGCACTCAAGTCCCATAACGACATTAGGGTACCGTGAAGCCTGTGTCAACGAACTACGAACGCACGGGCCGGACGCGTCAGAAGCAGCGAACCCGTGACGCGCTGGTGACGGCCGCACGGGACCTCGTCACCCAGGGCGGAGCGGCGCCGACCGTCGAGGCAGCCGCGGAGGCCGCGTCGGTGTCGCGCACCACCGCCTACCGCTACTTCCCCACGCAGAAGGCCCTGCTCATCGCTGCGCATCCCGAGATCGGCGCGAGCACCATGGTCCCGGACGACGCCGGTGAAGACCCTGAGGCGCGGCTGCTGGGAGCCGTCGACGCCTTCGTGAAGATGGTCATCGGCACCGAGAACCAGCAGCGGACCATGCTGCGGCTCTCCCTGGACCCTGACACCTCGCACGAAGCGCTGCCACTGCGTCAGGGTCGGGCCATCACGTGGTTCGAGGAGGCCCTCACCCCCCTTCGGCCGCAGCTCTCCGAGGCCGAGATCCACCGGCTCGCCCTGTCCGTCCGCAGCGCTGTCGGCATCGAGGCACTGGTCTGGCTCACGGACGTCGCGGGACTCACCCGCGAGGAGGCCGCCGCTCGGATGCACTGGTCGGCGCGGGCACAGCTCCACCAGGCGCTGGCAGACTCCGCACCCAGTGCCCCGACCACGTGAACGCGCGGCCCCGCCGACCGCACCGGCCGCGCCCGCCGCGACAAGGGTGACTACTTGAGCAGGCGGGACATCCGGCGGTCGGCGAGGGGCTTGCCGCCGGTCTGGCAGGTGGCGCAGTACTGCAACGACGAGTCCGCGAACGACACCTCGCGCACCTCGTCGCCACACGCCGGGCACTCCTGACCCGTCCGACCGTGCACGCGCATACCCGCGCGCTTGGCGTCCTTGAGCTCCTTCGCCGGTTTGCCCGACGCATGCGCGACCGCACTGGCGAGCGTGTCGCGCAGCGCGACATACAGGCGGTCGACGGCCTCCTCGTCGAGGCTGGACGCGAGCGCGAACGGTGACATCTTCGCGACGTGAAGGATCTCGTCGGAGTAGGCGTTGCCGATGCCGGCGACCCAGCCCTGGTCGCGCAGCAGGCCCTTGACCTGCGAGCGCCTCCCCTCGAGCAGCGACCCGAACACCGCCCGCGTGAAGTCCTCCGCCAACGGGTCGGGGCCCAGGGACGCGATGCCGGGCACGTCGTGGGGGTCGCGCACGAGGTATGCAGCGAGGCGCTTCTTCGTGCCCGCCTCGGTGAGGTCGAAGCCCGAACCGTCGGAAAGCTTGGTGCGCAACGCGATCGGCGACTTGCCGGGGCGCAGCACCGTGTTGGGCGAGGCGTCGGACCAGCGCAGCCACCCGGCACGGGCGAGGTGGAAGATCAGGTGCACCCCGTCGCAGTCGAGGTCGACGAACTTCCCGTGCCGCCTTACCGCATCGACGGGCACCCCGGACAGCGCCTGCGGCGGCGGGTCGAACGTCTTGAGCACCGAGAACGACCCCAGCTCGACACTGGTCACGGCCAGCCCGACGGCCCGCTCGGCGAGGAAGTCGACGAGCGCCTGGACCTCGGGCAGCTCCGGCACGCGACCATTCTGTCCCAGCCGGTGCGACGATGTCCCGATGATGGCGCGATGACCGGCGCGGCTCGACCCGACAGCCAGCCCGAAGGCCGCACCGGCGAGCTGCTGCACATGGGCACCCGCCGCGGTCGCCTCGTGCTCGCGACGACCATCCTCGGCAGCGGGATCGCCCTGCTCGACGGCACGGTCGTCAACGTCGCCCTGCCCACCATCGGCCGGGAGCTCGGGGCCGACCTCGCCGACCTGCAGTGGGTCGTGAACGCCTACGCCCTGAGCCTGGCCGCCCTCATCCTGCTCGGCGGCTCGCTGGGCGACCGGTTCGGTCGGCGGCGCGTGTATGCCGTCGGTGTGGGTGCCTTCGGTCTGGCGAGCATCGGGTGCGCCGTCGCCCCCACGGTGCAGCTGCTGATCGTGGCGCGGGGCATCCAGGGCGTCGGGGCAGCACTGCTGGTGCCGGGCAGCCTGGCGATCCTGCAGGCGTCGTTCCGGCGCGAGGACCGGATGGCCGCGATCGGGTCGTGGACCGGCCTGCTCGGGGTGGCCTCTGCGTCCGGACCGGTGGTCGGCGGCTACCTCGTCGACCTCGACTGGCGCTGGGCGTTCTGGCTCAACGTGCCCCTGTGCGTGGTCGTGGTGGTGTTCAGCCTGCGGTTCGTCCCGGAGTCGCGCAACCAGGGCGACAGCCACCGGTTCGACGTGCGCGGTGTGTTCCTCGCGGTCGTGGGCTTGGCCGGCGTCACCTACGCGCTGACCGTCGCGCCCGAGCAGCCGGGCCTGGTCTCGTTCGGTGCCGGGGTCGTCGGCGTGGGCGCGCTGGTCACCTTCGCCTTCGCCGAGCGGGGGTCGAAGCACCCGCTGGTCCCCACCAGGCTGTTCGCCGACCGCGTGTTCACGGCCATCAACCTCGTCACCCTGCTGGTCTACGCCGGCTTGTCGTCAGCGCTGCTGTTCGTCGTGCTCTTCCTCCAGGTCGTGGCCGGCTGGTCGGCGCTCGGCGCCGGCACCTCGACCCTGCCGCTCAGCGTGGCGATGCTCCTGCTGGCCAGCCGGTTCGGCGACCTCGCGACCCGTCACGGTCCACGGCGCTACATGGTCGGCGGGACCCTCGTGGCCGCGACCGGGTTCGTCCTGCTGGCGTTCGTCCCCCGCGATCCGACGTTCCTGCTGCACGTCCTGCCGGGCATGTCGCTCGTGGGGCTGGGCCTGTCGATGACTGTCGCACCGCTGACCGGCACGGTCCTCGCAGCCGCCCCGGACGAGCTCGCGGGGACGGCCAGTGGCGTCAACAACGCGGTGTCACGCACCGCAGGTCTGATTGCCGTCGCGGCCCTGCCCCCGCTCGTGGGGCTCGGCGGTGCGGCCTACGCCGATCCCACCCTGCTCGCCCCCGCCTATCGGGCGGCGATGCTCGTCAGCGCCGGCCTGGTCGCCCTCGGGGCACTGGTGACCGCGGTGGGCCTGGCCCAGCGCGAGCCCGCCTGCGCAGAACAGCCGCACCTCGACCTCACGGCTCGCTGACGGACTCGTCCGCCTTGGCGAGCGCGTCGAGCACGTGCTCGAGCTGCGGGCGCAGGCCGTACCCGTCCCCGGAGCGGCAGACCGGCACCTCCTGGCGCTTGCGCAGCGGCTCGAACTCCTCGAGCGAGACCGGGATGCCGTGCGAGAGCACCTGCTCGCTCGGGGTGAGCTCGCGGATCGCGACCGCGGCCACCCGGTCCGGGCGCTGGTCGGCGAACTCGCCGTAGATCCTCGGGTCGTGCTGGCCGTCGTCGCCGATGAGCACCCACCGGATCTGCGGGAACTCGTTCGCGAGGCGGTGCAGGCACGACATCTTGTGGTCCTGCCCGGACCGGAACCAACCGGTGTTCGTCGGACCCCAGTCGGTGAGCAGCAGCGGCCCGGCGGGGTAGCCGTGCCGCCGCAGGAACCGGGTCAGGGTGGGCGCAGTGTTCCAGGCACCGGTCGACACGTAGACCATCGGGGCGCCCGGGTGCTGCTCGAGCAGCGCGCGGTACATGGTCGCCATGCCGGGGACCACGTGGCGGGCGTTCTCGCTCTTCACGAAGGTGTTCCAGGCCGCGATCATGGGGCGCGGCAGCGAGGTGGAGATCACCGTGTCGTCGATGTCGGAGAGCAGTCCGAGGGTCTGGTCGGACCCGACGACGATGACCGAGGCGCGGATGCTCTCGGCGCCGACCGCCGCGAGGGTGACCTCGTGCCAGCCCGGGGACAGCCCGTGGTCGGGGAT
The DNA here is from genome assembly GCA_039916625.1 of Pedococcus sp. Classification (GTDB taxonomy): domain Bacteria; phylum Actinomycetota; class Actinomycetes; order Actinomycetales; family Dermatophilaceae; genus Pedococcus. Next base: position 20,469 of record JBDSKZ010000057.1, read on the forward strand.
GCGGACGTCGAGGTAGCCGCTACGGTCGCTGGCGGTCTCGACGACCCGGTCGCCGAGGGTGACGGTGACCGGCACGTTCATCGCCGGCGCGGTGATGAACGCCCGCCACCCGCGCCGCTCGTCCTCGGCGGAGCGCAGCTCGGCCGACTTCGCGCCGGCGTCGGCGCGCGGGTTCACCTCGGGGCGGCGGGTGAGCAGCACCCGACCCAGGACGCGCACGAACTCCTGCGACCCGTACCCGGTGTGGCTGACCACGCGAGTGCCCCACCCGCGGCGGCGCAGCACGGCGTCCACCCGGCGGTGCCAGGCGTCCTCGACGAGGGAAGCAGCGTGGGGACGAGCCATGCACCGACCCTATGGCCTGGCGGCTCGGACGGCCGTGCCGACCACGGCGTCTACGGCTTGGCCAGGACGGTGCGGAACTGGTCGACGAGCCGCTCGCCCGTGGCGCCGAGTCCGTCGAACTCGAACAACCGGTCCCCCCGGCTGGCGAGCAGCAGTGGACCACCGTCGATGTCGAGCTCCTCGGCCACGGCGAAGTCCTCGCGCGCGAGCTCGCGGGCACGCGCGGACCTGGCGAACACCTCGACCGCCGGGGCGTCGAGGCCGAGCCGGGCCGCCACCCGCCCGAGCACGCCCGGTGCCTCCAGCGGTTGACCGTTGACGAAGAACTCGTGCTGCACGGCGCCGAGCACCGTCGAGACCGGCAGGTCACCGCTGGCCAGCAGCGCGATCATGCCCGCCGCTGCGGCTTCGACGTCCACGGCCAGCACGCCCGACTCCAGGGCGGAGAGGAAGGCCAGGCCGAACTCGGCGTCGCTGCGCAGGCGGACCTCGGTGACACTGGCTGCGAGCACACTGGCGGGCTGAGCCGAGTACCGGTTCGAGTGCACGACCTCCACGTCGACAAGGGGACAGGCAGCCCGGAGCACCGCGCTCACCGACGGCAGGTACGCGTACGACCACGGGTCGTAGATGTCCATGACGTACAGGAGCAGGGTGCTGGCGTCGGACGTCGTGAGCCCTGCGGGTCGGACGTTGCTCTTGCCTGCGCGACCGCCTCGGGGGGCGCCGACGTGCATCTCTGTGGCGGCGGGCAGGTGTGGGCCGCACCAGGACGCGAGGTTGGTCGGCCCGGCCGGGTGGGTCGAGCGACGGGAGGCGCCGTAGCTGCAGGCGCGGTGTGGACCTTTCATCTGCACCCCTTCAGGGCAACAAAAGAGCAACCGGACGGCCGATCGGCCAGACCCGGTTGCTTCAGGTGCCCTGCAGACTAGCTCACATCGCCTCGGAACGGGAGGAACGGGAGGAACGGACCTCTCCAGAGGATCTGGGACGCCACCATGCCAGCTGGAGGTTCTGCTGCCGGGGACGCGCCTTCCGGGGGCTTCGTCGGCGAAGATGGAGCGGTGAGCGCCGATCCGGTCTTTCGCAAGGGCAGCGCCTCCGCGCCCGACGGCTACTTCCGGTGGGAGGCGGCGGGCCTGGCGTGGCTGGCCGACGCTCCCGGTGGGGTGCCCGTGGTGGAGGTCGTGGAGGTCGGGCAGGACCACCTCGACCTGCGGCGGTTGTCGTTCGTCAACCCCGACCCCGCGATGGCAGAGGAGTTCGGGGCCCGACTGGCCCGGACCCATGACGCGGGCGCCCCGGCGTTCGGCAGTGCGCCGGCGGGGTGGACGGGCGACGGTTTCCTGGGCCCGGCGACCGAGCTGCTTCCCCTGCCGTTGCGGCCGTCGCCGACCTGGGGCGAGTTCTGGGCGGAACAGCGGATCCTCGCGATGCTGCCGCTGGGGCGCGACCGGGGCCTGTGGCACCGCACTGACGTCGCCGTGTTCGAGGCCGTGGCACGACGGCTGGCGCGCGGAGAGCTCGACGACGGCTCGCTGCCGGCCCGGATCCACGGCGACCTGTGGGCCGGCAACATCGCCTGGACCGGCGACGGCGCGGTGCTCATCGACCCCGCGGCCCACGGCGGGCACCGGGAGACCGACCTGGCGATGCTGGCGCTGTTCGGCTGCCCCCACTGGGACTTCGTGATCGGCGGCTACCTCGCTCAGCACCGTCTGGATGCACAGTGGCAGCAGCGGGTCGCACTGCACCAGCTGCACCCGTTGATGGTGCACGCGGTGCTGTTCGGAGGCGAGTACGTCCACCGGGCCGTCGAGCTGGCCCGCCGCTACCGGTGAGCGGACCTGTCAGGTGAGTCGTCCGGCGGACACCCCACGTCGGGCGACGATCCCCGTCAGGTGAGCAGGCCGCGTACGTAGGCCGCCTGGCCGACGTGCTGCTGGTCGTCGTTGACGACGCTCACCAGGCGTGCGCCGAGGGTGACCGGCGGGTCCCAACGCTCGTCGACGACGCGGTCGAGGTCCTCCGGGGCCAGGCCCTTCACCCAGGCGACCGTCTGCTCGTGCACCGCGTCGAGGTAGCCGGTCAGCTGGTCGGCTGAAAGGTCGCGGACCAGCGCGACCTCCTCGGACGTCGCGCCGTATCCGGTCTCGGCCGGGTCGAACGGCAGCCCGAAGTGCTCGCGCCACGGTCCCGACGTCCACACCTGGTCCAGGCCCGCGACCTCGGCGACGTGGTCGTCCTGCACCCGGGCGAGGTGCCACACGAGCCAGCCGATCGAGTTGGACCCCTTGGCTGGCTGCTGCGACAGCCGGTCGGGGCCCAGGCCTTCGACGGCGGCGTGCACGCCCTCGCGGATCCGGGTGAAGCCGTCGACGAGCAGCTCGGCAGGAGTCATGGCCACGATCGTAGGTCGCTCGGGCGCGCGGCGCCCGGGTCGAGCGGACCGCACTCGGCATCAGTCGAAGACGAGGGGCTGGGTGCGCCGGGGCATCACGAGGACGGCGACGATCATCGACACGGCGAGGACGACCACCCCGATGAAGACCTGGTGGGTCGCGCTGGTCAGCGAGGCACGGACGAAGTCGCGCACCACCGAGGTCACGCCGGACTGGTCACCGAGGACGACCGCGGCGTCGTCCGCCGTCCTGGGCACGGTGCCCGTCGCGCCGGCCGGAGGAGTCCGGAAGTCCCGGGACAGCCTCGCGTTGGCAATGGCCCCGAAGACGGCGACCCCGACGGCGCTGCCGAGCGAGCGGGCAAACAGGTTGGTGGCGGTGACGACCCCACGGCGGTCCCAGTTGACCGACGACTGCACAGCCACGAGCGTGGGCACCGAGGCATAGCCGAGGCCAACGCCCACGACGAACGTGTAGGCGGCGATGGCCCAGAGGCTGGTCCGCTCGTCGACGAGCAGCAGCAGGGCACTGCCCAGCACCACGAACGCGACACCGAGGATCGAGGTGTTGCGGAACCCGAACCGCATGTAGATGCGTCCCGCGCTGGCGGCGGCGATCGGCCAGCCGATCGTCATCGCGCCGAGGGCAAGACCTGACAGGAGCGCGCCATACCCGAGCACGCCCTGGGCGAAGGTCGGGATGTAGGACGTCAGCCCGATGAGCACTGCACCGATGACGAGCGAGGCGGCGTTGGCGCCGACGAGGACCCGGCGGGTGAAGACCCAGAGCGGCAGGATCGGCTCGGCAGCCCGGCGCTCGACCAGGACGAACCCGACCAGCAGCACCAGGGCGACCACGACGATCCCGACCCCCGCAGGGGAGCGCCAGCCCCACGAACGGCCCCCCTCGAGCAGGGCGAGGATGAGCAGGGAGACCCCGGTGGTCAGCAGGGTCGCACCGGCCCAGTCGATGGCGTGGCGGACGCGCTTGATGTCCTCGTGGAACCCGCGCAGCAACAGCACCGTGGCCAGCGCCCCGATCGGCAGGTTGACGAAGAAGATCCAGCGCCACGAGACGTACTCCGAGAACACCCCGCCCAGGGTGGGGCCGACGATGGAGGCGACGCCCCACACGCTGGCGATGAAGCCCTGGACGCGGGCCCGCTCCTCGACCGAGTAGATATCGCCGATGATGGTGATCGACATCGGCAGGACTGCGCCGGCGCCCAGACCCTGGATGACCCGGGCGGCGATGAGCAAGGGCATCGACCACGCGACGCCACACAGGATCGATCCGAGCAGGAAGAGCGCGATGCCCACGAGCATCACCGGCTTGCGCCCGATGCCGTCGGCGAGCTTGCCGTAGATCGGGACCGACACCGCCTGGGCGAGCAGGTAGATCGAGAACAGCCACGGGAACTGCGAGAACCCACCGAGGTCGCTGACCACCGCGGGCACCGCCGCGGCGAGGATCGTGGCGTCGATCGCCACCAACGCCGTGCACATCATCACCGCGAGCAGCACGGGGCCGCGCTCGCTGCTCAGGCCGACACTGCTCTTCGTCGTGGTTGGCGTCACGAACCCTGACAACGGTCAACGGCGGTGCGCCTATTCCTCTTGCCCCTCCACCTGAGCTGGGCGAGACTCGGAGTTGAAGTCCACTTCAACCAAGGGGGTCCTCATGGAGCCGACCGACGCCCTGACGGTGTCGCAGGTGGCCGAGCGCAGCGGGTTCGCGGCCTCGGCCCTGAGGTACTACGAGAAGCAGGGCCTCCTCGATGCCACCCGCACCACTGGTGGCCAGCGCCGCTATGCCCGCAGCGTGCTGCGGCGGCTCGCGTTCATCCGGGCGGCGAGCAACGTCGGCCTGTCCCTCGAGGAGATCCGCACCGAGCTCGCCGGCCTGCCGTCGAACCGCACCCCCACCAAGGCCGACTGGCACCGCATCTCAGGTCACTGGCGCACCCGCCTCGACGAACAGCTCGGGGCCCTCGAAGCGTTGCGCGACAAGCTCGACTCCTGCATCGGGTGTGGCTGCCTGTCGCTCAAGCAGTGCGGCATCTCCAACCCCGCAGACAAGGCCGCCGACTCCGAGGACGCGCCGGGTGCGGCATACCTCCCCGCCCTGCTGCGCCGTCCGCCCCGCTGAGTAGGCACTCCGGCTGGCCGTGCCGCAGCCGTCAGCGGACCAGGGCTCGGACGCGCTCGAGGCGGACGGGTCGCGACGGTATCTGCGGCGCCGCGGGCCCGGACAGTCGCTCAGCACGGCGAGCGGTGTCGTGGATCGCCGTGGACAGCAGGGCCACCAGGCGGGACGCGACGTCGTCGACACACGCGACGGCGATGCCTTCCACGGCGTAGGCGACCAGGTGCGGGGCGGTCTGTCGCCGGAAGGTCCGCTCGCTGACCTGACCGTCCTTGCCGAAGCGCAGCGCCCACCGATGGGCGTCCGGCGTGGTCTCGAGGGCGGTGTCGCACAGCGCGACCAGGTCATCGTGCCGGCCAGGTCGGCCGCCGGGGTCGTTCGGCAGCTCGGAGGCGAGCCTGCGGCAGGTGAGGAGCCCGACGGCAAGGGCGTTCTGGCGGGCGGCTGGTGCCACCGGGAGAGCGGCCGCAGCGGAGCGGACGGCGATCGCGACGTCCAGCTCGAGGGCCGTCCCGGTGATGCCCACGACGTCGGGGATCAGGCCGAGGATGCGCGGCCGGTCGGCGTCGGGCAGCGAGTCGTTGACGAGGCGGGCCATCGAGGCGAGGAGGGGGTGGGTGCACGAGGGGTGGTCGCTCCAGCGCTCACCCGCGAGGTAGGAGGCCATCTCCATGAAGCACGCGCCCTTGCGGGGGTTGCGGTGCTTTCCCGAGGAGAGCACCGGCACGATGTCGGGGAGGGTGACGGGGAGGGTGACGGCTGACGGGACGGCCTTCATGGCGCCTCCAGAACGGCTGAGCGACGGGCCTGCCCCGCCGTCCCCTTCACTATGCGCTCACCCGGTGTCCGGCGCCAGCGCCAGACCGGTTTGGGCAACGGGTCGTCCGTCGGGCCTGACATCGTGGCCGAGCACCGGAGAGCCCCGTCCACCTTCAGGGTCTTGCCTGTGAGCGTCCGGGTGGATGGGCATCCTTTCGACGGAGACCGAGATCCCCGTGGTCGAACGCGATCGCGGGCAAGTCGACCAAGGTCGGGCCCACGACTACGCCGCATGGTGGAGAACGTCCGCCGTCCCCCGACGGAGGTGTCATCGTGGCCCCCCGACGATGATTGACCTTGTCGGAACGAGCGTCACACCCTGACCTCGACACCCTACGAAGGCCATCGTCACGGTGGAGGAGGACTGGTCATGACCGTCATCGAACGCATCTACGACAACGCCTGGTACGTCGCCCATGCTGCGCCGAGCATGCGGGAGCAGCTCGCCGCTGACGTCACCCGCACCTGGATGGGCTGCGAGGCCGCCCGGGAGGACGCCGGTCACGCCCGCACCGTGGGCGGCCCCACCGCCGCCCGGTCCGCCCTGGCCCTTTCCTTCGGCAATGTCACCCGGGCTGAGTACGACCGGGCCCGGTCCCGCGCCGCCGAGGCCGCCCGCTGCACGGACCTCGTCGACGGCCACGCGTTCACCATCCGCCGCGAGCTCGGCACCAGTGGCGCCATGACAGTCGAGATCGCCTCCTGCACCCTGCTGCGCCGCGCGACCATCAGCATCGGCGCCCGCGGCCACGCGTGGACAGCGGTCTTCACCGACCCCCAGGCCCACCGGCAGCGCTTCACGACCGAGCTCGGCACCGACCCGTGGGACGCCGTGCAGCGCGCCTGCGCCTGGGTCGTCACCGGTCGCCTCTGACGACCCCATGACCCTGAGCACCGACGTCTCCGCGGACGACCTGGTCCACCTGCGCCGCTGCGTCGAGCTGGCCCGCGAGGCCCTCGACGCCGGGGACGGTCCCTTCGGTTCGGTTCTGGTCACCGCTGAGGGCCACGTCGTCGGCGAGGACCGCAACCGCGAGCACTCCACCGGCGACGACACCCGGCACCCCGAGCTCGAGCTGGCCCGGCTCGCCGCAACGGCGCTCACCGCCGAGGAGCGCGCCGTCGCCACCGTCTACACCTCGGGCGAGCACTGCCCCATGTGCTCGGCCGCGCACGCGTGGGTCGGCCTGGGCCGCATCGTGTATGCCGCCTCGACCGCCCAGCTCGTCGGCTGGCAACGCGGGTGGGGGGTTCCGCCGGGTCCGGTCGCACCCCTGGCCGTGCAGGACGTCGCCCCCGCAGTCGTCGTCGCCGGACCGGCGCCCGAGCTCGAGGACGAGGTGCGGGGGCTGCACGAGGCGTTCGCCGCGCGCCATACCTCCTGAGCGGGGGGCCTCAGAGGAAGTCGGCCGGGTCGAACTCGTCGATCGGGATGATGCGCACGCGCGGCAGGCGCGCGGTGAAGGCGTCGACGTCGTACTCGAGGTCGAAGAACTCCAGGCCCCGTGACTCGAGCTCGACGAACGCCTTGCTGCGGAACTCCAGGAAACCGACCAGTCCGACCTTGCGGCCGTCGCAGAGCTTGCCGAGCTGCGGCACGAAGTCACTGTCGTGGCTGACGAGCATGACGTCGGCCGGGCGGTCGGCGAGCGCGTCGATGGTGCGCTGGATGGCGATGTCGACGACCTTCTCGTGCGGCCGACCCGACAGCGGCACGGGGCGGTAGTCCATCGCGAGCAGCGCCTGGATGAACCCCATCGGCAGGTCACCGTTCGCGGCGAGGAAGAACAGGCCCTTGACCGGCTGGTCCCACTCCTGCTCGGCGAAGTTGCGCAGCCGGTCCCAGCGCGGACGCTCGTCCGGCTGCGGTCGGCGCGACAGGATCGAGGTGCCGAGGGTGGCGTCGATGTTCTCCCCGTCCACCAGCACGTATGTCGTCCGCTGCGCGTCATCGACCATGCCGAGACTGTATGCCGTCAGGTCCCCCTCGCGGTGGGCCATCGCCGTGCGCGCCGTGGCGCACCCCTTCCCGGTCCTGCCTGCTTCGAGTGGGCACCGGGACGCATACCGACCTAGCGTGGACGAGCCCCCATCCCCCGGAAGGAATCCCGCATGCAGCAACGCACACTCGGCGACATCCAGGTCAGCGCGATCGGCCTCGGCGGAATGCCCATGTCGATCGAGGGCCGCCCCGACGAGGAGCGATCGGTCCGCACCATCCACGCGGCGCTCGATGCCGGCGTCACGCTCATCGACACGGCCGACGCCTACCACCGGGACGCCGACGAGGTCGGCCACAACGAGTCGCTCATCGCCAGGGCCCTGAAGACGTGGGGTGGCGACACCTCCGCGGTCCTGGTCGCCACCAAGGGTGGCCACCTGCGCCCCGGCGACGGTTCGTGGACCCTGAACGGTCGACCGGAGTACCTCAAGCAGGCCGTCAAGGAGTCGGCGCGACGCCTCGGCGTCGACGCGATCGGCCTCTACCAGTTCCACCGCCCGGACCCGCAGGTCCCGTACGCGGAGTCGGTCGGCGCGATCAAGGACCTGCTCGACGAGGGCGTCATCGTCCGAGCCGGCATCTCCAACGCCGATGTCGAACAGATCGACCTCAGCCAGGAGATCCTCGGCGGTCGCCTGGTGTCGGTGCAGAACCAGTTCTCGCCGAAGTTCCTGTCCAGCCGTGGCGAGCTCGACCACTGTGCGAAGCTCGGGATCGCGTTCCTGCCCTGGAGCCCGCTCGGCGGCATCTCGGACGCCTCGGAGCTGGGGTCCAACCACGCTGCGTTCGCCGAGGTCGCCCAGGCCCACGACATCAGCCCGCAGCAGGTGGCCCTCGCCTGGGAGCTCTCGCTGTCCGAGGTCGTCATCCCGATCCCGGGTGCTTCCCGCCCGTCGTCGGTCGAGGACTCGGTCAGGGCCGCCGACCTCCAGCTCACGGACGACGAGCTCAAGGCGCTCAACGCCGACGCCTGACCCGCCGCTGCCCCGCGGACCTGACCGTGGGGCAGCATGGGGTCGTGCCCCACGACCTCAGCAGGTTCACCAGCGCCCAGGACTCCGGCTCCACCTACGCGCATGCTCTCGCAGAGCTCCGCGCTGGTCGCAAGCGCAGCCACTGGATGTGGTTCGTCTTTCCCCAGGTCGCCGGACTCGGCCGCAGCAGCACGGCGCAGCACTACGCGTTGGACGGGGTCGCGCAGGCCCGGGACTACCTCGTCGACGCGGTGCTGGGCCCGCGCCTGCTCGAGTCCGCCCTCGCGCTCACCGCACTCGATGGCCGTGACCCGGTGGCCGTGCTGGGCGACACCGACGCCCAGAAGCTGCGCTCCTCGATGACGTTGTTCCTGCATGCTGCGCAGCACCCGGAGGACCGGGCGGTCTTCCGGGCCGTGCTGGACCAGTACTTCGACGGGACCCAGGATCCCCAGACGCTGGTGCGCCTCACCGCGTAGTGCTCGCGCGGACATGCAGCTCGGTGGGCACCTGGAGAGTCAGTCCGACCTCGGCACGACCCTCGACGAGGTCCGCCAACAGCCGCGCTGCCAGCTGCCCCATGAGCGCCGGCTTGAGGTCGACCGCCGTCACGGGCACGGGGAGGGAGGCGAGGAAGAGGTCGTCGACGTAGGAGGCGAGCAGGAGGTCGCGGGGAAACTCCAGCCCGGCACCACGCAGGACCTCCATGCAGGGTGCGACTCCACCCTCGGGGACCACCACCATCGCGTCGGGGTGCGGCACCACCGCGAGTGCAGCCCGGGTGGCGCTGCCGACCGCTTCGGCAGGCGCGTCGAAGGGGACGTCGTGCAGGAGCTCCGGCAGACCCCGTTCGGCGCACCACTGGGCGTGTCCCGCCCGGATGTCGAGCCCGTAGGAGGTGTCGCCAGGCGGACACAGCACCGCGATCCGCTGCGCGCCCTGCTCGCTGAGGTGGTCCAGCAGGGCCCGGATGCCGGCGTGGTGGTCACCCTCGACGCTGCCCGCGTGGCTGGTCCCCGGGGTGAGGTCACGTTCGCAGGTGACGACCGGGACACCCAGGGCCGCCAGACGGGCCACCGTGGGTGAGCCGAGCACGGGGTCGGAGACGAGGACGCCGTCGAGGTGCAGCGCGGGACCGCCCGGTCCGTCCGGCCGTGTGGGCACCAGGGTCAGCGCCAGCTGGTGGGCGAACGTCTCGTCGGCCGCGCCGAGGGCCAGACGCATGTAGTACTCCCACCCCGTGGTCCGCTGGGGCAGGTAGAGCCCGACGGCGCCGGTACGACCCGAACGCAGCCACCTCGCGTTCGGATGGGCGGCGTAGCCGAGCTCGTCGGCCACCTGGTTCACGCGCTCGCGGGTCGCCTGGGAGATCCTGCCGCGGCCGGTCACCGCGTCGGAGACCGTCGTCGTGGACACGCCGGCCACTCGCGCGACATCGCGGATGCTCACCCGCTTTGCACCGTCCATGGCCGCCGACTGTATGCGACCGCCAGACTGCTCTGCCAGAAACCCTTGCAGGAACGTTTCTGTTTGTGGTTTCGTGCTCACTACCGGTTGTGGTTCAGAGCTCACCCGGTAGGCCCCCATCGTCGGTCCAGGAGTCCCATGCAGCTCACCCCCACGGAGCGCGACCGCCTGCTGCTGTTCACCGCAGCGGAGCTGGCGCGGGCTCGCCGGGCCCGTGGCCTGCTGCTCAACGTGCCGGAGGCCACCGCCCTGGTGGCGGACACCGTGGCCGAGGCCGCCCGCGACGGTCGCCGTCTCGCAGCGGCCATCGCCGCGGGGCAGGCGGTCCTGCGGCCCGAGGACGTCCTGCCCGGGGTGGCCGACATCGTCCGCCACGTGGAGGTGGAGGCCGTCTTCGACGACGGGACCCGCCTGGCCGTCGTGGACGCGCCGTTCGGTCCTCCGTCCGGCGATCCCGGCGCACCCGGCGCGGTCCAGCGCGCGACGACGGTCGCACCCGGCTGGGCCGACACCACCGAGGTCACGGTGGTCAACGAGGCCGCCGTCCCCATCAGCGTGACGTCTCACCTGCACTTCTTCGAGGTCAACCCTCGGCTGCGTTTCGACCGCGCGGCCGCATGGGGACGCCGGCTCGCCGTGCCCTCGGGACAGGTGGTGCGGTTCGAGCCCGGGCAACCGGTGGCGGTCGGCCTCACCCCGATCGGGGGCGAGCGCATCGTCATCGGACTGGCCGGCCTGGTCGACGGCCCCCTCGACGCCCCCGGAGCCCTGGAGTCGGGACTGGAGCGCGCCCGGGCGTGCGGCTACCTCGACAGCGGCGACGGGGCACCGTCGTGAGCAGTGGGCACGCGACATACGGACCCACCACCGGTGACCGCGTCGCCCTGGGCGACACGGGTCTGGTCGTCGAGGTCGAACACGACTCGCAGCTGCCCGGCGAAGAGTTCACGACCGGGTTCGCCCGACCGGCCCGCGACGGGTTGCACCTGCTCGCCGCGACCGTGCGCGAGACCTGCGACGTCGTGGTGACCAACGTCCTGGTCCTCGACCCGGTCCTCGGTGTCCGCAAGACCTCGATCGGGATCCGTGAGGGCCGGATCGCCGCCATCGGCCGGGCCGGCAACCCGCACACCCTCAGCGGAGTCGACGTCGTCGTCGGCACCGGTACGACGATCGTCAGTGGTGAGGGGCTCATCGCCACCGCGGGAGCCATCGACACGCACGTGCACCTCCTCAGCCCCCGGGTGATGGAGGCCTCGCTCTCCTCGGGCGTCACCTCGATCATCGGGCAGGAGTTCGGCCCGGTCTGGGGGGTCGGCGTCAACTCGCCGTGGGCGCTGCGCACGGCGTTCTCCGCCTTCGACGCCTGGCCGGTGAACATCGGCTTCCTCGCGCGCGGTTCGTCCTCGCACCCGGGACCGCTCGTCGAGGCGTTGACCGAGGGTGGGGCCTGTGGGTTCAAGGTCCACGAGGACCTGGGCGCCCACGCTCGCGCCCTCGACACCGCCCTGACCGTGGCCGAGGACCACGACGTCCAGGTCGCCGTGCACACCGACGGCCTCAACGAGAGCCTGCTCGTCGCCGACACGCTCGCGGTCCTCGACGGTCGCACCGTGCACGCCTTCCACGTCGAGGGCTGCGGCGGGGGGCACACCCCCGACGTGCTCAGCCTGGCCGGGGTCGAGAACGTCATCGGGTCGTCCACCAACCCCACTCTGCCGTTCGGTCGTGACGCGGTGGCCGAGCACTACGACATGATCATGGAGGTCCATGGCCTGTCCGCCGACGTGCCCAGTGACGCCGCCATCACCCGCGACCGCATCCGCGCACGGACGATGGGCGCCGAGAACGTCCTGCACGACCTCGGCATCATCCCCATCACCTCCTCGGACGCCCAAGGTATGGGCCGGGCCGGCGAGACCGTCCGCCGCACCTTCGCCCTGGCCGGGGTGATGAAGCGGGTGCGCGGCGCCGAGAACGACCACCACGACAACGACCGGGTGCTGCGCTACCTCGCCAAGCTGACCCTCAACCCTGCCATCGCGCACGGCCTCTCCCACGAGGTCGGGTCGCTGGAGGTGGGCAAGCTCGCCGACATCGTGCTGTGGGACCCGGCCCGCTTCGGAGCGAGTCCGCAGCTGGTCCTCAAGGCCGGCTTCCCTGCCTGGGGGGTCACCGGTGACCCCAACGCCGCCATCGACAGGTCACAGCCGCTCGTGCTGGGACCCCAGTTCGGCGGGTTCGGTGGGGCGCCGGCCGAGCTGTCGGTGGCCTTCGTCGCGCAGGCCACCCACGACGAGGGAGCCGACCGACTGCCGACACGACGCCGGCGGGTGGCGGTCCGCGGCACGCGCGACCTCGGCCTCGCTGCCATGAACCGCAACCGTGCCCGCGCGAGCGTCGAGGTCTCCCCGGACGGCGCCGTCCGGCTCGACGGCGAACCGGTCTGGTGCCCGCCTGCGCAGTCCATCCCCCTGTCCCGGCTCTACTTCCTCTGACCCGGACGCGACTTCCTCCGACCCTCCCGCGGGTGCCCGTCACCCGCACCGACCTCCCTGAATCGAGACATGCATGAGTGGATCGGCAGACCTCGTCCTCACCGGCGCCCGGGTGTGGACCGGTGACCCCAGCTCACCGTGGACGGACAGCATCGCCGTCCAGGGCGACCGGGTCGTCGCCCTGGGTGCCGACGCCACCGGCGAGCTCACGGGGCCCCGCACCCGCCGGTTCCACCGGCCCGGCGCCCTCGTCGTGCCGGGGTTCCAGGACGCCCACGTCCACGCACCCTTCGCCGGTCGCAACCGGCTGCACGTGTGGCTCAACGACCTCGTCGGCCGACACGCCTACCTCGACCGGATCGCCGAGTACGCCGACGCCAACCCGGACCTGCCGTGGATCATCGGCGGCGGCTGGGCGATGGAGCACTTTCCCGGAGGCACCCCCAGCAAGAGCGACCTCGACGCCATCGTGCCGGACCGGCCGGTGTTCCTCATGAACCGCGATGTCCACGGCGCGTGGGTCAACTCCCGGGCCCTGGACCTCGCCGGGATCGGGCCCGGCACCGTCGACCCCGCCGACGGCCGCATCGAACGCGACCCGCGCACCGGCGAGGCCACGGGCACCCTGCACGAGGGGGCGGCATACAGCTTCCAGGACCTGCACGTCCCGACCCCCAGCCGCGAGGACTGGGAAGCAGCCATCCTCGAGTCCCAGGGCCACCTGCACGCGCTCGGGATCACCGGCTGGCAGGACGCCTGGGTCACCCCCGCGACGTTGGAGGCCTACCGGTCGCTGGCCGGGAGCGACCGGCTCACCGCCCGCGTCGTCGGGGCCCTGTGGTGGGAACGGCACCGCGAGCTGGACCAGGTCAGCGAGTTCCTCACCCAGCGCGAGTCCGGTCGGGTCGGGAACTTCCACCCCACGAGCGTGAAGATCATGACCGACGGGGTCCTCGAGAACTACACCGGCGCCCTGCTCGAGCCGTACTGCGACGGCTGCGGCGGCCACACCGACAACCATGGCCTGTCCTACGTCGAGCCCGACCTCCTGGCCGCGGCGGTCACCGAGCTGGACCGGCACGGCTTCCAGGTCCACCTGCACGCCATCGGGGACCGCGCCGTGCGCAACGCCCTGGACGCCATCGAGGCTGCGCGGGACGCCAACGGCGCCGGCGACAACCGCCACCACATCGCCCACGTCCAGGTCGTCCAGCCGCAGGACGTGCCGCGCTTTCGTGAGCTGGACGTGGTCGCGAACCTCCAGGCCTACTGGGCCCAGCTGGAGCCCCAGATGGAGGAGCTGACCATCCCCTTCCTCGGCCGTGACCGCGCCCAGCGCCAGTACCCCTTCGGTGACCTCCTGCGTTCCGGGGCGACCCTGGCGATGGGCAGCGACTGGTCCGTCACGACCGCCAACCCGCTCGAGCAGATCGAGGTCGCGGTCACCCGCATCGACCCCGAGAACCGCGGCAACGCGCCCTTCCTGCCCGAGCAGGCGCTCCCCCTGGAGGTGGCGCTGCGCGCCTTCACCGCCGGCTCCGCACACGTCAACCACGACGACGACGCGGGCACCCTCACCGTGGGACGACGGGCCGACCTGGCCCTGCTGGACCACGACGTGTTCACCTCGGGCGGGCCGATCGCCGACGCCCGGGTGGACCTGACCATCGCCGGCGGCCGAGTCGTGTTCGACCGTGCCGACCCCACCCATGCCGGATGACCGGCCTGTCCCGCTCCACGAGAGGACCAGCATGACCTCCGCCTCCACCCCCACCACCGCAACTGCCCCACCGCACCTGCGCCGTGTCCTGGGGATGCCCGCCCTGGTGCTCTTCGGTCTCGCCTACATGGTGCCGCTGACGGTGTTCACGACCTACGGTGTGGTCACCGACGGCACCTCCGGACACCTGCCCGGCGCCTATGTGATCACCCTGACCGCGATGCTGTTCACGGCCTACAGCTACGGCCGGATGGTCGCGGCGCATCCCTACGCCGGGTCGGCCTACACCTACACCCAGAAGGCGTTCGGCAGCCAGGCCGGGTTCCTCGTCGGGTGGGCGCTGCTCCTGGACTACATCTTCCTGCCGATGATCAACTACCTCGTCATCGGCATCTACCTCAACGCGCAGTTCCCCTCGGTCGCGCAGCCGGTGTGGATCATCACCGCCATCGCCCTGGTCACGGCCCTCAACGTGGTGGGCATCCGCCTGGTGACGCGGCTGAACCTCGTGCTCGTGGCGTTCCAGCTGGTCTTCATCGCGGTGTTCGTCTTCGCTGCCGTGCGGAGCATCTCGGCCGACGGAGCCCCCTCGCTCACTGCGCCGTTCTTCGGTGACCACCCCCAGTACGGCGCCCTGTTCGCAGGGGCCGCCATCCTCTCGCTGTCGTTCCTGGGGTTCGACGCCATCTCCACGTTGTCCGAGGAGACCCACGACCCCCGGCGCACCATCCCGCGGGCCATCATGGCGACGACGATCATCGGCGGCGTGACCTTCATCGGCGTCTCGTACGCCGCCCACCTGGCGTTCCCCGACTACACCGCGTTCACCGATGTCGACTCCGCGTCGCTGGACGTCATGAAGCACGTCGGTGGCGCGGCGCTGGCCTCGTTCTTCACCGCTGCCTACATCGCCGGCTGCTTCGCCTCGGCGATGGCCTCCCAGGCCAGCGTCTCGCGCATCCTCTTCGCCATGGGCCGCGACGGCGTGCTGCCCAACCGGGTGTTCGGACAGCTCAGCGCGAGGTTCCGCACGCCGCTGCGGGCCACGCTCATCGTCGGCGCGGTGTCGTTCGTCGCCCTGTTCATCAGCCTCGAGCTGGCTGCGGCCATGATCAGCTTCGGCGCGCTGGTGGCCTTCTCGTTCGTCAACCTCTCGGTGGTCAAGCACTACGTCATCGACAGTGGGCGACGCAGCCCGGCTGACCTCGTGCGGTATGGCGTGGTGCCCGGCATCGGTGTCGCGCTGACCCTGTGGTTGTGGACCAGCCTGTCGTCGACCACCTTCACCGTGGGCGGCATCTGGGTGGCGATCGGCCTGGCCTACCTGCTCTTCCTCACCCGTGGGTTCACCCGCCGTCCGCCTCAGCTCGCGCTCGACGAGGCCGAGCTCGAGGCGAACGAAAGTGCTCCCGCCCGTGCCTGACCAACGCGAGGGTGGCCTCGGCGCGCCGGCCGTCGTGGCGGTGTGCCAGCTCGCGCCGGTGCTCGGGGACGTCGAGGGAAACCTCGCCCGGGCCACCGGCGCGGTCGGCGCCGCCGCAGCCCTGGGGGCCGACGTCGTCGTCCTCCCGGAGCTCGCCACCACCGGGTACGCCTTCAGTGACCTCGAGGAGCTGCGCGACCTCGCCGAGCCGGCCGACGGTGCGTCGATGCAGGCCCTCACCGCCCTGGCTGCCGACCACGACGTCGTCATCACGGGGGGGTTCGCCGAGCGCGACGAGCTGGGCAGGCTGCGCAACAGCGCCTTCATCGTGGACGGTTCAGGCGTTCGGGCGGTCTACCGCAAGGTCCACCTGTGGGACAACGAGGTCCACCTGTTCGTTCCCGGCGACGAGCCGCCTCCTGTCGTGGACACCCGCGTCGGTCGGGTCGCAGTCATCGTCTGCTACGACATCGAGTTCCCCGAGTGGTCGCGCACCGCCGCCCTGCGCGGAGCCGACCTGCTCTGTGTGCCCACCAACTGGCCGGCCACGGCCATCCCCCCCGGCGAACGGCCGGAGGTGGTGGTCCACGCCCAGGCGGCCGCGTTGGCCAACCGGATGTTCGTGGCCGTCTGCGACCGCGTGGGCCGAGAGCGCGGGATCGACTGGGCGGGTGGCTCGGCGATCATCGCGCCCGACGGCTATCCCCTGGCACTGGCGGACCCGGACGGGGCCGAACAGGTCCTGGTCGGCCGCTGCGACCTGCGGCTCTCCCGGGACAAGTCCTCCACCGCCAACAACGACGCGATGCGCGACCGACGACCAGACCTCTACGAACAGGTCGCCACCACCGCGACGTCCACCGAGGTCTGACGCGACCGTCCCGGTAGGTTGGCGGCGCAACACCGCCTCACGATGGGAGACCCCGCCATGGCGGAGCGCAAGCCACAGCTCGACTACTCCCAGCAGATGGCAGCGATGCTCGACGAGGAGAAGCGGCGCCAGAAGGCTGCCAAGATCCTCGCGGTGCTGCGCCACGCGTTGGGGCGACCGGACCTCAGCGGGCTGAGCGCCCTCGACGTCGGCTGCTCCGCGGGATACATCGCCGACGAGCTCGCGAAGGCCGGCGCCACCACCCACGGTGTCGACATCGACGAGGGCGGCGTCGCGCGAGCACGCGAGCGCTTCGGGAAGAACGTCGAGTTCCACCTCGGTGACGCCGAACACCTGCCCTTCGCCGACGGCAGTGTCGACGTGGTCGTCCTCAACCACATCTACGAGCACGTCGTGGACCCCGCCGCCGTGGTCGCCGAGATCCACCGGGTGCTGTCCGACGACGGAGTGGCCTACTTCGGCCTCGCCAACCGCCTCGGTGTCGTCGAGCCGCACCACAGGCTGCCGTTCCTGTCGTGGCTCCCTCCGAAGGCCGGCGACGCCTACGTGCGACTCACCCGCAAGGGCGACCACTACTACGAGCGGCTGCAGACCAGGTCGTCCCTGAAGAAGCTGCTGCGCGCCTTCCACCTGTGGGACTACACGGTCCCGGTGCTCGCCGACCCGCAGCGCTACAGCGGTGGCGACATCGTCCCCGGCATCGCCGACAGGCTGCCGACAGCCTCGTTCCGGGTGCTGATGCCGATCGTCCCGACCTACCTGTGGGTCGGCTTCAAGAACCCGAGAGGTCCTGCGACCACCGACGGCAGTACCCCGCCTCGCCGGGTCTGAGCTCCGCCGCAGTCCCCACTTCGCGCAGTCTGCACCACCGCCGCGGTCCCCACTTCGCGCAGCCAGCACCGACCTCGCGCACCCCGCAGGTATACGGAGTCGTTCCAGGGTGCGCGCAGTCGACTCCGCGCACCGGCGGTCGGCTCCGCGCACCGTACGAGCGTTGGCTCGGCCCCACCGTCGGCCACCCGGGCGGACGAGAGGGACCCCCGACGTGTTGCCTGTCGGGGGTCCCTCTCCTCTGCGTGCGCGAGGGGGGATTTGAACCCCCACGCCCTTTCGGACACTGCGACCTGAACGCAGCGCGTCTGCCGTTCCGCCACTCGCGCGCGGTGAACAGTGTGCGGTATCGACACCCGGAACTCCAAACCGGCCCGTCGCGACACGACGAAGCGGGAGTTGTTCGGCGAAACTGCCGTCTACAAGACCCGTGTTGACGAGCAACCTCCGCTTTGCGCGGGCGCGTCGGGCGCGTGCGAGGGACGAGGACAGCCGAGCCGGTTACCATCAGGGGCCAGTCAGCGAAGGAGGCCGAACGGTGGGACTGTTCGACCGGGTCGAGCAACGCCTCGAGCGTGCCGTCAACGGTGCTTTTGCGCGCGCCTTCAAGTCGGAGGTCCAGCCCGTGGAGATCGCCTCGGCGATCCGTCGGGCCATGGACGACCGTGCTGCGATCCTCGGCCCCGGCCGCACGATCGTGCCGAACCTCTACACGGTCGAGCTGTCCGACACCGACTACGACCGCCTCGGCGGCTACGACGAAGAGCTCGAGAGCGAGCTGATCGCGGCAGCGCAGGAGCACGCGGAGTCCCAGCGCTACCAGCCCGGTGGGCCGCTGCAGGTGAGCTTCGCGAGCTCCAACGACCTCGAGACCGGCGTCTTCCGCCTGCGCACCTCCACCGCCCGTCGCCCCGGCGACGCCCCCGGACGCCCCAACGCCGCGTATGACGCCGCGCCGCCTCCCAGCCCTGCTCCCAGCCCTGCTGGGAACCCGGCAGCAGCCGCCCGAGCCGCGGCCGTCGCACCTCCTGTACACACGGCCCGACCGGCAGCCCGTCCTGCACGCCAGTCCCTCGACGACGGCCTCGACGACGACGGCCTCGAAGCGACCCAGGCCCAGGCGCCGGTGGCTCCTGCGGCACCGCCGCGCCAGGTGAACCCGGCCGACCGGCCGTGGCTCGATGTCGACGGCGAGCGCTACCCGCTCATGGGGGCGCTGACCGTCCTGGGTCGTGACGACGCTGCCGACATCATCCTCGACGACCCCGGGATCTCCCGCCGGCACAGCGAGGTCCGCGTCACCAACGACGGCCCGCACCTGGTCGCCAGCATCCGCGACCTCGGCTCGACGAACGGCACGTTCGTCAACAGCGAGCGGATCACCAGCCAGCGCCTGTCCGACGGGGACCGGATCACGGTGGGCCGCACCTCCGTCGTCTACCGCGCCGGGCGGCGGTGACCGCGACGCATGAGTGAACTCACCCTGACGATCATCCGCCTCGGGTTGCTCGTCCTCCTGTGGATCTTCGTGTTCAGCGTCGTCGGCGTCCTGCGCGGCGACATCTACGGCACCCGCGTCGTCAGTCGCACCCCGCGCAAGCCGACTCCCGCCAAGCGCCAGCCGGCGACCCCACCCACCCAGGGCCCAGGGCAGTCCCCGGCACCGGCCCCCAGGACCCCCCGCCGCCAGCAGTCGTCCACCCCGCGCACCCTCGTGGTGACCCAGGGCGTGCTCACCGGCACCAGCCTCCCCCTTCGCGAGGCCGGCACGGTCATCGGCCGCAACGCCGAGTGCGCGCTCATCCTCGACGACGACTTCGCCAGCGGCCGGCACGCCAAGATCTTCCACCGTGACGGTGCGTGGTTCGTCGAGGACCTGGGCTCCACCAACGGCACCTTCCTCGGCAGCGAGCGCCTCACCGGTCCTGTCCGGGTCGAGGTCGGCACCACCCTGCGAATCGGCAAGACCGTCATCGAGCTGCGGAAGTAGGTCGCGACGAGATGCCCTTCGCGTTCAGCTACGCAGCGCGCTCCGACGTCGGGATGGTGCGTTCGGAGAACCAGGACTCCGGGTATGCCGGACCTCGGCTGCTGGCGATGGCCGACGGCATGGGGGGCCATGCCGGAGGCGACGTCGCGTCCTCGGTCGTCATCGGCGCCCTGGCCGACCTCGACGGCGAGGCCCTCGGCAGCGCCGAGGCGAGCAAGGCCCTGCTCCAGCGCATCACCTCCGCCAACGACGAGCTCGCCGAGCTGGCCAAGTCCGACCCCAAGCTGCACGGCATGGGCACCACCCTCATCGCGATCCTGCGGTCGAACAACAAGCTGGTCCTGGCCCACATCGGCGACTCGCGGGCGTTCCTGGCGCGGGACGGTCAGCTCACCCAGATCACCAAGGACCACTCGTTCGTGCAGTCGCTCGTCGACGAGGGCCGGATCACCGCGGACGAGGCGGTCGGCCACCCGCAGCGCTCCCTGGTCACCCGGGTCCTGACCGGCCAGGCCGACGACGAGCCCGACATCACCGTGCGGGAGGCCCGCATGGGCGACCGCTACCTCATCGCCTCCGACGGTCTGACCGACTACGTCGCGGGCGACACGATCGCCGACATCGTCACGGCCGGCGAGGCCCCCGGCTCCACCGCCGAACGCCTCGTCGACCTCGCCCTCAAGGCCGGCGCCCCCGACAACGTCACCGTCGTCATCGGCGACGTGGTCGACCTCACCAAGGTGGACGGGCCCCCGACGCAACCTCAGATCGTGGGTGCCGCCTCGACGCGCACCAAGAGCACGCGCGCCATACCCGTCACGCCGGCCGCCAAGGCCGCCGCGCTCACGCGCGAGGCGACGGGTGAGGACGACGACGACGACGAGGTGACCCTCGCCGAGGAGGGACCGGGCGGCCCCGGTCGGTGGTGGCGCCGCTCTGCCTTCCTCGCCGTGGTCCTCGTGGTCCTCGGTGGTGGCGCGTATGCCGCCTACGCCTGGTCGCAGGGCCAGTACTTCGTGGGCGCACACGACGGCAAGGTCACCATCTACCAAGGCATCTCCCAGGACCTCGGCCCGATCGCCCTCTCGCACGTGCAGGAGCCGAGTGACGTCTCCGTGGGCGACCTGACCGACTTCTCCCGCAACCTCGTCGTGGCCACGATCTCCAAGGGCACCCTGCGCGACGCCGAGGCCCTGGTCGAGCAGCTG
Organism: Pedococcus sp.; assembly: GCA_039916625.1. Lineage (GTDB taxonomy): Bacteria > Actinomycetota > Actinomycetes > Actinomycetales > Dermatophilaceae > Pedococcus. The sequence goes on from JBDSKZ010000057.1 coordinate 41,185, forward strand.
CGCATCGAGGCGTCCAAGTGCGCGGTGAGCCGGGCGACCGGTGGCAGGTGCGCCAACGACCCGGTCACCTCGACGCCCAGCACGAGCACGACGACCACGCCCTCGACCACGCCCTCCATCACGACGCCCTCGTCGTCGCCGGTCGACACGCCGTCGACGACGACCCGTTGAGCGCGCCATGACCACGGTCTCGAGCTTCGCTCCTCGCACCCGCCGCAACGTCGAGCTGGCGTTGCTGCTGCTGGCCGTCGGCATCGTCGTCCTCGCCTACGTCAACGTCGGCCTCTCGGTCGCGGGCGAGTTCCCGCCCGGCCTGGTCACGCACGGCGCGGGCCTCCTCGCGATCTCGCTCGCCTTCCACCTGCTGCTGCGCTGGAAGGCGTCCTACGCCGACCCCCTGCTGCTGCCGATCGTCACGCTGCTCAACGGTCTGGGCCTGGTGATGATCCACCGGCTCGACATCGCCGAGGGGCGCACCCTCGGTGAGGGCCTGGCCCTGCGCCAGCTCATCTGGAGCGCGCTGGCCGTCGGCATCGCCGCCGTGGTGCTGTGGGTCCTGCGCGACCACCGCACCCTGCGCCGCTACACCTTCACCGCGTCACTCGTCGGGTTCGGCCTGCTGGTCCTGCCGCTGCTGCCCGTCATCGGCCGCACGGTCAACGGCTCGCGCATCTGGATCGGTGTGGGGCCGTTCACGTTCCAGCCAGGCGAGGTCGCCAAGATCGTGCTCGCGATCTTCTTCGCGGGCTACCTCGTGCAGACCCGGGACGCCCTGTCGCTCGCCGGCCGCAAGGTGCTCGGCCTGACCCTGCCGCGCGGTCGCGACCTCGGCCCGCTGCTCGTCGCCTGGATCCTCAGCCTGCTCGTGCTGGTCTTCGAGAAGGACCTCGGCTCCTCGCTGCTGCTGTTCGGCCTGTTCGTCGCGATGCTCTACGTCGCCACCGAGCGGGTGTCGTGGATCGCCATCGGCATGGCCCTGTTCTGCGGCGGCGCCTACCTCGCGTTCCTGCTCTTCTCCCACGTGCAGGCCCGCGTCGCCCTGTGGCTCGACCCGTTCGCGCCCGGCCAGTCCGACCAGGTCGCCAAGGGCCTGATGGGGATGGCGGCCGGTGGTCTGCTCGGGACCGGGCTGGGTCGCGGTCGTCCCGACCTGACCTACTTCGCGGAGTCGGACTTCATCATCCCCAGCTTCGGTGAGGAGCTCGGCCTCGTCGGCCTGTTCGCGCTGCTCATGCTCTACGTCCTGCTCGTCGAGCGCGGCCTGCGCACGGCGCTCGGGGTCCGTGACGGCTTCGGCAAGCTGCTCGCCGGTGGCCTGGCCTTCTCGGTGGCCCTGCAGTGCTTCGTCGTCGTCGGGGGTGTCACCCGGGTCATCCCGCTGACCGGTCTGACCATGCCGTTCCTGTCCTACGGAGGCTCCTCCCTGCTGGCCAACTGGTCCCTCGTGGCCCTCCTCCTGCGCATCAGCGACCAGGCCCGCCGGCCGGTCGTCGAGACCCCTGTCGGCGCGTCCTCCGCCGGTGAGGCCAAGACCGAGGTGGTGGCGTTGCGGTGAACGCCCCCCTCCGCCGGCTCTCGATGGTCGTGGCCCTGCTGTTCAGTGCGCTGCTGATCTCCACGACCGCCATCTCGTTCGTCCAGGCCAAGTCGCTGCAGGACCGGCCCGAGAACCGCCGCACCCTGCTGGCCAACTACGCCCGCGAGCGCGGCCAGATCCTCGTCGGGGGCACCCCGATCGCCAAGTCCGTCGCCGCCGACGACGAGCTCAAGTGGCTGCGCACCTACCCGCGAGGGGAGCTCTACGCCCACCTCACCGGCTACTACTCCTTCACGTATGGCGCCGGCGGCGGTGTCGAGGGTGCGGAGAACGCCCTGCTCTCCGGGTCCTCGGACAAGCTGTTCTACCGCCGCGTCAGCGACATCCTCACCGGCAAGGACCAGACCGGCGCGAGCCTCGAGCTGACCATCAACGCCAAGGCCCAGGCTGCGGCGGAGAAGGCGCTCGGGGACCAGCGCGGCGCGGTCGTGGCGCTCGACCCCAGCACCGGTGAGGTGCTCGCCCTGGTCAGCCACCCGTCATACGACCCCTCGGTCCTGAGCAGCCACGACACCGCCGCGGTCGTCAAGGCCTGGAAGGACCTCAACGCCGACCCGAACCGGCCGATGGTCGACCGTGCCATCGCCGGCAACCTCTACCCGCCGGGGTCGACCTTCAAGATCGTCACTGCCGCCGCGGCCCTCGAGTCCGGCAAGTTCACCGAGGAGTCCCAGATCCCCGGACCAGCGGTCCTGGACCTGCCGCTGACCACCGTGTCGCTGCCCAACGACGACCGCCAGCCGTGCGGACCCGACGACAAGGTCAGCCTCAAGCGGGCCCTGGAGATCTCCTGCAACACGGCGTTCGGCTGGTTGGGGATGCAGCTGGGGGCCAACGACTTCCGTGCCCAGGCTGCCAAGTTCGGCATCGGTGACCGCCTCGCGATCCCCATGACGGTCACGCCCAGCAGCGTGCCGAGCGAGCTCAACAAGCCGCAGCTGGCCCAGTCGGCCATCGGGCAGTACGACGTGCGGGTCACCCCGCTCCAGGTGGCGATGATCTCCTCCGCCGTCGCCAACCGGGGGGTGGTCATGAAGCCACACCTGGTCAGGAAGGTGACCTCCTCCGACCTGGAGGTCCTCGACGAGTCGCCGACCCAGCAGCTGTCGCAGGCCATCTCCCCGGAGACCGCGAGCGCGCTGACCCGGATGATGCAGGGCGTCGTCGAGGACGGCACCGGAACCGCGGCCCAGATCAGCGGTGTCGACGTCGCCGGCAAGACGGGCACCGCCCAGCACGAGGTCGGCAAGGCACCCCATGCGTGGTTCACCGGTTTCGCTCCCGCCGTCGACGCCAAGGTCGCGGTCGCGGTCGTGGTCGAGGACGGCGGCAACGCCGGCAACGAGGCGGCGGGCGGCCGCGTCGCCGCCCCCATCGCCAAGGCCGTCATGCAGGCGGTGCTCGGCAAGTGACCGGCACCGAAGGCAGGGGGGGCAGGAAACCGTGACCGCACCACAGCTCCTCGGGGGCCGGTACGAGGTGGGCGAGCTGCTCGGACGCGGCGGGATGGCCGAGGTCCACCTTGGTCACGACGCCCGGCTGTCGCGCCCGGTCGCCATCAAGCTGCTGCGCTCCGACCTCGCGCGCGACACCTCGTTCCTCAACCGGTTCCGTCGTGAGGCCCAGTCGGCCGCCGGCCTCAACCACGCGAGCATCGTCGCGGTCTACGACTCCGGTGAGGACCGCCTCACCGAGTCCGGCGGCGCATCGGTCCCGGTGCCCTACATCGTCATGGAGTACGTCGAGGGCCAGACGCTGCGCGAGCTGCTCAACGACC
>JBDSKZ010000058.1:0-28706 GCA_039916625.1 Pedococcus sp.
AGGCCGAGTCCCTCGCGGTTGACGATGGACGCCTTCTGCTCGTAGCGGCTCATGGCCAGCAGCACGAGGATGATGACCAGGATCGCGACGTCGACGAGCATGAGCACCGGGATCGGCCAGTGCCGCACCTCGACCAAGCCATCGACCCGTCCCCGGCGGGTCGTCCCCGACGCGGCCCGCTGCCCGTCCGGAGGGGTGGTGGCGCCGTCGCCGGAGGAGACGGAACCGTCCTCCTCGGGGGCGCTCTGAACACTGGACACGACCGCCAGAGTATCCAACAAGGCACAACCTCGGGCAATCGTGCCCAAGATGCCCTGGGCCTGCGGGCCTGAACCGCCCCTGAACCGCCCAGAAACGCCTTGGTCAACCCTGCTCGGCAGCCTCCGGCTGCTGCGCCCACCACTGCTGGAGGGCGGCGACGGCTGCGTCGCGACCGATCGGCCCCTGGTCGAGGCGCACCTCCAGCAGGAACGAGTAGGCCCGCCCCAGCACCGGCCCCGGGCGGATGTCGAGGACCGCGGCGATCTCGTTGCCGTCGAGCTCGGGGCGGACCCTGGCCAGCTCCTCGGCCTCCTGGAGCGCGACGACCCGCACCTCGAGGTCGTCGTAGGAGCGCGAGAGCCGGGCGGCCTTCCTCGCGTTGCGGGTCGTGGAGTCCGACCGGGTGAGGCGGTGCAGGCGCGGCAGCAGGGGTCCCGCATCGGTGATGTAGCGGCGCACGGCCGAATCGGTCCACTGGCCCTCGCCGTACCCGTGGAACCTCAGGTGCAGCTCGGTGAGGCGCGCGACGGCCCTGACCGTCTCCTTGTCGAAGCGCAGCGCCTTGAGCCGCGCGGCGGCGAGCTTGGCGCCGACCACCTCGTGGTGGTGGAAGGAGACCCCACCGCCGTCCTCGAACCTCCGGGTCGCGGGCTTGCCGATGTCGTGGAGCAGGGCGGCGAGCCGCAGCCACAGGTCCGGCCCCGGCACGCAGGACTGCGGCCCGTCGGCCGGACCCTCGAGCGAGATGGCCTGGTCGAGCACGGTCAGGGAGTGCTCGTAGACGTCCTTGTGGCGGTGGTGCTCGTCGACCTCGAGCCGCAGCGCCGGCAGCTCGGGCAGGACGTGGTCGGCCAGACCGGTCTCCACGAGCAGCCGCAGACCGGGACGAGGCGTGGGGGCGAGCAGCAGCTTGGTCAGCTCGTCGCGCACCCGTTCGGCCGACACGATCTCGATCGACCCGGCCATCTGCTCCATCGCTGCGCGCACCTCGGGCGCCACCGTGACACCGAGCTGTGCGGCGAACCGAGCGGCGCGCATCATCCGCAGCGGATCGTCACCGAACGACAGCTCGGGGGTTCCGGGGGTGCGCAGCCGACGGGCTGCGAGGTCGGTGAGGCCGTCATGGGGGTCGACGAACTTCATCGCGGGCAGTCGCAGCGCCATCGCGTTCATGGTGAAGTCGCGGCGGACGAGGTCGTCCTCGAGGTTGTCCCCGAACGCGACCACGGGCTTGCGGGTCTGCCCGTCGTAGGCATCGGCGCGGTAGGTCGTGACCTCGACGGTGTGCTCGCCGCGACGGACCCCGACCGTGCCGAACTCACGACCCAGGTCCCAGTGGGCGTCGGCCCAGGGCCGTAGGACGGCCAGCGACTCGTCGGGCGAGGCGCTGGTCGTGAAGTCCAGGTCGGGCGAGACCCGACCGAGGAAGGCGTCGCGCACGGGACCCCCGACCAGGGCCAGCTCGTGCCCGGCGGCGGCGAAGAGCTCACCGAGCTCGGTGAGCAGCGGCACCACCGGGGCCAGGTGGGCGGTCGCTGCCCGCAACAGCTCCGGTAGCCCCGGCGGCCCAGACGGCCCCGGCAGCCCCGACGGCTCGGGCGTCGCACGAGGCGGCCCGGCTTGCGGCTCGCGGGGATCAGCGGTGGACACGAGGGACAAGCCTAGGCGCTCGTTAGAGTGACCGGGTGACCTCCCCCGCGCGCGATCCCGAACGGCTGGCCCCCAGCCGCGCGCGCCTGCCCTCGGTCGAGGAGCGCTCCGCCGGGGGCATCGTCGTGGACGTCCACGACGGGATCGCACGCATCGCCGTCATCGCCCGCCGCAACCGGGCCGGGCGCATCGAGTGGTGCCTGCCCAAGGGCCACCGCGAGAACGACGAGACCCTGCCCGAGACCGCCGAGCGCGAGGTCGCCGAGGAGACCGGTATCGAGGGTCGCGTCCTCGCCGAGCTCGGCACCATCGACTACTGGTTCGCCACGAACGAACACCGGGTGCACAAGTTCGTCCACCACTACCTGCTCGAGGCCACCGGTGGCCGGCTCACCATCGAGAACGACCCCGACCACGAGGCCGTCGACGTGGCCTGGCTCCCGTTGCGCGAGGCCCACGAGCACCTCACCTTCCCGAACGAGCGTCGTATCGCCAGGGCGGCCTGGCAACGTCTGGCCGGAGACGGGTGATGGTGGGTGTCCCGGTATGCCGCGTGCTCGCTGCGGCAGCGCTGGTGCTGCCCGCGGTGCTGACCCCCTCCCCTGCGGCCCAGGCGACCGTCCGCGCCATACCCGCTGGGCCCCACGCCATACCCGCTGCGCCCCTCGCCGTCCCGGCGGGTGCACCCGCCGCTCCTGCAGGACCCGCCCTCCCCTCCGCGACCGCCCCCCAGGCGGTCGTGCAGCTCACCGGGGTCAGCCCGGCCGTGGTGGCCCCGGGTCAGAAGCTCGTGGTCACCGGAACGATTCGCAACGACGGCAGGACCCCCCTGGCCCGCCCCAGCGTGCGGGTCGTGGCGGGCAACCTCGCCAACACCCGCGAGGCCGTGCGCGACTGGGCCACCCGCACCGACCCCGCCCAGGGCGACGTCGTCGGGCAGACCCGACTCAAGGGCACCGTCGCCCCCGGCACGTCGGCCGGCTTCCGGGTCAGCATCGACAACCTCGCCTCCCGCCGCGCCGACGCGACCTACGGAGCGGTGCCCCTGAGCGTCGAGTCCGCCGACGACGCGGTGCGGACGTTCGCCGGCTACCAGCGCGTCAAGCAGTACCAGCCACTGTCGATCTCGTGGGCGGTCCCGCTGACGCTGGACCCCGACCCCGACCTCTTCGGGGCGGGTGGCGCCGCGCGGGAGACGGCCTGGGCCTCGGCCCTGGATGGCTCAGCACGCGTCAGCCGCGTCCTCGACGCCACGCAGGACGCCCCGGTCACCTGGGCCCTGGACCCCAGCCTCACCCCGGCCCTGCTGCCCTACCCCGTCGACCCCGGGGCGACGGGCACGCAGGAGCGCGCCCTGCGCACAGCCACCGAGGACCGCATCACCGAGCAGGCACAGCGCCACACGCCGTGGGTCCTGCCCGATACCGACGCCGACCTCGAGGCCGTCGTGGGCCGGTCGGGGGCGACCGGCCTGGTCCGTGAGCTTGTCGACCGCTCAGCCGCCGTCGCGCAGGCACTCGGGGGTCGCGCCGACATCGCGTGGCCGGCCGACGGCACCTACACCGCCCGGGCAGAGTCGGGTCTGCGCCAGCTCATGCGGGAGCCCGCGCTCGCCGGCCAGGTGGCCTCGAGCAGCTCCCTGCCGTCCGGGCTGAACGGCTTGACGCCCGGCGCTGCGCAACGCAGCACCACGGGGCTGCCGCTGCTGGCCTACGACGACTCCCTGAGCTCACTGCTCGGCCGCACCACCTCGGCGCAGGAGTCGGTGCTCAGCACCCAACAGTTCATCGCCGACTCGGCCGCGCTGCTGGGCGAGCTGCCGGGCACGTCGGGGCGCTCGGTGTTCGTCGTGGCGCCCCGGTCGTTCAACCCCGATCCCGAGGCGACCCGACGCTTCTTCGACACCGTCCAGGCCCTGCCCTGGCTGACCCAATCGACCACCGCGGACCAGCTCGCCGCGGCCGGACGGACCGCCACCACCCAGGCAGCCCCGGTCACCCGACCCACCGCCCCCGCGACCGCTGGCAGCACCCCGGTGCTCACCACCGCGCGCATCGCCGGGCTGGAGCGCACCCTGCGCACCGTGCGCGGGGTCGCCCAGATCCGCGACGACGGCGACGAGTTCGCCCGCACCTGGACCCGGGCAGCCGAACAGCTCCTGTCGACGAGATGGCGCACGGCCCCCACGGCCTGGAACACCCTGAGCGGCCGGGTCGGTACCGCCACCCGGCAGACCACGGTCGCAGTGAAGGTCAGTGCCGGCACCATCAACTTCCTGGCCGACTCCGGGCGGCTGCAGATCACCGTGACCAACGACCTGGACGTGCCGGTGCAGAACGTCAAGCTCACCGTCGAAGCGTCCAACCCCCGGCTGCAGATCGACAGCCAGCCCTCCGTGCTGCGGATCGGGCCAGGCAGCCGGGCGACGGTCAACGTCAGTGTGACCGCCCTCGCCGCCGGCCTCGTGCCCCTGCGCACCACGCTGACCACCCCCGACGGGACGGTGATCGGCCAGGGCGCCGACGTGCAGGTCCGCGTCACCCCCACCGGCAACTGGGTCTACCTCGTCCTGGGTGGGGTGGCAGCGCTGATCCTCGTCCTCGGTATCGTGCGCACGGTCCGGCGGCGACCTGGCCGCACCGACCACGGCCCGGGTGCCGACCCCCAGACCGTGGAGGCACGCGGATGAGCGAGACCTCGCAGCAGGGCGAGCGCAGCCTGGCCCGCTCCAGCGCCGTCATGGCCGCCGGCACCGTGGTGTCCCGAGTCCTCGGCATGGCGAAGTCGCTCATGCTCGCCGCCGTCATGGGGTTCGCCATCACCGGTGACGCCTTCGACGTCGCGAACACGCTCCCGAACCAGTTCTACCTGCTGCTGGCCGGCGGTGTCCTCAACGCGGTCCTCGTCCCGCAGATCACCAAGGCCGCCCACCACGACGACGGCGGCGACGAGTTCGTCAACCGGCTGCTCACCCTGTCGATCGTGCTGATGGCCGTGGCCACCGTCGTGGCCACCGCCCTCGCTCCGTTCCTCGTCCAGATCAACGCGACCTCCCGCTGGTCGGACCAGACCCTGGCCCTGAGCACGGCCTTCGCCTTCATCTGCCTGCCGCAGATCTTCTTCTACGGGCTCTACACCCTCCTCGGACAGGTGCTCAACGCCCGCGGGCACTTCGCGGCATACATGTGGGCACCGGCCCTCGCGAACATCGTGAGCATGGTGGGCCTCGGGGCCTTCCTGCTCACCGGCCTGCCGAAGGAGGCCGGCGTCTCGGCCTGGACGCCGACGATGATCTGGCTGGTCGCGGGCACGGCCACCCTCGGGGTCGCCGCCCAGGCGTTCGCACTGGTGCTGCCGTTGCGCCGCATCGGGTTCCGGTTCCGCCCCGTGTGGGGTTTCCGCGGCGTGGGCCTGCGGTCGGCCTCGAGGGTCGCGGTGTGGACCTTCGCCGCGGTGGCCATCAGCCAGCTCGCGTTCGTGGTCACGTCCCGGGTCCTGACAGGCAGCACCGACAAGTACTCCTACAGCACCGCCTTCCTGTTCTTCATGCTCCCGCACTCGCTGGTGACGGTCTCGCTCGTCACCGCCCTGTTCACCCGGGTCTCGAGGTCGGTCCACGCCGGGCGCGTCAGCGAGGTCGTCGACGACCTCGGCCGCGGGCTGCGGATGCCCGCGGTGCTGCTCATCCCCGCGACCCTCGGTGGCGTGCTGCTCGCCGAGCCGGTGCTGCGCGTCCTGCTCTTCAGCAACGACCCCGACCAGGTCCGCGGCGTGGCCCACGTGCTCATGGCGATGCTGCTCGGCCTGGTCACCTACGGCTGGCTCTACCTCGTGCAGCGCGTCTACTACGCCTACGAGGACGCCCGCACGCCGTTCCTCCTGCAGCTGCTCGTCACCGTGGTCGTGACCGCGTTCAACATCGCGATCCTGGTGGCCCGGCCGGAGGAGGCCGGGGTCGTCGTGGGCGTGGGCCAGAGCGTGAGCAACCTGCTCGCGGCGCTGCTCGGGTTCGTCCTGCTGCGCCGAAAGCTCGGCGGGCTGCGCCTCGCCTCAGCGGTCCAGGTGTATGTCCGCCTCACCCTCGCCTCGCTCGTCGCCGCTGCCGCAGGGTGGCTCGTCCTGCGCCTCGCCCAGGGTCTGACCGAGAGTGGGTTCGCCGGCCGGTTGGTCGTCGTGGCCGTCGCCGGGCTGGTCTTCGCCACGGTCGCCCTCGGCCTGGCCCACGCCATGAGGGTGCGCGAGGCGTCCCAGCTGCTCGAACCGGTGGTCCGTCGGTTGCGTCGTCGCACGTCCTGAAAGGCGCAGACCCTAGGATGACGGCGAAGCGCAGCGGCGACCCAGGAGGAGGCAGCGTGCACGGGGTTGGGCCTTCGACGGTGCTGGGCAACCGGTACGCCGTACAGCGCAGGCTGGAGACGCTGGCGCACGCCGAACGCTGGTCGGCGCACGACACCACCCTCGAACGCGATGTGGTCGTCGTCTGCTTCGGTGAGGACGACCCCCACGCCCTGGCCACCCTCGACGCCGCCCGCCGCGCGGCGGGACTCGACAACCACCGCCTGGTCCGGGTGCTCGACGTCGGGCGCTCGGAGGGGACCGCCTTCTACGTCGAGGAGGCCATCCCCGAGGCGCACACCCTCGCCCAGATCCTCGAGCAGGGCGGGCTGCCCGCCGAGGAGGCCCGCCGGATCGCCGGCGAGACGGCCACCGGTCTCGAGGCCGCCCGCTCCCGGGGCCTGCACCACCTGCGCCTCACCCCGCACTCCGTGCTGCGCGCCCCGGACGGCACCATCAAGGTCCGCGGGGTCGCCACCTCGGCCGCCCTGGCCTCCGACGACGACCTCGACCCTGCGGGCGCGGCCCGCGTCGACGCCGTGGGCGTGGTGGCCGTGGCGTATGCCGCCCTGACCAGCCGCTGGCCGTTGCCGACCCCCGTGCCCGGCGTGGAGAGCGCGCCGCGGGTCGTGGGTGGCGTGGCTGCGCCGTCCGAGATCGCCGCCGGGGTGCCCGGCGACCTCGACGCGCTGTGCCGCCTGACCTTCAACGAGGACCAGGGCCCGCTCACCCCCGGCGACTTCGCCTCGCAGATCGCGCCATGGGCGCCGGCCCAGGTCGTCGGCCTCGGCGGCAGCTCGCCGCGCCCGCTCGACCCCGGAGTCGACCGCACCATCGCCCTGCCCGTCGGCGACCTGCCCGGGGGCGACCTGCCCGGGGGCAGTTCGGCTGGTGACCCGGCTGCCAGAGGCACGGCAGCTGGTGACACGGAAGGTGGCACGGAAGGTGGCACGGCAGGTGGCACGGCCGGTGGCACGGCAGGTGGCACGGCGGCGCAGGCCGGCCCCGCTCCGTACGACCAGGACACCCAGGTCTTCGCGGCACCCTCGGACCAGACCACACAGACCCTCCCGGCGGGTGCGGCGGCGAGCGCCTCCGGCTCCTCCGGCGAGCCCGACGCCCCCACGGCCATCGGCGGCCGCCCGGACGGTGCGGCGGCCGGGGTCGGCTCGACACTGGGCGCGGCAGGCACCGCCGCCGGCGCCGCAGCGGGAGCGGCGGCGCACAAGGTGGGGACGTTCGCGAAGGCCGCGGCAGACAAGGCCGCAGACCGCAAGGCAAGCCGTGAGGCCGCCGCCGAGCGTGCCGACGAGCGCCGCATCAGTCTCGACGAGGCCCTCGTCGAGAACGCCGAACCCCTCGACCCCCCCTTGCCGATGCTGTCCCAGGAGACGACCCAGGGCGCGCGTGACCAGTCCAAGATCGTGCTGGGCATCGTCGCCACCTTCCTCGTGGTCGTCACCGCGCTCGGCTTCTGGGGCGCCTCCCAGATCGGGTCGAGCACCAACCTCGGCTTCGGGGGCACCTCGAGCAGCACCGTCACGGTCACCGGTCGGACCGCCACCGTGACCCCCGGCCAGACCACGACCCCGGAGCCCTCTGCCACGGCGACCGGCGGTGAGGAGTTCGCGATCCTCAGTGCGACCGGGTTCGACCCCGAGGGCGACAACGCCGAGCGCAACGGAGAGGCCCCCCGGGTCTTCGACGGCAAGAGTGGCACCTTCTGGAGCTCCGAGGGCTACGCCAGCGCCAACCTCGGAGGCCTGAAGAAGGGCGTCGGCATCCGCATCGACCTCGGCCAGGTCCGCAAGATCTCCGAGGTCAGCCTGGTCCTGCCCAATGCCTCCGACGTCACCGTCTACGTCGGCCAGGACCGTACCCTCGACAACACGACCGTGCTCGGCGCCTCCAAGGGCAAGGACGGCACCGTGGCCGTCAAGGCCAAGAAGCCCGCGAGCGGCCAGTACGTCTTCGTCTGGTTCACCAAGGTGTCGCAGGTCGCCGACGGACGGTTCCGGGCGACCCTGGCCGAGGTCACGGTCCGCTAGCCGCGCGCGCCGGACCGGGACACCCATGGGCACCACACCGCTGCGCGAGCGCGACGACCGCGAGCTGCTGCGCCAGCACGTCGCCGGTGATCCTGACGCGTTCGGCGAGCTGTTCCGCCGGCACCGCGACCGGATGTGGGCCGTGGCGCTGCGGACGACCCGGAACCCCGAGCTCGCCGCCGACTGCGTGCAGGACGCCTTCATCTCGGCGTTCCGCCGGGCCGAGTCCTACCGCGGCGACGCAGCGGTGACCACGTGGCTGCACCGCATCGTCGTCAACGCCTGCCTGGACCGGCTGCGGCGTGACAAGCCCACCTCCCCGCTGCCCGAGTACGAGCTGACCGACCACCGCGATGCGCACGCCTCGGTGGACACCCGGCTCGCGGTGCGCGAGGCCCTCGACCGGCTCCCGGACGGCCAGCGGCTGGCCCTGGTCCTCGTGGACATGCACGGCCTGTCGGTCCTGGAGGCGGCTGCGGTCCTCGAGGTCGCCGAGGGCACCGTGAAGTCCCGCTGCAGCCGGGGACGTGAGGCGATGTCGGCGATGCTCCGGGAACGATCGGGGCAGCCGTGACGTCGTACCCATGGAGCCGCCTTCATGCCCGCCTCGTTGGCGTCCGCGCCTCCCCCCGCCCTACAGTTTCGCCGCCTCGTCGTGTCGCGGCCCGACCCTCCCGGAGGTTGTCGTGGTGACCACACCCCCCGTGCCGCCGGGGCGACCGGAGGACCACGACGACCCCACCGGAGTACGCGCCCTGCTGGCCGGACTCGGTGACCCGGGCCCGATGCCCGCCGATCTCGTCGACCGCATCAACGCCACCATCGCCGCCGAGCAACACGCCCGCGCCGCCGACCACCGCACGGTCGTCCCGCTGCGCCGTCGGCTGCCGTCCTGGCCCAGGCTCGGGCTGGCCGCCGCCGCGGTGGCAGCGGTCGCGGTCGCGGTCCCGGCCCTGCTCGGGACCGGACCCGGGGAGCTGATGGCGTCCCTGAGCGGCAATGGCTCCAGCAGCGCTTCGGACACCGCTGCCGGCACGGCGTCGAGGGCCGAGCCCGAAGCCGTCCGGCCTGACGCCGGCAGCCGCGCGTCCAGCGCCACGGGTCCGCTCACCCTGGTCGCCAGCGGCACGGCATACACCTCCACCGGTCTCACCACGCAGGCCCGCTCCGTCCTCGACCAGGGCGACTCCGGGTTGGCTGCCCCCCAGCTCAAGGGCGCGGCGATCGACGAGCCACAGCTCCGCGCGTGCCTGACCGCCCTCGGCGTCGCCACCTGGATGCCGGTCAGCGGCGATGTCGGCACCTACGACGGCCGCCCCGCGGTGGTCGCCATCGTGAGCAGCGACACCGGCCAGAGCGTGTATGCCGTGGCCCCGGACTGCGACGCCACCCACCTGCGTGTCATGGCAGGGCCGGTCCCCCTGCCCTGAGCCGGGAACCGCCTGCGCGCCGCGGCCTGCCGCAGGGCGCAGCGGAACATCCAGGCCCTACGATCGGTTGCAGACACTGGCACCGTATGTAGCGGTGAACCTCCTTCTCAACCACAAGGGGCTGTACTCGCGTGAGCACGACCGCACCTGAAGACATCCGCAGGCTGATCATCATCGGCTCCGGTCCGGCGGGCTACACCGCCGCCGTGTATGCCGCCCGCGCCAACCTCGCACCACTGCTGTTCGAGGGCGCCGTCACCGCCGGTGGCGCACTGATGAACACCACCGAGGTGGAGAACTTCCCGGGCTTCCGCGAGGGCATCATGGGCCCCGACCTGATGGAGAACATGCGCGCCCAGGCCGAGCGGTTCGGCGCGGAGATCATCACCGACGACGTGGAGTCGGTGGACCTGCAGGGCGAGGTCAAGACCGTCGTCGACGCCGAGGGCAACACCTATCGGGCGCACACCGTGATCCTCGCGATGGGTTCGGCCTACCGCGAGCTCGGCCTGCCCGACGAGAAGCGGCTTTCCGGCCACGGTGTCAGCTGGTGTGCCACCTGTGACGGGTTCTTCTTCCGCGACCAGGACATCGCCGTCGTCGGCGGTGGGGACTCCGCCGTGGAGGAGGCCACCTTCCTCACCAAGTTCGCCAGGTCCGTCACGATCATCCACCGCCGCGAAGAGCTCCGGGCCTCCAAGATCATGGCCGAGCGGGCGCTGTCCAACGACAAGATCAAGTTCGCCTGGAACTCAGCCGTCGACACCATCCACGGCGACGCCAAGCTCACCGGCGTCACGCTGCGCGACACCGTGACCGGTGAGACGCGCGAGCTGCCCGTGACCGGACTGTTCGTCGCCATCGGCCACGACCCGCGCAACGAGCTCGTCAAGGACGTCGTGTCCCTCGACGACGAGGGCTACGTCCTCGTGCAGGGCCGGTCCACCCTGACCAACCTCCCGGGCGTCTTCGCCTCCGGAGACCTGGTCGACCACACCTACCGCCAGGCCATCACCGCTGCCGGGTCGGGCTGTGCTGCCGCCCTGGACGCGGAGCGCTTCCTCGCCGACCGCGACCACGCCGGCGCCCCGGCGACTGACGCCGCGCTCACCGCCGAGCCCGCGCTCACCCACTGACCGACCGCACGGCCCCTCCCCCAACCGCAGCACCACCGAAAGGAGCCCCCGAGTGGGAGCCATCAAGGACACCACGGACGCCACCTTCGAGGCCGACGTCCTCCAGAACGACAAGCCGGTCCTCGTGGACTTCTGGGCACCGTGGTGCGGCCCCTGCCGCGCCGTCGCCCCGGTCCTGGAGGAGCTGGCCGTCGCACACGCCGACAAGATCGACATCGTCAAGCTCAACACCGACGAGAACGTCCAGGTCAGTGCGCGCTACGGCATCACGGGCATCCCGACGCTGAACGTCTACGTCGGTGGCGAGGTCGTCAAGACCCTCGTCGGCGCCATGCCGAAGCCCAAGCTCGTCCGCGAGCTCGCCGACTACCTCAACTGAGTCGAGCGCGTGGGCCGGATGATCCCCGAGGGGTCGTCCGGCTCACGCGTTTGCGGCTTCCTTGCGCGCCTGCTCCTGACGTTCTCCCGGCCCCGTTTCGGTTGGTCGAACCCCCCTTGCTGACCTAGAGTCGGTCCCTGCACGACCCGCCGCGACCGCCCTGCAGCGCGCTGACCCCTCGGACCGACCCTTCTCCTGCGTCGCGGCAGGACCGGGTGATGCTTCGGCAGACCCTCCCTGACCTGCACTGATGTCGACCTCGACGAGGTCCTGAATCCCTCTACGAGGAGGCTGCGTGTCCGGCAGCAAGAACGGCCTGCTAGGCCTCGGGAGCCGCGGACCGGCTGTCGTCGACGTCCGTACGCGGCTCGCGTCGCTCGCCACGGAAGCCCTCCCCGAGCTCGCTGGGCTCGTGGCGGGCGCGCCCGACCAGGACGTGTACGACGACGGCCTCCTGCGGGCTGTCCGCGCCTTCCAGCAGCACAAGGGCCTGATCGTCGACGGGATCGTGGGCGTGGAGACGTTCGGCGCCATCGACGGGGCCCGCTGGTCGCTCGGAGACCGCATGCTCGTCCACACCCCTGGACACCTCCAACGCGGTGAGGACGTGGTCGCCCTCCAGGAGCGGCTCAACACGCTCGGGTTTGCCTCTGGTCGCGTCGACGGACGGTTCGGCCCCTTGACCGAGCGCGCGGTGCGCAGCTTCCAGCGCGCCTACGGCCTCCCCGGGGACGGGTCGGTGGGGCCCGAGACGCTCCGCGCGTTCGACGACCTGCGCCGGTCGGTCTCCGGCGGCTCGGCCAACGTCCTGCGTGAGCGGGAGCGGGTGCGTCGCTCCGGACACAACCTCAGCGGTCGCACGGTGGTCCTCGACCCCGGCCACGGTGGCCACAACACGGGCGCTGCGGCCAACGGGCTGGTGGAGGCGGACCTCGTCATGGACCTCGCCCGACGCATCGAGGGCCGGCTGACGGCCATCGGTGTCGCGGTCGTCTACACCCGTACCGAGCACACCTGCCCCACCGAGGAGGAGCGCGCGGCCATCGCCAACACCGCTGGCGCCGACCTGCTCCTTTCGCTGCACTCGGACTCCCACGAGGTGGCCGATGCCAGCGGGGTGGCCACCTTCTTCTTCGGGCGCGACCGCACGACCTCGTGGTCGGCCATCGGCGAACACCTCGCCGACCTCGTGCTGCGCGAGATCGTGGCCCGGACGGAGCTGGCCAACTGCCGGTCGCACGGGCGGTCCTGGAGCCTGCTCCAGCAGACCACCATGCCCGCGGTGCGCATCGAGGCCGGTTACCTCTCGCATCCGGCGGATGCTGCCCGACTGGCGGACCCGGCGTTCCGTGACACCCTCGCCGAGGCCGTGCTGATCAGTCTCCAGCGGCTCTACCTCGGCGACGACGACACCGCCAAGACCGGCGTCCTGCATCTCGGTGACCTGCGCGCCTACCTCGCCGCGCACGGCTGAGTCGCCTCGACTGACTAGTCAGGTCGCGCGCGAATCCTCTTGCAGGACAGGGGTTTTCGTCGCTTCGTCCAACAGCCAGCACCGTGCCCGTTCGATGTTTCACGGGAAACAGCGACCTCGTGAGCCACCGTGGTCCGCTCAGCCGCGGTGGTCGACACCCAGCATGTCGACGATCCTGTTCAGGTCCTCCACCGAGGCGAACTCGACGGTCAGCTTGCCCTTGCGCTGACCCAGCGCGATGTTGACGCGGGTGTCGAACCGGTCGGACAACCGGGCCGCGAGGTCGTCGAGCTGGGGGTGCCGGTTGCCAGCCCGGGGGCGGCGCGGCTTGGTGCGCTCCTGGTCTCCACCGAGCGTCACGATCTCCTCGACACTGCGGACGGAGAGCCCCTCCGCCACGATCCGCTGGGCGAGGCGCTCCATGCTCGCGCCGTCGTCGAGGGAGAGCAGCGCCCGGGCGTGTCCGGCGGACAGGACCCCGGCCGCGACCCGGCGAGCCACCAGCGGCGGCAGCTTGAGCAAGCGCAGCGTGTTGGAGATCTGGGGACGCGAGCGGCCGAGCCGGCCGGCAAGCTCGTCGTGGGTGCACCCGAAGTCCTCGAGCAGCTGCTGGTAGGCCGCCGCCTCCTCCAGGGCGTTGAGCTGGCTGCGGTGCAGGTTCTCCAGGAGCGCGTCGCGCAGCAGGTCGTCGTCGTCGGTCTCCTTGACGATGGAAGGGACCGTCGCCTTGCCCGCCTCCTGGGAGGCGCGCCAGCGGCGCTCGCCCATGATCAGCTCATAGATCACGCCCTCCGGGGCGTTGTCGAGGTCGTCAGGGCCCTGACCTGCAGGAATGGGGCGGACGACGATCGGCTGGAGCACCCCGATCTCCCGGATCGAGTGGACCAGCTCGGCCATCGCATCCTCGTCGAAGGCCGACCTCGGCTGCTTGGGGTTGGGGCGGATCGAGCCCACCGGCAGGTCACCGTAGGACGCCCCCGGCACCGGCGCCAGGCCCCGGTCGTCGCTCTCGCCGACCGGAGTCGCCTCGCCCTCGCCCTCGTCCACATCCCCGGTCGTGTCCCCGGTCGTGTCGCTGCTCGTGTCGCTGGCCCTGTCCTTGGCCGCCGACTCCTCCCGCGGCCGCCCGCCCTCTTCCTGACCGGACCCCTCGTCACTGCCCTCAGCGGGCGCGTGCGGCTCCTGCACCGCTGGCTCCTGCATCCGGTCGACTGCCGGGACCGGGCGCTGGTCGTGGAAGAACACATCGACAGGACGGCTCGAGGTCGGCGATGTCGGAGCATTGGGGATGAGGGCACCCAGGCCCCGGCCCAGGGCACGGCGCTTCTCGCTCATGTGTGGGGTTCCTTGTCAGTTCTGCGCTGGAGCGGATGGGGCAACGGCGGCGGCCCCACGGTCGGCGAGCTCGGAAGCAGCGCCGAGGTAGGACAGGGCGCCGCTGGAGCCGGGGTCGTAGGTCATCACGGTCTGGCCGTGGCTGGGTGCCTCGGAGATCCGTACCGACCGCGGCACGGTGTTGCGCAGGACCTGGTCAGGGAAGTGGCTGCGCACCTCGTCGGCCACCTGCGCCGACAGTCGCGTCCGTCCGTCATACATCGTGAGCAGGATCGTCGACACGTGCAGCGTCGGGTTGAGGTGGTTGCGGATCAGCTCGATGTTCTTGAGCAGCTGGGAGAGCCCTTCGAGCGCGTAGTACTCGCACTGGATCGGGATGAACACCTCCTGCGCCGCGACGAACGCATTCACTGTGAGCAGTCCCAGGCTGGGTGGGCAGTCGATGAGCACGTAGTCCGGGGTGGGGCGCTCGGACGATGCCATCTGTGTCAGGTACGCGGTGATGGCCCGCTGCAGCCGGGTCTCGCGAGCGACGAGCGAGACCAGCTCGATCTCGGCCCCGGCAAGATCGATGGTGGCGGGCGCACACCACAGACCCGGAATGTCTGGGCACTCCTGCACGACATCCATGATCGGGGTGCCCTCGACAAGCACGTCGTAGATGCTCGGTACCTCTGCGTGGTGGTCGATCCCCAGGGCCGTGCTGGCGTTCCCCTGCGGATCGCTGTCGATGACGAGCACCGTGAGGCCCGCCTGTGCGAGGGCAGCTGCGACATTCACCGTGGTCGTGGTCTTGCCGACGCCCCCCTTCTGGTTCGCGATGGTCAGGACGCGGGTCGCCGGCGGCTTGGGGAACACCCTGCCGGTGAGCGCAATGCGCTTGCGCGCATCTTCGGCCACGGCGCGGGCCAGTGGCGGATCGAGGTCCGCGCCAGACACAGGGGAGCTCGGCTCTTCGCGCTGCTCTGTTTCACGTGAAACGACTGCAGCCAGGGCATCGTCGGCTGCGGCTGCATCGGCAACTCGCGCGTTGGCCGGCGCAGGCTCCTGCTCGACGTCAAGGGGTGCGGGGGACTCGAGGGGTGTGGGGGACTCCCGAGCAGCGGACGGCTCGGTTTCACGTGAAACCGTGCCTTCACCTCCACCGTTGCCTGCACCGGCGTCGGTGCAGGGCCACCCCACGGCCTCGCTGCTTGGTTCTGCCTGACGCTGGGGCCACCCGAGTCCACGGGTCAGCTGGAGTGCTGTTGTCGTCACGCAGTCACCGTGTTGGCCATGGGCATCATCCAACCCTACGCGAGGTCACCGTCACAAACGCGGACAGCCGCGCCCTGTCCAGCCGCGCCCTGTCCAGCCGTGGCCCAGGGACGCCGGGACTGCCAGGGCCGGGCTACCGCCGTCGCCGCCCCGCCTTGGCTGTCGGCTGGGACCGGACCGCGAGCTGAAGCGTGACGGTCGGCACCTCCAGCAGGTCCTGACCGTACGTCGTGACACCGGCGCCGACCATCCCGAGCTGGCGCAACGTCTTCGTCGCCGCATCCAGCTCCTGCTGGGCGCTGCTGCCCTTGAGCGCCACCAGGGTGCCGCCGTCCGGTAGGAGCGGGAACGTCCATCGCGCCAGCTTGTCGATCCGGGCCACAGCGCGCGCGGTCGCCCATCGCAGCGACAACACCCCGTGGAACTCCTCGGCCCGGCCGCGGTGCACCGTGCAGTTGGTCAGCGCCAGGGCCGCGATCGTGTCGGTCAGCCATGTCGTACGGCGCAGCATGGGCTCGACGAGGTGCAGGTGCAGGTCTGGACGGGCGATCGCCAGCGCCAAGCCAGGCAGGCCCGCCCCCGAACCCACATCCACGACCTCAGCGTCAGCCGGAAATGCCTCCTGCGCCACCGCGCAGTTCAGGAGGTGCCGTTCCCAGAGGATCGGCACCTCCCGAGGGCCGATCAAGCCGTGCGAGACCCCGGTGTCCGCCAGGATGGCAGCGAACTGCTCAGCGACCGAGGTCCGTTCTCCGAACACCAGTTCTGCGGCCGCTGGCGCGGCTGGTGTCACCAATGGCCCGTCGGTGGTCGCCGTGGGCGGGGTCTGGTCGGTCATGGTCACCTGGGGTTCGGTGGTGGCGCCGCGTGGCGCTGTTTCACGTGAAACTGCGCTGCTCAGCTCGGGAGCACGACCACGAACCGTCGCGGCTCGACGCCATCAGACTCCGACACGAGCCCGGCCGCGAGGACCTCGTCGTGCACGACCTTGCGCTCGAACGCGGTCATCGGCTCCAGCGCGGCCTGCTCGCCACTGGTCTTGACCTCGGCGATCACCTGCTGCGCGATGGTCACGAGAGCCGCGCGCCGCTCGGCACGGTGGCCAGCGACATCGAGCATCAAGCGGCTGCGCTCACCGGTGGCCGACTGCACTGCGAGGCGGGTCAGCTCTTGGAGGGCCTCGAGGACCTTGCCGTCCGGACCCACGAGGCGGCGGGGCACGCGGCCCTCATCGGAGTCGACGATGGACACTGCAGCGCGATCGCCATCGACGTCCACCTCGATGTCACCGTCGAGGTCCGCGATGTCGAGGAGCGTCTCGAGGAAGTCGGCTGCGACCTCGCCCTCCCGCTCGAGGTCAGCGGTCTTCGCAGGCCGTCGCCGCGCAGGGCTGCCGGCCGCGTCGGGCGCGTCGGTCGAGCCATCGGTATCCGTGGCCTCGGTCGAGCCATCGGTATGCGTGGTGTTGGTGGTGTCAGGGTCGGGGACGTCGGTGGCAGGGACGTCGATGGCAGGGACCTCGGTCGTGGTCGCGGAGGGCTCTGCGGGGGCGGTCTGGCTGGTCTCGTCGACGACGGTGTCGTGCTGCTCAGTCACGGTCATCGCTCTCAGTTATCGGTCTGCGGCTTGGAGTCCTGCACGGGCGAGCTGGGGGACGGCTTGGCCGGGCCCGTGGGGCCCTTCTTCTTCTTCTTGCGGCTGGGCTGCTGGCGCTGGCCACTCGTGGGCTTGGGAGACTCGGCCTCCTCTGCCTGGTCCAGCCCCTTGATCCTGAACTCCTCCACCGGCTTGCCCCGCTTGGCGCGACGATCCTGCATCGCCTTCTCCGCAGGTGAGCCGGGGGCCGGCATCTTGCGGATGACGTAGAACTGCTGACACATCGACCACACGTTGGTGGTGAGCCAGTAGAGCAGGACACCGATGGGGAAGTTCACACCGGAGATGGCGAAGAAGAGGGGCATCAGGTAGAGCAGCATCTTCTGCTGCTTGGCGAAGGGGTTGTCCAGCGCCGAGGCCGGCATGTTCTTCATCATCAGCTGACGCTGGGTGGTGAAGGTGCTCGCGGACATGAGGATGATGAGCACGACGGTGACGATCTTGGTCGTCAGGGTGTCGGCACCGATGAACCTGTCGGAGAGCTGGGCACCGAAGAGCGTGGACTGTTCGGCCTGGCCGGCGAGGACTCGGCTGATGGGGCCGATCGGCGGGTTCTCACCGGAGGCGATCTTCTGGAGGCCGTTGAGGACACGGAACAGGCCGAAGAAGAACGGCGACTGGAGCAGGATCGGCAGGCACGAGCTGAACGGGTTGGTCCCGGTCCGCTTGTAGAGGTCCATCGTCTCCGCCGTCATCGCCTGACGGGAGTCCGGGTCGCTCTTGCCCTTGTACTTGGCCTGGATCTTCTGCATCTCGGGCTGGATGAGCTGCATCTTGCGCGAGGCGTGGATCTGCTTGACGAACAGCGGGATCATCGCCGCCCGCATCACCACCACCAGCCCGACGATCGACAGCACCCATGCGAAGCCCGAGGCCGGGGGGATCCCGATCTTGTCGAACAGGCTGTGCCAGCCGAACAGGATCCACGCGACGATCCATTCGAACGGGTAGATCAGATCACTGAAGCTCATGGTGTCCTCAATCTGGTGGTGGGCCGTCGGTCTGACGTCCCACCGGTGGTTCCGGCCGTGCGCTGCGTATGCCGCTCGGCTGGCAGGTCTGGTGCCCTACCGCTGGGGTGCGGGCTGGGCGGGTCGTGCAGGCACGTGGTCGACGCCCCCGGGCGTCCAGGGGTGGCATCTGCCCAACCGCTTCAGGGCCAGCCAGGTTCCCTTGAGGGGCCCGAATCGCCGGAGGGCGGTGACGGCGTAGGCCGAGCAAGAGGGGTAGTACCGGCAGGTCTGGGGCCTCATGGGCGACACGACCCGCTGGTAGAGGACGATGAGTCCGATCAGCGGTGCTGCCACCACCTTGCCGACACTCGTCACCGTCGCCCAGCTCCCAACCGGGCCAGGACCTTGGGCAGCACCCGGTCGAGCTGAGCAGCGAGATCTGTCGAGTTCGCCTGCGCTGCAGCAGGATTCGCTCGGATGACCACATCGGTGCCGGCGGGGATGACGGTGAGTCGGGCGGCCATCAGTGCCCTGAGCCGGCGCTTGGTCCGGTTGCGAACGACGGCCCCGCCCACGGCCTTGGAGACGACGAAACCGACCCGCGGCGGTAGTCCCGCGCGCGCGTCGGTCTGTGCCGAGTGGACCACCACCAGCGGGGAGCCTGCTCGGGCTCCTCCGGGGCCCCTCAGCGCTGCCGAGAACTCCGAGCTCGTGCGGAGCCGGTGCCCCACGGGCAGCACTGGGACTGCCTCAGGCGGAGAGCTCGGAGCGGCCCTTGGCGCGGCGGGCCGACAGGATGGCGCGGCCCGCACGGGTCCGCATCCGCAGGCGGAAGCCGTGGGTCTTGGCCCGGCGACGGTTGTTCGGCTGAAAAGTACGCTTGCTCACGAGGTTCTCCGTTACTGGTCAGGCCCGGTTGGCCTGCTGAGTGCTGGGGGCGACCGAACGGCCGCAATCGGAAACCCGCGCCGCGACCAGCTCCGGGAGGGAGCGACCACGGGGTGTCACGGGCATGCGAAAACGGCCGACAGGCCTGTGCCAAGGTACGCGAGCGCGAACCGCACGGTCAAACCAGCCCGTCCGGGAACGGCGACCTGGAGGATCCACCCGCCGCTAGCACCGCCACGCCCATCGCGTCAGGGAGACACGCCGGCTCAAGCCCCCCTTTTTTCCTGCTGGAGGCAATATTTCCGCAGGTTGGCTTGCTCCACAGGCCCTGAACTTGTTAGCGTCCGTCCTCGTCCCTCTGCCGTACCCACAGGTTGTGGATAAGTATGTGGACAAGTCGCCATGACCCTGCGACAGGGTAGCAACGCGGACACCGTCGAAAGGGATGTGGGCTCAGTGAGTGACGCAGATCTGGACTTTGCTCAGATCTGGCAGAACACCATCGCCACCCTCGACGCCGACGGCCTGCCCGCTCGCGAACGCGCGTTCCTCGCCCTGGCCCGGTTGTCCGGCCTGCTGGACGGGACCGCCCTGGTGAAGGTGCCGAACGACTACACCAAGGATGTCGTCGAGCAGCGGGTCCGTGATGCGGTCACCCGCGCCCTGTCCTCCCAGCTCGGTACCCAGGTGCACCTCGCGGTGACCGTCGACCCGTCCCTGGACGAGGACCACTACGTCGAGGACACCGTGGGTCTGCCGGACCAGCGACCCGGCAGCAGCACGCCCTACTCCGGTGGTTACGGCAACCCCGCGGCGAGCTTCCGCGACCCGGGGTACGGGGACAGCACCAGGGATGCCGGCGACAGCAACGGCTGGGCCCCGAGCGAGCGCCCACCGGTGCACCAGCCGGCCCACCGCATCGACCCCGACGAACGGCCGGACCCCTCGCACGAGCAGGCCGCGCAGGCGCCGGCCCACTCGCAGCGTCGTCCGCGCGACGAGGTACCGAGCATCACCGACGAGTCGGCGACCCGGCTCAACCCGAAGTACACCTTCGACACGTTCGTCATCGGGGCGAGCAACCGCTTCGCCCACGCAGCAGCGGTCGCGGTCGCCGAGGCGCCGGCCAAGGCCTACAACCCGCTGTTCGTCTACGGCGAGTCGGGGCTGGGCAAGACCCACCTGCTGCACGCGATCGGGCACTACGCCCGCAACCTCTACCCGCACGTCAAGGTGCGCTACGTGAACTCCGAGGAGTTCACCAACGACTTCATCAACAGCATCCGCGACGACAAGGCAAGCAACTTCCAGCGTCGCTACCGCGATGTCGACGTCCTGCTCATCGACGACATCCAGTTCCTGCAGGGCAAGGTGCAGACGCAGGAGGAGTTCTTCCACACCTTCAACACGCTGCACAACGCCAACAAGCAGGTCGTCATCACCAGCGACCTGCCTCCCAAGCTGCTGTCCGGCTTCGAGGAGCGGATGCGCAGCCGGTTCGAGTGGGGCCTGCTCACCGATGTGCAGCCGCCTGACCTCGAGACCCGCATCGCCATCCTGCGCAAGAAGGCCATCCAGGAGCGGATGAGCGCCCCCGACGAGGTGCTCGAGTTCATCGCGAGCCGGATCTCGACGAACATCCGCGAGCTCGAGGGTGCCCTGATCCGCGTCACCGCCTTCGCCAGCCTCAACCGGCAGAGCGTCGACATGGGCCTGGCGGAGATCGTGCTCAAGGACCTGATCCCCAACGAGCAGGGCTCCCAGATCACCAGCGCGACGATCATGGCGCAGACCGCGGCGTACTTCGGGCTCACCATCGAGGACCTGTGTGGCACCTCCCGCTCCCGGGTACTGGTGACGGCCCGCCAGATCGCGATGTACCTGTGCCGCGAGCTGACCGACCTGTCGCTGCCCAAGATCGGCCAGCAGTTCGGCGGCCGCGACCACACGACGGTCATGCACGCAGACAAGAAGATCCGCCAGCTGATGGCCGAGCGTCGCGCGATCTACAACCAGGTCACCGAGCTCACCAACCGGATCAAGCAGCAGTCGCGCTGAGGTCGGCCACCGAGTCTGCCAGCGTGGTGTCCCACGGGGTCGGACGCAGGTCGAAGGTCTGCTCGGCCAGGGTGGAGTCCAGCACGAAGGGCCGTTCGAACTGGTGCCGCGTCTCGGCGAGCTCGCGCATCCACGGCATGGCCAACCCCAGCGCACCCACTACGCCGCGGGGTATGCGGTGGATTCCCCGAGGTCGTCGTCCGGTGAGCGCGGCGACCTCCTGCGCGACCTCGGCCATCGAGCGTGCCGGGGCGCTGGGGACGTGCCAGGCCCGGCCCCACGCACGGTCGTCGGTGGCCAACCTGGCGGCGAGCCGACCGGCGTCGCGGACATCGGTCCAGGTGTGGGGGGCCGTGGCTCGCCCGACGATCAGGAAGACCGGGCGTCCCTTGAGCACGGCCGAGACCACCTGCTCGTGGAGCAGGCTGGTGCGTGGCCCGATCCCCGGACCGGTGTAGTCCGAGGACCGCAGCTCGGTGACGCGCACCCGGCCGGCCGCCTGGGCGGCCAACGCCTCCTGCCACATCCGCACCCGCAGGGCGCCCTTGTGGCCGTTCGGGCGCAGGGGTGTGTCCTCGGTGATCGGCCCGTCCACCATCCCGTAGCCATAGAGGTTGCCCACGATCACCAGGCCGGCACCCGTGGCCTCGGCCGCGCTCAGCGCTGCGGACGCCATCGGGGGCCAGTCGCGGTCCCACGTCGAGTAGTCCGGGGGGTTGAGGGCGTTGACGACAGCCTCCGAGCCCTTGGCCAGGGCGGTGAGCCGCTCCACGTCGGTCGCTTCGGCGCTGACCGCCTCGACACCCTCGAGGTCACCACCACGACCCGAGCGTGACACCAGGCGCACCTCGTGACCGACCGCCACCAGCTCGCTCGCCGTGCTGCGCCCCACCGCGCCGGCCCCGAGTACCACGAACCGTGCCATGGCCATCCTCCTTGCGTGAACAGTGCTCTGCGACAACCTCAGTGAAAGAGGAGATCCTCGCGGTGGGGCGACGTCACCTGGCGCGCGATGGTGCGGCCGCCCTCTCACTGCGCGCCATCGCCCGCGACCTAGGCATGGTGTCTTCCGCGCTCTACCGCTACGTCGCCAGCCGCGACGACCTGCTGACCCTGCTCATCGTCGCCGCGTACACCTCCCTCGGTGACGCGGTCGAGCAGGCGCATGGCGCCATACCGGAGGAGGACCTGGGCGCGCGCTGGGACGCCATCGCCCAGTCCCTGCGCACGTGGGCCCTGGCCCACCCGCACGAGTACGCGCTCGTCTACGGCTCCCCGGTGCCCGACTACGACGCCCCTGCCGACCGCACCACCGAGCCGGGCACCCGGGTCCAGGCCCTGCTCGTGCGTCTGCTCGCCGACGCGACACGGACGGGACGGCTGGCCCACCAGGACGAGGGCGACGCCGGCACCGAGGCCCGACACCTGGCCGAGCGAGCGGTGGGAACCATGGTGCGGGGCGAGTTCTTCGCGGGGAGCGGGGTCGACGCGCCCACCCTGGTCACGGGTCTGGCGGCCTGGTCGCTGGTGATGGGCACGCTGTCGACCGAGGTGTTCGCCCAGCTGGGCCCGGACTCGGTCACCGACCGGGACGCCTATTTCGCGTCGATGGTCCGCATCTCACGACAGCTCGTCCTGGGTCCCTGAGCCGGCCTGGACCCTGCCGCGACCGACCAGAACCTGCCGTCGCCCCCCGCGTTGTCCTCAGGGCACCGGCACTTGTCCACAGGGCTCTCCACAGCTGTGGGCGCTTGTTCACCCTCCCGACACATGACCGGTCCTCGTGCTGCGGAAGCACAGGACGTCGTGGGCGTACGCACGGCAAAGGAGACAATCGCGGCGCAGACCCCGTGGTCCACACCTGTGGACAAGTCTGTGGGTATGTCTGGGCGCCGCCTGGCCCTCAGCCGTTCGGCTGATCCTTCCGCTCGCCGGTGGACAACCTGTGGACAACCGGTGCACGACACACCGACGGGCTGGGGACGGGCCCGGAGTGTCGTGGGGAAGCGGTGTGGGCGACCGATCCTCATCCACAGCCGACCCCAGTTTGTCCGCCCCTGCGTCCACCCTGCGTGCACAGCCCGATCGGGACGCTGACCTGCGACGACGAACGTCATCCACAGAGTGCACACCCCCTACAACGATGACGAAATCCCTCTACTCAGCAGATCCAGCCCCGAGGACCAACCCTGCCCCCGAGCCAGGTCGTCGGACCGGAAGCTGAAACCCCGGTCCGGGTTGGCCGACCGCAGCGCGAGCACTAGGGTCAGTGCGCAATCACATTCTTGGTGTCGGGGCGGCTGGGCCGCAGGTGAAAGGGCAGGTAGCGACGGTGAAGTTCCGGGTCGAACGTGAGGTCCTCGCCGACGCCGTGACCTGGGTGGCCCGAGGGCTGCCAGCCCGTCCCCCCGTGCCGGTCCTGGCCGGGGTGCTGATCGAGGCGAACGACGAGGGCACGCTCACCCTGTCGGCCTTCGACTACGAGGTGTCGGCCAAGATCACCGTCGCCGCCGATGTAGCCGAGAGCGGCACGGTGCTCGTGCTCGGCCGGCTGCTCGCCGACATCTCGCGCAACCTGCCCTCGAAGCCGGTCGACGTGGCCACCGAGGGCAACAAGGTCGCGGTGACCTGTGGTTCCTCGCGGTTCAGCCTGATGCAGATGCCGGCCGACGACTACCCCACCCTGCCGACCTCCCCCACCGCCAGCGGCACCATCGCTGGCGACGTCTTCACCCAGGCCGTCGCCCAGGTGGCCATCGCCGCCGACCGTGGCGACACCCTGCCGATCCTCACCGGTGTCCGCGTGGAGATCGACGGTGACAAGATGACGCTGCTGGCCACCGACCGCTACCGGCTCGCGATGCGTGAGCTCACGTGGAACCCCGAGGCCACCGACGCAGCACACCTCGCGCTCGTCCCGGCCCGCACGCTGTCCGAGACGGCCAAGGCCCTCGGCGCCTCCGGCTCCATCGAGGTGGCGCTCGGCTCCTCCGCCGGCGGCGACGGGCTGGTCGGCTTCGAGGCCGGTCAGCGCCGGACCACCACCCGGCTGCTCGACGGCGAGTACCCGAAGGTCACCTCGATCTTCCCCTCCAGCGTCGACACCGAGGCCGTCATCAAGACCTCCGACCTCATCGAGGCAGTCAAGCGGGTGGCCCTCGTCGCCGAGCGAAACACTCCGGTCCGGCTGCGCTTCACCGACGGGCAGGTGGCCATCGAGGCGGGCACCGGCGACGACGCCCAGGCCTCCGAGGCGGTCGAGTCGACGCTGACCGGTCCGGAGATCGAGATCGCCTTCAACCCCCAGTTCCTGCTCGACGGCCTCGGCGCTGTCGGGACCGCGTTCTCCCGGCTGTCGTTCACCCAGCCGTCACGTCCGGCCGTGCTGTCGGGTCAGGACGAGCAGGACGGCGAAGCCGACACGTCCTACCGCTATGTCCTCATGCCGGTTCGCTTCGCGAGCTGAGCACCGTCGGGCGTAGCCTGACCTACGCGTACGGTGCCGTCTGCCGTTCGTCCGGTTGCGGTCCCCTGCCATTCGGGCCCGTCAAACCCTCCCCACGAAAGGGCGCCCTCACATGCAGCTCGGTCTGATCGGCCTCGGCAAGATGGGCGGCAACATGCGCGAGCGCCTGCGCCGCGCAGGCCACGAGGTGGTCGGCTTCGACCACAACCCGGCTGTCTCCGACGTCAAGACGCTGGCGGCCCTGGTCAAGAAGCTCGACGCTCCCCGCACCGTGTGGGTGATGGTGCCGGCCGGTGCGCCGACCCGCGAGACGATCGCCAAGCTCGGTGGCCTGCTCGACAAGGGCGACCTGGTCATCGACGGTGGCAACAGCCGCTTCACCGACGACTTCGAGAACGAGAAGCTGCTCAAGACCAAGGGCATCGGCTACGTCGACTGTGGCGTCAGCGGCGGCATCTGGGGGCTCGAGAACGGCTACGGCCTCATGGTCGGCGGCACCGCGGGCCACGTGAAGAGGGCCATGCCGATCTTCGACGCACTGCGTCCGGAAGGCCCCCGCGAGGAGGGCTTCGTCCACGCGGGCAAGGTCGGCGCGGGCCACTACACGAAGATGGTCCACAACGGCATCGAGTACGGCCTGATGGCCGCCTATGCCGAGGGCTACGAGCTGCTCGAGGCCAAGGACATCGTCACTGACGTCCCGGGAGCCTTCAAGGCGTGGACCCGCGGCACGGTCGTGCGGTCCTGGCTTCTCGACCTGCTCGTCGACGCGCTCGAGAAGAACCCCCACCTCGACGACGTCTCCGGCTACACCGTCGACTCGGGTGAGGGCCGCTGGACCGTCGAGGAGGCCATCGCCAACTCGGTGCCCATGCCCGTCATCTCGGCGTCGCTGTTCTCGCGTTTCGCCTCCCGCCAACAGGAGTCGCCGACGATGCAGGCGGTCGCTGCGCTGCGTGGTGGGTTCGGTGGCCACCAGGTCATGTCGGTCGCCGAGGGTGAGCAGCTGCGCGCCGACGGCGCACCGAGGCACGAGTCGGCGGTGGTCGCCAAGGCCGCCCCGAAGGAGAAGCCGACCACCAGCGCGAAGAAGGCTGCGGCCAAGGGGCGCAAGGCCGCGAGCGCCGGTCCATCCTCCGGCACCGGGTCGACGCGCAAGAGCGCGGCGAAGAAGTCGAGCTGACCCACCCCCGGGCTGGGGCGCCCGCCCACCGGCTCGTCCACAGACCCGCCCACAGGGCCTCCCGCCCTCCGAGCACCTGATCGGTCGACCGTGCACGTCCGCCACCTGACCGTCTGCGACTTCCGCAGCTATGTGAGCGCCGAGCTGCCGTTGGAGGCTGGGGTCACCACGCTGGTGGGCCTCAACGGCCAGGGCAAGACCAACCTGGTCGAGGCGATCGGCTACCTCGCGACCCTGTCGAGCCATCGGGTCGCCACCGACCAGCCACTCGTGCGGTTCGGTGCGGAACAGGCGGTGATCCGGGGAGCGGTCGTCCGCGAGGGCCGGGAGACCATGGTCGAGCTCGAGCTCAACCCCGGTCGGGCCAACCGTGCGCGCCTGGGTCGCTCACCAGCCGGCCGGCCCCGCGACGTCCTGGGCACGCTGCGGACCGTGCTCTTCGCCCCAGAGGACCTGGCCCTGGTCAAGGGTGACCCGTCCGAGCGCCGCAGGTTCCTCGACGACCTGCTCGTGGCCCGGCAGCCGCGGTGGGCCAGCGTTCGCAGCGACTACGACAAGATCCTCAAGCAGCGCAACGCCTTGCTGAAGTCCGCTGCTCCGGTTCTGCGGCGTGGCCGGCGTCGACCCTCACCACGACCCACTGACGAACCGGCCGAGGACGCTCGTGCCTCGGCGCTGCACACCCTGGACATCTGGAACGAGCACCTGGCCACCGTCGGGTCGCAGCTGCTCTACGCCCGACTGCGCCTGCTGCGTGACCTCGGCCCCTACCTCACCCAGGCCTACGACGAGGTCAGCGCCGGCCAGTCCGACGCCCGGGTGTCCTACAAGAGCTCGCTGCGCGAAGCGGCCTCTGCTTCCCTGGCCGCCGGTGAGGTGCCAGAGATCGACCAGCTCCGCACCGAGATCCTCGCGACGCTGGAGGACCTGCGCGACCGCGAGATCGAGCGCGGTATGTCGTTGGCCGGCCCGCACCGTGACGACCTCGTGCTGTCGCTCGGCGAGCTGCCGGCCAAGGGCTATGCCAGCCACGGCGAGAGCTGGTCGTTCGCGCTGGGACTGAAGCTGGCGGCATACCAGCTCCTGCGGCACGACCTCGGGGACGATCCGGTCCTCATCCTCGACGACGTCTTCGCCGAGCTGGACTCCGGTCGCCGCGACCGGCTCGCGGCGATGGTTGCCGACTGCGAGCAGGTGCTCATCACCGCGGCGGTCGACGCCGATGTGCCGAGCACGCTGGTCGGGCGGACGTATGTCGTGAGCCTGGGCGAGGTGAGCCTGCGTGAGTGAGGTGCCGGACGAGGCGCACCGCTCAACAGGCACGCTCGGGGAGTCGACCGAGTCGGGCGAGGCCGCCGGGTCGGTGGAGGACGCGGCCAGTGCTGCATTGCAACGAGCGCGGGCTGCCGCGCGGGACAAGGGACTTCGGCCCGGGTTGAAGCCGATGCGCCGTCGCCGACCGGGTGAGCTCGCCAAGACGCCGCGCGACGGCCGCGACCCGCTGCTGCTCGGTGACCAGATGGACCGCCTGTTGTCCGACCGCGGCTGGAAGGTCGATGTCGCGGTGGGTTCGGTGATGGGGCGCTGGTCGCAGATCGTCGGCGAGGAGGTGGCCCAGCACTGCATCCCGGTGACGTTCGAGCTCGGCGTGCTCACGGTGCGGGCCGACTCGACCGCGTGGACGACCCAGCTCAAGCTGCTGGAGTCAGCGATCATGGGCCGGCTCGAGGGCGAGGTCGGCAAGGGCACGGTGAGTGCGCTGAAGATCGTCGGCCCGAGTGCGCCATCATGGTCCAAGGGTCCCCGGCGCAGCACCGGCCCGGGTCCGCGCGACACCTACGGCTGAGTGGCTGTCCCGGCCGGTGGGCGTGCTGGCCATCGGAGCCGCTGGTCCGGACGCTGCCTAGGATCGAGGCATGACGGCCGACGCTGACCGCTCCGCCACCCAGGGCCACGCCCCCGGGCAGGACCCCCGCTCGCTGACCCGGGCGCATTTCGACCACGTGGTCGCAGCGACGACCAGGTGGTCGGACAACGACATGTACGGGCACCTCAACAACGCCGTCCACTACGAGCTGTTCGACTCGGCGATCAACGGCTGGCTCATCACGGCTGCCGGGATCGACGTGATGGCGCTCCCCGAGCTCGGGGTCGTCGCCGAGTCGGGCTGTCGCTACTTGCGTGAGCTGGAGTACCCGCGCCCACTGGAGGTCGGGGTCCGGGTCGAGCGGGTGGGCCGCAGCAGCATCACCTACGCCCTGGGCCTGTTCGATGCCGAGTCCGCAGACCTGGCGGCGCTGGGCCACTGGGTGCATGTCTACATCGACCGCGCCACGCGCTCCAGCGTCCCCATCCCCGCGGTGGTCCGCGACCTGTTGGACGACGCGGTCCTGGCGCGGGCGTGAGGATCACCGGGGCGGTGCTCGAGGAGGTCGGTCGACCCGGTCCGTGGGCCAAGACCCGTCCGCTCACGGTCGGCGAGCTCGACCTCGAGGGCCCCGGTCGCGGCGAGGTGCTCGTGGAGATGGAGGCAGCCGGGGTCTGCCACTCCGACCTGTCCGTCGTCGACGGCAACCGCAGCCGCCCCGTGCCGATGCTGCTCGGTCACGAGGGCGCCGGCCGGGTGCGTGGGCTGGGTGCCGGGGTCGAGGACCTCGCCGTAGGGCAGCGGGTGGTCATGACGTTCCTGCCCCGGTGCGGTGAGTGCGCCGGCTGTGCCACGGACGGCCGGATGCCCTGCGGCCCGGGGTCCTCGAGCAACGGGGCAGGCGAGCTGCTCGCGGGCGGCCGCCGGTTGTCGCGCGACGGAGTCCCCGTCCACCACCATCTCGGGGTCTCTGCGTTCGCCACGCATGCCGTGGTCGACACCCGCTCGGTGGTCGCCGTCGAGGACGACGTCCCTCCGGACGTCGCCGCAGTGCTCGGCTGCGCGGTGCTCACGGGTGGAGGTGCCCTGCTCAACGCGGCCCCACCCGAGGCCGGTCAGACCGTGCTCGTGGTCGGTCTGGGTGGCGTCGGTATGGCGGCGCTGCTCACCGCCGTCGCCCTGGGCGCCGGCGACGTCATCGGCGTCGACGGCGTGGCCGCCAAGCGCGACCGGGCCCGGGAGCTCGGGGCCACCAGGGTGCTCGACCCGGGCGCGCTCGCCGACAGCGGGATCCGGGCCGATGTCGTGGTGGAGGCCGCGGGCAGCGCGC
>JBDSKZ010000059.1:0-3966 GCA_039916625.1 Pedococcus sp.
GCCCGGTGTCCCCCGTAGTCGTGCCCCCGGTCGTCGAGGACGCCGACGAGGACGACGAGGACGTGGCGGTGATGTTCGCCCCTACTGCCGGCGCGGACGAGCTCCTGGCGCAGGCACAGGACGACGAGGACCACGAGGCCGAGCCCCGGGACGCGGCAGAGCTCGACGGCCAGGACCACGTCGATGCTGCCGTCCCTGTCGACGAGCCGAACGACGAGCCCGACGACACGGACGATGACACAGACGATGACACGGACGAGGACGACTCCGACGACGACTTCGGGCAGCGCGGGGACGCCACCACCGAGATCCCCATCCGTGGCAGCGTCCCGACCGTCCCGGCCGAGCCGGCCCTGCTGGAGTTCGACGAGGACGACCCCGGACCCGAGCACGAGCCCGGTTACACCAGCCGCTGACCCGAAGGTCTCGGGACTGCTTCGCGACGGCCTCTACTCGGGCACGCCGGCCAGCAGGTTCGCGAGGTCCTGGTCGTCCGGCAGCTCGGGCCAGACGGTCTGACCCGTCCCCGCGTAGTAGAACGCCGCATCGACCTCGTCGAGCTCCAACCCGCGCAGACGGGCGAACGCCACGCGGTAGGCGGCGAGCTGCAGCGACCGGATGCGCGCCGCCTCGCCGGTCGGGGTGGCCCCGGTCTTCCAGTCCACGACGCTGAAGCCACCCCCCGCACGGGGAAAGACCGCGTCGATCCGTCCACGGACGGCGATCCCGTCGATGACCGTCTCGACGGCGATCTCGATCTCACTGGGCACCCGCCCGGCCCACTCACTGGCCAGGAAGCGCTGTTTCATCGCGGGGAGCTCGGCATCGTTGCCGGGGTCGTCGTCGGCGCTACCCGGCAGGTCGAGGATGTCGACCATCGCCGCCTGGGCGTAGTGCTGCTCGACCCAGGCGTGGAACGCTGTGCCACGACGGGCCGCGAGCGCAGGCGGCTCGGGCATGGGTCGCCGCAACGACGACGCGAACCGGTCGGGGTCCTGCGCCAGGGCCACGACCGCCGAGGCGGACAGGTGCCGCGGGAGGAGCACGGTGACGTCGCCTCGCGCCCCGAGCCTGCGGCGTTCCTCCAGCAGGAGGTCGAGCTCCTCGAGCACGCTGAGCTCGGCCCCCGGAATCGGCAACAGGCCCTGCTCGGACACGTCGTCCGCCGGCGTCCCGACGCCATGGTCGCGGATCGCGGCCTCCACGGCCTTGGCCCCCTCGGAAAGCGCCTCGCGACGCGCTGCGAGCGGGTCTGCTGGCCACTGCACGCTGACCACCTCGGCGGTCGCGGGGTTCTGCGTCGCCTCGGGGTCGAGGGGGTCGGGCAGGTCGGCCCACTCCAGGCGGCGCACCGGCAGGCTGGTGTCGTCGACGACCTCGGTGAGGAAGCGCGAGGTGACCTTCGGCGTCTTGCCGTCGGTCCACACCGAAGCGGTGAGCAGCATGTGGGTCTTGGCCCGGGTGAGGGCGACGTAGGCGAGGCGACGTTCCTCTGCGACACCGTGCTCGCCACTGGCGAGCAGGAAGTGCTCGACGCGGGCCTCGATGTCCTTCCAGTCCAGGGCCCCGGGCCAGTCGAGGTGGGGCAGGCCGGAGACGTCACCGCGCAGGGCGTAGGGGATGCCGCCGTCCTGGAGGCCGGCGATCCAGCCGCGGCCCTTGGGGGTGGACAGCGACCAGCTGCCGTCTTCACCGACGCGGCTCGCCGCCGACGACAGCGCGGGGAACGACCCCTCCACGAGCCCGGGGACGGCCACCGCCTCCCACTCCAGGCCCTTGGCGGCGTGCACCGTGAGGACCTGTACGGCGTCGGTGGACGCCTCGATGTAGCCCTTGTCGAGCCCGCGCTCCTCCTTGAGGGCCGCGGTGAGCCAGGCGAGGTACCCGCCGAGGTTGGGACGGTCTGCACTGATGGTGAAGCTGGCTGCGACGTCGGCGAAGGCGTCGAGGTGGGCCCGTGCCGCGGCCGGGGTGTAGCCCTCGCGCGCCAGCACCTCGATGTCGAGCCCGAGGACGCGTTCGGCCTCGCCCACGAGGTCGGCCAAGGGCAGGCTGCTCAGCGAGCGCAGCCGGCGGATGGCGTGCTGCAGCCCCGCTAACCGGTGCAGGGCGACCTCACTGACTGTCTTGTCGTCCCGGCTGCGCCATCCCACGGGCGGCAGGTCGTCGACGGCCTCGACCAGGCTCACGGTGTCGGCGCTGTCCGGCGACTGGTCGTGCACCGTCGCGGGGGCGCCGCTCGCTTCGCGCTGGCGGTCGTCCCGCTGCTGGCGAACGTCCTGCTGGTGGCGCGCCCAGGCCATCAACCCGTCGAGGTCGGCTGCTCCGAGTCGACACAACGGTCCGGTGAGCAGCCGCATCAGCTGGTCGCCCCGGGTCGGGTCGTGCACCACGTGCAGCAGCGAGGTGATGTCCTCGACCTCCGGGGTCAGCAACAGTCCACCAAGGCCGACGACCTCATAGGGGATGTTGCACGTCTCCAGGGCGTCGATGATCGCGGCGAACTGGGATCGCTTGCGGCACAGTACTGCTGCCGACTTCGCCCCGGCTGCTCGACGGTCGCCGAGCCACTGCGCGACGAGGGCTGCTTCGGCACCGGCCGTGAGCACGCGGGCCACGTCGACCGACCCGGCGCCGGCATCGGGGCGGGCGCCCAGCTCCTCGACAGGGACGGCCGACTTCTCGCGCAGGGGTGCCGCCACGGAGTTGGCCACGTCGAGGATCGCCGCGTCGTTGCGCCAGCTCGTCGCCAGGGGGCGCACCGGGGCGGGGTCCGGACCGTCGCGGAACTGGTCGCGGAAGGCGCTGAGAGTGGTGGCGCTCGCGCCGCGCCAGCCGTAGATGGACTGGTGCGGGTCACCCACAGCGGTCACCGGCACCGGCTCCCCCGGGGCGACGAACAGGGCTCGGAGCAGGTCGAGCTGGGCCGCCGAGGTGTCCTGGAACTCGTCGAGCAGCACCGCGCCGAACCGCTGCCGCTCGATCGAGCCGATGTCCGGGAAGGTCATGGCCAGCTGCGCCGCGAGGGCCATCTGGTCGGCGAAGTCCATCGCGTCGCGCTGACGCTTGAGGGCGAGGTAGCGCTCGACCATCGGCAGCACCCCGGCTCGCGCCTTGAGTGCCTCCCGCATCTTCTTCGCCTCGCCCGGCAGGTCCTTGGCCCGGCTCGCGCCCGGGGGCAGGGCGGCGAGCGAAGCCAGTACCGTCTCGATGTGCTCGAGCACCTGCGCGGGTGTGACCAGGTGCTCGGCCATCTCCCCGGCCAGGTCGACCACAGCCGCCGTCACGGTCGACTCGGCGTTCGGGACGTCGTCCATCGGGCCGTCGTAGGCCGCGACGACCTCGGAGGCGTACTGCCAGGCAGCCGCCTCCGACAGCAACCGGGACTCGGACTCGAACCCCAGCCGAAGCGCGTGCTCACGCACGAGGCGCCCGGCGTAGGAATGGTAGGTCGAGACCGTCGGGGTGCCACCCAGCACCTCGGCGTCGCTCTCGCCGTCGTCCGGCCGGGGCGTCCAGACCTCGCGCTGCTGCAGGAGGCGCAGCCGAGCGCCGATGCGCTCGGACAGCTCGGTGGCCGCCTTGCGGGTGAAGGTCAGACCGAGGACCTGGTCGGGCTCGACGAGGCCGTTGGCCACGAGCCACACGACGCGTCCGGTCATCGTCTCGGTCTTGCCCGAACCCGCTCCCGCCACGACCAGCAGCGGGGACATCGGTGCCTCGATGACTGCGACCTGCTGGGGCGTGGGTGCCGGCTGGCCGAGCGCGACCGCGATCTCGCGAGCCGACAGCCGGGGCCGAGCGTTCTCACTGGACGGGCTCGCAGTGGGGGCGCCCGGGACGGAAGGGGTGCAGGACGTGCTCACAGGACCCTCCCCTCGGGTTGGGCCGGGCAGGAGGAACGCACCTGGCACTGCTTGCACCACTCCCCGACACTGGCCGAGAAGGTCGCACCCGCCATGCCCT
>JBDSKZ010000060.1:0-14765 GCA_039916625.1 Pedococcus sp.
CAGCTCCTCGAGAGCGGCGTCCACTTCGGGCACCAGACCCGTCGCTGGAACCCCAAGATGAAGCGCTTCATCATGACCGAGCGCAACGGCATCTACATCATCGACCTGCAGCAGTCGCTGACCTACATCAACAACGCGTACGAGTTCGTCCGCGAGACCGTCGCCCACGGCGGCTCCATCCTCTTCGTCGGGACGAAGAAGCAGGCCCAGGAGCCCATCGCCGAGCAGGCGACCCGCGTCGGTATGCCGTACGTCAACCACCGCTGGCTCGGTGGCATGCTCACCAACTTCAACACGATCTCCAAGCGCCTCACGCGCCTGAAGGAGCTCGAGGAGCTGGACTACGACAACGTCGCAGGCTCGGGCTTCACCAAGAAGGAGCTCCTGATCTTCAAGCGCGAGCAGGTCAAGCTCGAGCGCACCCTCGGCGGCATCCGCAACATGTCCAAGGTCCCCTCGGCCGTGTGGATCGTGGACACCAAGAAGGAGCACCTCGCTGTTGACGAGGCTCGCAAGCTCGGCCTGCCGGTCATCGCGATCCTGGACACCAACTGCGACCCCGACGAGGTCGACTACAAGATCCCCGGCAACGACGACGCGATCCGCTCCGTCACGCTGCTGACCCGCGTCATCGCCGACGCCGTGGCCGATGGCCTCATGTCCCGCTCCTCCGGCAAGTCCGGTGAGCAGGCGGAGGGTGTCGTCGCGACCGACGAGCCGCTGGCCGAGTGGGAGCGCGAGCTGCTCGGTGGCGATGCAGCCAAGGCTGCCGACGCTGTTGCTCCCGAGGCCGGCGAGACCGCTGCCGCCGACGCCCCCGAGGCTGCGGCTACCGAGGCGACGGAGGCTCCGGCGGCTGAGGCGACCGAGTCCACCGAGGTTCCTGCCGCTGACGCGACCGAGGCTCCGGCTGCTGAGGCGACTGCAGAGTCCGCCGAGGCCCCGGCTGCTGAGGCGACCGAGTCCACCGAGGCTCCGGCTGACGCCGAGGCCAAGGCCTGAGCGCCTCGTCCACCGATCGCACCTGTTGACAGAGAAGAGCTGAGAAACACTCATGGCGAACTACACCGCCGCCGACATCAAGGCGCTGCGTGAGTCCACTGGCGCCGGCATGCTCGACGTCAAGAAGGCCCTCGACGAGGCTGACGGCGACCGCGCCAAGGCCACCGAGATCCTTCGTGTGAAGGGACTCAAGGGCGTCACCAAGCGCGAGGGCCGCACCACCTCCAACGGCTTGGTCACCGCCAAGGCCGGGGGCGGCTCGGGCACCCTGGTCGAAGTCCTGTGCGAGACCGACTTCGTCGCCAAGGGTGAGAAGTTCATCGCCCTCGCCGACCAGGTCCTCACGCAGGCCGTCGCCGCCGGTGCGTCCGACGCCGACGCCCTGCTCAAGAGCACCCTCGAGGACGGTCGCACCGTCCAGCAGCTCCTCGATGACGCGAACGCGACCATCGGCGAGAAGATCGAGGTCAAGCGGTTGACCCGCCTCGAGGCCCCGGTCGTCGTGTCCTACCTGCACAAGACGAGCCCGGACCTTCCGGCGCAGATCGGCGTGCTCGTCGGCGCCGAGGGTGGTGACGAGCAGGTCGTCCGCGACGTCGCGATGCACGTCGCCGCGTTCAGCCCGACCGTGCTGCGCCGCGACGAGGTCG
This sequence comes from Pedococcus sp., assembly GCA_039916625.1. Taxonomy (GTDB): domain Bacteria; phylum Actinomycetota; class Actinomycetes; order Actinomycetales; family Dermatophilaceae; genus Pedococcus. The sequence continues at coordinate 1,653 of JBDSKZ010000060.1, forward strand.
ATGCGACCACCGTCGAGAACGAGCGTCGAGTGGCCGAGGCCACCGCGAAGGAGGAGGGCAAGCCCGAGGCCGCCCTCTCCCGGATCGTCGAGGGTCGCGTCAACGGCTTCTTCAAGGAGAACGTCCTGCTCGAGCAGCCGTTCGCCAAGGACGCCAAGAAGACCGTGGCCAAGGTGCTCGAGGAGGCTGGCACGACCGCGACGTCGTTCGCCCGCTTCCGCGTGGGCAGCTGACACCCGCACGCACGACAGCTCACCAGGCCCGTCCCCTTCGGGGGGCGGGCCTCGTCGTGCTCCCCGGCATGGCGCCCGGCGTGACGGCGGCCGCCAGGTCGCCGGTCAGGGGCAGCGACAGGGCTCCTCGGCGGCACGCTGCATACTGGCGGTATGGGGAGAGCGCGCAGGACCGCAGCGAAGGCACCACCCACCCGCGAGCCGCGGGACTTCACCCACCTGCCCGAACGCGTCCCGCCTGAGCAGATGCGGACCGTCCAGGACGTCGACCCCGGGCCGGACCCGCGGGGCGGACGCGACACCGAGACCGAGTTCATGCTCAGGAACGCCGGGTTCTGACCGGCCAGGGTTGCAGCCGACTGGTGACCTGGGGCAGCACCAGGTAGGTCACCACCGCGACCCAGGCCGCCATGGGCTGCCCGCCCTCCGGTCGGACCCGCCGGGTGATCGCGGCCGTGACCGGTGGGTCGTCGCGAAGGGTGTCGGTCAGGTCGACCGGCTCAGAAGATGCGGACGCGCTGCTCGGGCGCGAGCCACATGCCGTCGCCCTCGTGGACGTCGAAGGCCTCGTGGAACTCGTCGCAGTTGCGCACCGCGTTGGCCCGGATCTCCATGGGGGAGTGCGGGTCGATGGCGAGCAGCCGCTTGGCCTCCTCGGTGCGCGCCTTGCCCGACCACACCTGCGCCCAGCCGACGAAGAAGCGCTGCGGCCCGGTGAGGCCGTCGAGCTCGGCGACCTGCTCGCCCTCGGTGGCGATGCGGTAGGCGGAGTAGCCGATGGCCAATCCGCCGAGGTCACCGATGTTCTCCCCGACGGTGAGCGCACCGTTGACCTTGTCGCCGGGGGCCGCGACGGGGGACAGCTCGCTGAACTGGGCGATGAGGGCCTGGGTGCGCTCGTCGAAGCGGGCGCGGTCCTGCTCGGTCCACCAGTCGCGCAGCGCTCCGCGGGCGTCGTAGCGCGAGCCCTGGTCGTCGAAGCCGTGGCCGATCTCGTGCCCGATCACCGCACCGATGCCGCCGTAGTTGACGGCGTCGTCGGCGTCCATGTCGAAGAACGGTGGCTGCAGGATCCCGGCCGGGAAGACGATCTCGTTGAGCATCGGGTGGTAGTACGCGTTGACCGTCTGCGGGAGCATCATCCACTCGTCGCGGTCGATCGGGCCGCCGAGCTTGCCGAGCTCGCGCTCGAGCTCGAACTCGTTGGCCCGGCGTACGTTCGCCACCAGGTCGTCGTCGATGGTCAGGGCCGAGTAGTCGCGCCACACATCGGGGTAGCCGACCTTGGGGATGAAGGACTCCAGCTTCGCCAGGGCCTGGACCCGGGTCTGCGGGCCCATCCAGTCCAGGCCTTCGAACGAACGGCGGAACGCCTCGACGAGGTTGCCGACGAGGGTGAGCATGCGTGCCTTGGCCTGCGGCGGGAAGTACTCCGCGGCATACAGCTGGCCGACGGCCTCACCGATCGCTCCCTCGACGAGGGAGACCCCCCGCTTCCAGCGCTCACGGTTCTCCGGGAGCCCGCTGATGACGCGGCCGGAGAAGTCGAACTCGGCGTCGACGAGCTCGCGGCTGAGCAGCGGGGCAGCAGAGCTGACGAGGTGGCAGGCCAGCCAGGCCTTCCAGTCCTCGATACCGACCTCGTCCAGTGCCGTGGAGAGCCCGGCGAGGAAGCTGGGCTGGCCCACGACGACGTTCTCGAACGCGCCCTCGGCGTCCAGGCCGCGGATCCAGTCCGACCACCTCACCTTCGGACCGAGGTCCTCGAGGTCGTCACGGCTGTAGGGGTTGTAGCTCTTCACGGCGTCGCGGGTCGCGACGTTGTCCCAGTGGTGGCTGGCCAGCGCGGTCTCCAGGGCCACCACGCGCGCCGCGGGGGAGTCGGGGTCGGTGGCGCCCCCACCGATACCCACGAGGCCGAGCATCCGGGCCACGTGCGGGAGGTATGCGGCGAGGACGGCTGCGTGCCGCTCCTCGCGGTAGTACGACTCGTCGGGGAGCCCGAGGCCCCCCTGCGTGAGGTAGAGGGTGTACGCGTCGGGGTTCTTGGCGTCGGGGGCGACGTACAGGCCGAGCACGCCCGGGACGCCCTCGCGCTGGAGACGGCCCATCGTGCGGAACAGCTCGTCGGTGCCGGTGATCCTCGCGATGTCCTGCAGGTCGGCGTCGATGGGAGTGTGGCCGAGCGACTCGACCTGCTCCTCGTCCATGAAGGAGCGGTAGAGGTCGCCGACCTTGCGGGTCGCCGAGCCGGCCACGGCATCGGTGTCCGCCGCAGCGTGGTCGATGATGGCGCGCACGCGTTCGTCGGACTGCTCGCGCAGCATGTCGAAGGTGCCGTAGCGCCCGCGGTCGCTCGGGATGTCGGTCTCGCGCACCCACGTGCCGTTGGCGTAGCCGAACAGGTCGTCCTGGGGTCGGACCGCGTCGTCGCGGTGCCCGGGGAGGATGCCTGACCTCATGTGCGTCTCCTTCGCTGCGTGCTGAGCCGGGGTGGGTCGGGCCGAGCCCGTTTCGTGGGTGGGGCCGAGCCCGATTCGTGGGTCGGCCCCGGCACACGGGCCCACCTCGGCCCACCCTGCCATGGGCGGTCCTCCGTGACCCCACCAGCACGGCAAACCCATGGCTCGGCCCCTCGATGGCCGGCGGCGCGCGCAGGTGGCGGGGCAGGGACGGACCGCTGGGGATGGTGACCAGCGCCGAGTATGGAAGTATTCGGTGACCCCAGTACAGCCACAGGAGGATCTGTCGTGACTTCTGCCTCCGAGCAGACCGCCCCAGCCGGATCGTCCATCGACGGGTCGACCGCCCCGCGGCGCCGTGTCCTGCTCAAGCTCTCCGGTGAGGTGTTCGGCGGCGGCAAGGTGGGCCTGGCCCCGGACGTCGTCCGCGGCATCGCCCGCCAGATCGCCCAGTCCGTCCGGGGAGGGATCGAGGTCGCCGTCGTCATCGGTGGCGGCAACTTCTTCCGCGGCGCCGAGCTGCAGCAGCAGGGGATGGACCGCGCCCGCGCCGACTACATGGGCATGCTCGGCACCGTGATGAACTGCCTCGCGCTGCAGGACTTCCTCGAGAAGGAGGGCATCGAGACGCGGGTCCAGACCGCGATCACGATGGGGCAGGTCGCCGAGCCGTACATCCCGCGCCGCGCCATCCGCCACCTCGAGAAGGGCCGAGTCGTCATCTTCGGCGCCGGCGCCGGCATGCCGTACTTCTCGACCGACACCGTCTCGGCCCAGCGTGCGCTCGAGATCAAGTGCGACGCGGTCCTGATGAGCAAGAACGGCGTCGACGGGGTCTACGACTCCGACCCCCGGACGAACCCCTCCGCCACCAAGTACGACGAGATCACCTACTCCGAGGCCATGCAGCGAGGGCTGCGGGTGGTCGACACGGCAGCCTTCAGCCTCTGCATGGACAACAAGCTGCCCATGGTCGTCTTCGGCATGGAGGGCGAGGGCAACGTCGTCAAGGCCCTGCGTGGTGAGAGCATCGGGACGCTGGTCACCCCGGGGTGAGTCGACGCTTCACCGCGACCTGCCACCACGACTGAGCACACACGACCGGCGGACCCCTCGGGCCCGCCCGAGAAGGAGCCGGACATGATCGAAGAGACTCTTTTCGAGGCCGAAGAGAAGATGGACAAGGCCGTCGAGGTCGCGAAGGAGGACTTCGCGGGCATCCGCACCGGTCGCGCGACCCCGGGCATGTTCAACAAGCTCATGGTCAGCTACTACGGGGCCCCGACCCCCCTCCAGCAGCTCGCGTCCTTCCAGACGCCGGAGGCGCGCACGATCCTCATCTCCCCGTTCGACAAGTCGGCGATGAGCGAGATCGAGAAGACCCTGCGTGACTCCGACCTCGGGGTGAACCCCAGCAACGACGGCAACATCATCCGCTGCGTGCTCCCGATGCTGACCGAGGAGCGTCGCAAGGACTACATCAAGCTCGCCCGGCACAAGGGTGAGGACGCCAAGGTGTCGATCCGCAACATCCGCCGCAAGGCCAAGGACGAGATCGACAAGCTGGTCAAGGATGGCGACATCGGCGAGGACGACGGCTCACGTGGCGAGAAGGAGCTCGACGCGACCACGAAGAAGTACGTCGACGGCGTGGACGAGCTGCTCAAGGGCAAGGAGGCCGAGCTCCTCGAGGTGTGAGGCGCTCGCCCGCCGCCGCGTAGGACGTTCGTCATGTCCGTTCCCCCGTCCCGCAGTGCTCGCCGCCAGGGCCATGAAGGCCCGGTGGACGACGCGGGGTCCGGCGCGCCCGTGACCCGCCCGTCGCGAGCGGGCCGCGACCTGCCCGCCGCCATCGCGGTCGGCGTGGGGCTCGGCGTGCTCATCGTCGGATCGCTGCTCCTGCGCAAGGAGCTCATGCTGGTCGTCATCGTCGCTGCGGTGGGGGTGGGCGTCTGGGAGCTGCGCCGGGCACTGGTGCAGGTCTCCATCGCGGTGCCGCTGGTGCCCAGTCTGGTGGGCAGCGTCAGCATGATCGTGTCTGCCTACGTCGGAGGAGGCGAGGCGCTGATCGTGACCCTCGGCCTGACCTGTGTCGGCATCCTGCTCTGGCGCGTCGCCGACGGTGTCCTGGACGCCGTGCGCGACCTCGCGGGCGGGTTCTTCGTCGCGGTGTACCCCTCGTTCCTGGCGGGGTTCGCCGCGCTCATGCTCGCCCCCGACGACGGGGCGCGCCGGATCGTGGTGTTCATCCTCGTGACCGTGCTCAGTGACGTCGGCGGCTATGTCTTCGGCGTGCTCTTCGGCCAGCACCCCATGGCGCCGTCGGTGAGCCCCAAGAAGTCCTGGGAGGGGTTCGGCGGCTCGGTGCTCACCTGCGTCGCCGGTGGTGCGGTCGCCGTCGTCCTGCTCCTCGACGGACCGTGGTGGGGTGGGGCGCTGCTCGGTGCGTGCGTCGCCGTGGCGGCCACGGTGGGCGACCTCACCGAGTCGACCGTCAAGCGTGACCTCGGCATCAAGGACATGAGCACGATCCTGCCGGGCCACGGCGGCATCATGGACCGCCTCGACTCCCTCCTGCTCGTCGCCCCGGTCGCGTGGGCGCTGCTCGCCTGGGTCGTCCCAGCCTGACCGGGTGGGTCCGTGTAGCACGGCCCGGCAGGACGACGGTCCCGGCGCAGGTCGCCCCGGGACCATCGTCGGAGCTCACCTCACTGGGTGGTGAAGGCGATGTCGTCGGAGATCGGCAGCGGCGACGAGTCACCGGTGGTGAGGAGGAGCTCGATCGCGGCCTGGAGGATGTAGCTGCACTTGGGCAGCGACGAGACGGCGACCGGGATGTTCGTCGCGTTCAGCAGCTGGTTGACGGAGCCGTGGTGGTCCGGACCGATGGCCGGCAGCGCGTAGTGGTACGGGCCGCCCGGCCCGGACACGGTGAGCGACATGCTGCCCAGGCGGGGATGCGCGGCGGTGTAGTCCACCGTCAGCGTGTTCTGGATGCGCGCACACCCGTGCCCGATGAGCTCCTCGACATCGATGCTCACTGCGCCAAGCTGGCCGTTGACCCGCGTGGGCACCCAGGAGCCGTGCTTCTGCACCTGGTTGTAGGTGGTGTTCGCCAGCGCGACCCGCTGGGCGATGCCTGCCTCGACCTGGGTTGCAGGCTGGCCGACCGCACGCATCACCATGCGCAGCGCGACGTACTCGTCGACGGCGAGGCCGGCCGGTGCGGTGCTCTGTCCGGCGACTATCCCCGACAGGTCATGGGTCTGTGCTGAGAGGGCTTCGCTGTCGAGGCCGAGCAGGTTGTTGTTCGGCACGAACAGGCCCGTCGTGAGGCTGTTGTCCTGAGGGACCGCGATCCATCCCTGGGCGTCCGGGGCGACGGCGATCTCGTCCGGGCCGTTGGCGCCGAGGACGACGACGGCCTTGGTCTCGACGGGCGGGAAGGTGCCGGTGAGCCGCTGCCAGGTGCCTATCTGCATCCGGACCATCTGCGCGGGCAGCACCGGCTGCCAGCCGCCACCGCCGTCGTGCTCGAACCTGTACTCCGCGGGCTGGCCGTTGAGGAGCCGGCCCAGGACGCCGTTGAGGCGCAGGGACGAGTAGAAGGCCCGGTTGTCGGCGATGGTCCGCCCGGTGCCGCCGGGGGCGCTGTCGAACCCGGTCACCGTCTTCTTGGTGCCGATGTGGTCGAACCAGGGGTACGGCTGGTCGGTTCCGCCCGGCGCGTCCTGGACGCAGAGGTCAACGCAGAAGCACGGGCCAACGTTCTGACGGTCCTGGCCGCGACCGCGCGAGCGGGGCTCCTGGAGCAGGACGCCGGTGGGCCCGTCGATCCGGAAGTAGACGTCGGGACCTGCGACCAGCTCGATGTTGATCCACGGTGACCACGGCGTCCTGGTGAAGTCGTTGACCGTGTAGTCGATGCGGAAGTGGCCGGTCGCATCGCTCACCGCGCTACCGAGCGAGTCGTCCTGCAGCCAGTCGACGTCGAAGGCACTGACCGTGACGCCCGGGACGGCGATCTTGGTGTCGCAGACACGCACGTGCCCGCAGATGGACCACCAGCCGAGGCGGCCGCGAACCCCGCACCAGATCCGCTGAGGGATCTCATAGGACCAGGCCGCTGCATACCCACCCTCGACCTCGCGCCACTGCGGCGCCAGCGTGGTCAGGGTGAAGGACAGCGCCTTGGGCGGCACCGGGTGACCGGTCATGGTGCCGCAGAAGATGTCGACGTCGAACGCCCCGCCGTCGTAGCCCTTCCCGAGCTCGATCTCGAAGCCGCCGTCAGCGCCGACGACCCCCTCACCGAGCCCGGAGGAGGCGCGCTCGGCGGCGTCCGACTCCTCGAGGACGGCTGCGGTGTGCTTCGGCTCGGCCGCCGCGGCGTGGCTGATGCGGTTGCCCGCGCTGGCGACGAGCCGGACCGTCGCCCCGATGAGAGGCTCCGAACAGTCGTCGCAGAGAAGGCCGATGAGCCGGCCCGAGATCACATATGGCATTGCGCTTCCTCCTGGTGCGGGAGACCCCCCATGAGCCTGTATGCCTGAAGGAGCGGGTGCAGAAGACGCTGATACATCGGGGGCGCCAACAGTCGGCTCGAGTGACTGCGCCACCTGTGGACGGCCTTCGTGAACACGCACGATCACCCACATCCGTGGTCGCCCTTCCACAGGGGGCCGGGGGTCAGGAGCGGCGGAAGGCATCCTTGAAGCGCACGCGGGCACCGGTGCGCAGCACCGCATTGGAGTAGATGCGCGCCGCGACCCATACGAGGCCGGGGACCAGCGCCACGGACAGGGCGAGGGACACCAGCACCTGCCAGGTCTCGACGACCCCCAGTGCGATCCTGATCGGCATGACGAGCGGGGACGCGAAGGGGATGTAGCTCAGCACGGCGACGATGGTGTTGTTGGGGTCCCACGGGGCGATGCTGATCGCGATGACGTAGGGGATGATCATCAGCATCATCACCGGGGCGGTCACCGATGCGACGTCCTCCTGACGCGAGACGAGCGAGGCCAGCGCGGCGAGCGCCAGCGAGTACATCAGGAAGCCGACGACGAAGAAGACCAGCGACCACAGCACCGTGGCGCCGAGGTCGATGCTGCTGGTCTCCACGAGTCCGAGTGCCAGTGCGGTGCCGGCTGCACCGGCCACCACCGCAGCGACCTGGAGCAGGCCGACCAAGCCGATGCCGATGACCTTGCCCGCCATGAGCTGCCAGGGCCGGATCGTGCTGAGCAGCAGCTCGACGACCCGGCTGGACTTCTCCTCGACCACACCCTGCGCCACCTGCTGCGCGGCGATCTGGAGGGCGAGGAAGAGCAGGATGCCGGCCACGTAACCGGCGACGATCTGGGCGCCGTCGCGTGCGGGGGGCGGGTCGAGCGCGTGGACCTTGAGCGTCTGCGAGGCAAGCTGCTGCGCGACCACCTGGGGGTCGCCGCCGAGGTCGGTGACCGCCCCGGCAAGGGCGACCTGCTGCTGGAGCAAGGACAGGACCGAGCGCAGCGCCGGGTCAACCTCGCTGCGCACGACCACGGTGAAGTCACTGGCGGTGCCGGTGAGGGCGGCGTCGACCTCGTCGTTGCGGACTGCTGCCTCCGCGGCGGCGTCATCGGCGACGGCCACCGTCTTCGCATCGACCGCCGAGGCGTCGGCGACGGCAGTGAGGGGCACGGACAGGGCTGCGGTCTGTGGCGACACCGCGATCCGCGTCGCCGACGAGGAGCCGAGCGCGAAGTTCAGCGCGACCCCGCCTGCGATGACGGCCAGGAGCAGCAGCCCCGTGGTGAGCAGCCAACCGCGAGAACGCACTCGAGTCGAGATCTCGCGCCCGGCGACGAGCCGGATCGCCTGCGACGAGGTCATCGCGCAACCTCCTCGGTGGTCTGGGTATGCTCCGGGCTCCTGGCTTGGCCTGGTGTCCCGGCATACGTCGTGGCGTCCCCGTGCGCGTGTTCGCTCACGGCGTCGCGGTAGAGATCGACCAGGTGCGGAAGCACCTCGCCGAAGTAGCTCACCGGGCCGGCGCTCAGCGCCGCCCTCAGGATCTCTTGCTCGAGGTTGGCGGTCGGCTGTCGCACCTCGACGACCGTGGTGCCGCCGTCGGCGCTCACCACGTCCACCCCGGCGAGTCCCGCCGCCCACCCGAGCGACCCTGGCGGGCCTTCGATCCGCCACCGCGGCTTCTCGGGGGTCCGCAGCGCGGCGATCGACCCGACGGCGACCATGCTGCCGTCCTTGATGATGCCCACGTTGTCGCACAGGCGCTCGACGAGGTCGAGCTGATGTGAAGAGAAGACGACGGGCACGCCTGCCTCGGCTCGCTCGCGCAGCACCGCGCTCATCACGTCCACGGCGACGGGGTCCAGGCCGGAGAACGGTTCGTCGAGGATGAGGATGTCGGGGTCGTGCACCAGGGCAGCCGCGAGCTGGACACGCTGCTGGTTGCCCAGGGAGAGCTTCTGCACCTCGTCGTCTCGGCGTCCGGCGACGCCCAGGACCTCGGTCCAGCGGTCGACGGCCCGCCCGGCATCCGCAGGAGCCATACCGTGCAGCCGGGCCAGGTAGCCGAGCTGCTGACCCACCTTCATCCGGGGGTAGAGCCCACGCTCCTCGGGCATGTAACCGATTCTGCGACGCACCGCGAAGTCGACGGGCCGTCCGTCCCACCGCACCTCCCCGCCGTCCGAGGACAGGACGCCCAAGGCGATCCGCATCGTGGTGGTCTTGCCGGCACCGTTGGACCCGACAAATCCGAAGATCTCCCCGGAGCTCACCGAGAACGTCGTGTCGCGTAGCGCGCGCAGCGTGCCGTAGGACTTCTCGAGGTGCGAGAACTCGAGCTCGGGCATGGTGGGCCTCCAGGGACGTGGAGGATGGCTTTCCCCCGATCTCGACGATTCCACCTGATCACATCCGCATGCGCCTTGTCACGGACCCGGCGCCTACAGCCCGAGGTGGCGGGCCGTCGCCCGGACCGTCGCTGCCGACGCGACCAACTTGTCTCGCTCGTCGGCAGACAGCGGGGTGGCCAGCACACGCTCGATCCCTGTCCGCCCGACGACCGACGGCATCGACAGGCACACGTCGCTCGGCCCGTGCACGTCGTCGAGCCGCGAGGTGACCGGCAGGACCCTGTGCTCGTCGTTGAGCACGGCCTCCAAGATGCGGGAGACGGTCAGGCCGATCGCGAGGCTGGTCGCGCCCTTGCCCGTGATGATCTCGTACGCCGAGCTGACCACCTGGTTGTAGATCCGAGCCCGGGCGGTCTCGTCGAGGGGGCCTTCCCCTGCCGAGACCCAGTCCTGGACGGGCACCCCGCCGATCGTCGCGGTGGACCACAACGGCACCTCGGAGTCCCCGTGCTCGCCGGCGATGTAGGCGTGGACGTTCTGCACGGCGACCCCCGTGTGCTCGGCGATCAAGAACCGCAGCCTGGAGGAGTCCAGCACCGTCCCCGACCCGAAGACCTGGTGCGGTGCCAGTCCCGAGAACTGCTGGGCGGCACAGGTGACCACGTCCACCGGGTTGGTCACCACCAGAAGCAGGGCCTCCGGAGCCAGAGCGGCCAGCCTAGGGACGAGGTCCCGACACATCGCGACGTTCGCGGCGGCCAGGTCCAGGCGCGTCTGACCCGGCTTCTGCTTCGCGCCCGCCGTGATCACGACGACGTCGGCGTCGCCGCACACCTCGAGGTCATCGCCTCCGGTGATCTTGGCCGCGTAGGCGATCGCCGTACCCACCGCGCCCGCACCGACTACCGCAACCTTGGACATGGTCCGCCCACTGTGGCACATCCTCACGGTCGAGCCCCCGCCCGAATCGTCCTGGGGGCCACGGGAACGAACCCGGGCAGCGACCCGGGATCGAAGGCTGCCACGCACGGAAGGTGTTGTTCCGCTCGGCGGTCTCCGCTGGGCTCATGCACCCTTGGTCGCCGTGCACAGGAACACGCCGAACTCGCGGTCGCCCTTCTGGATGGTCGTGGCGTCGACGAAGCTGACTTCGGCGAATCCGGCGTCGGCCAGCTGCTCGGCGAGGCGTTGCCTGTCGAATCCGTGATGTCCGTCAAAGTCGACCTTCTCGGCGTGGAAGGCGCCGTCAGGGTCCTCGTCGAGGTCCGCGACGGCCAGCCGACCACCGTCGACCAAGAGCCCCGCTACGGACCGCAGCAGCCCAGTCAGGTCCTGGACGTGGTGCAACGCCATGGAGCTCCACACCACGTCATAGGCGCCATCAAGCGGGTCTGTGCTGAGGTCCACCTGGACAGCGCGGAGTCGGTCGCCGAGTCCGGCAGCGTCGATCCGCTCCTGTGCCACCTGAACCATTCCGGCGGAGGGGTCGGTCACCACGACAGAGCCGACCCGGTCGGAGAGCAACATGCTCAGCCGACCGGTGCCACCCCCGACGTCCAGCGCGCTCATCCGAGGGCTGAGGGCAATGGCCTCCTCGATGGCCCGGGCCACCGCGACCTGCCGCGCCTCATGGCCCGCGTCGTCGTCCCACGTCGCTGCCTCGTCGTCGAACCGCTGGTGTTCGTGCATGTGTTCGACCCTAGCCCCGGCGCTGCGGCCCACTCGTCGCCGAGCAGCGCGTACTCCACCTCGTCCAGCCATCCGAGCTCTCGGTGCCACAACGCCTTGAGTGCGAGGCGCTCTCGGCGCATGCCTGCGCGCTCAAGCACTCGCACCGACGCACCATTGTCGGCATTCGCAGCTGCTGTGACCCGACGCAGGCCGAGCCCTTCGAACGCCGCCCGCAGGAGCGCGCGGGCGGTGGCGGTCCCGATGCCCTGCCCCGCGACTCGGGGGTCGACGATGTAGCCGATGAGCCCGTCGGTGCTGGTCGGGTGCCCCGGCTGGCCGGAACCATCAACGATGTCGAGGAACCCCATGGCCACGACTTCGCCGTTCCGTTCGACCACGCAGGAGTAGTCCGTCGGGTTGCCTGGCACTGCAAGCCATTCGCGGCGCAAGTCATCGGGGTCGACGTGGGTGCGCACCATGAAGTGGTTCACCCCGGGGTCGTTCCGGAAGGACTGCAATGCCACGATGTCCGACTCGACGGCTTCGCGGAACAGCAGCCCGTCCAGCTGCATCGGCCAAGGACTCTCAGACATCGCCCAGAGGGTCGCACTCCCGCTGCTCATACGCAATCGGGTTTCTGATGCGCAAGCAGGACAGGAACATGCACGGGGCCCGGCCGGCAGTGACCTGGCTCGTTCGCGTTGAGGAGTCGTGGAAGAGGTAGGCGAACGCGCTGCGGGTGCATCCATCCAGCGCGGCTCGGACGAGGTCGGCGTCGTGGGGCCGGCGTCATGGTGGCTGTGCGTCGGGGTGGGAAGTGCCGCAAGTCGTTGCGTGGAGGGTCCGGGCGCATCTGCACCGGACACGTCATTCGGGAGGACCTCGGTGAAGATGTCGCCCACCGACTCGCTTGGCCGGCTGTTGTTCCTCGGGCGCCACGACCCGCGTCGTCACACCCGTAGCCGTGGGACACTGGGGCAAGGCGCAGCCCGCTTGGCAGCGCCCCGGACGAGTGCGACGTACCCGGCTTGCAAAGACGACGCTTTCCGGGAGACGTCGTGAGTCAGTTTGTGCAGATCATCGGATCGCTGCTGGTCCTCGCCGGGTTCGCGCTCGCGCAGCGCGGGATCCTGGATCAGAAGTCCCGCAGCTACCTCACGCTGAACCTCGTCGGCTCTGCAGTGCTGGCCGTCGAGGCGGTGTTGGAGCGGCAGTGGGGATTCCTGCTGCTCGAAGGTGTCTGGGCAGTCGTGTCTGCGATCAGCCTGTTCGGGGTGTTGCGCGCCAGGACCTCGACCACGGCAGACGCGCCCTACCACCGCTGAGATGCACGAGCCAGCAAGGACCTCGTGACCGGCAGCGTGCTCAATGCCGCCCTCAGGATTGGTCGGCGCGCGATGGCGTGACGGCGGCCCCGGTCCCGGTAGGAGTGCATGCCCTGGAACTGCCGTCCGCAATCCTGGTCGGCCACTCCATGGGGGGGCTCTGAACTGAAGGTGCTGAACGGTGGCCATGCTCCTTGGCTCGGCCAGCCCGAGCGGGTGGCGTCCGTCCTGGTGGACCGGGTGCAGCGGGTAGACGGCGGCAGGACTGACTGACCCACACAGCCCTGCCCCACGCAGTCCTCGGCCAAGGTTGACCCCATGGCCGGGTGGGCACATTCGCGTGGGTCTGGGCTGGCGAGGTGCACTCGGACAGTCCAAAACCCGTACTCGCCAGGAGCGCGCAAGTGCGTTGACATTTGGTTGTGCACGCCTACCGGCAGTACTGTCCGATCGCTCGAGCCTCGCAGGTTCTTGCCGAACGATGGACGCCCATCCTGTTGCGCAACCTGCTCAGCGGCGCGGAGACGTTCACGGAGCTGGCGCGGGGTGCGCCGGG
>JBDSKZ010000061.1:0-11148 GCA_039916625.1 Pedococcus sp.
CCTCGATGATCGGCCCGGAGTTGCCGATGCAGGTGGTGCAGCCGTAGCCCACGAGGAAGAAGCCGAGCTTCTCGAGGTAGGGCCACATGCCGGCCTTCTCGTAGTAGCCGGTGACCACCTTGGAGCCGGGGGCCATCGAGGTCTTGACCCAGGGGGGGACGGTGAGCCCGCGCTCGACGGCGTTCTTGGCCAGCATGGCCGCCGCCATCATCACCGAGGGGTTGGAGGTGTTGGTGCAGCTCGTGATCGAGGCGATGGCCACGTGGCCGTGGTCGATCTGCACCTCGGCGCCGTCGATGGAGACGCTGATCGGGTTGCTTGCGCGGACGGTGCCCTCGGGGGCCGCCGCGGAGTGTGACGGGCGACCCGCGCTCTCGGAGGCCTCCAGGGCATCGTGCGACGGCGGGTCCGAGGCGGGGAAGGTGCCTGCGAGCTCCTGGTCCACCGAGCTCTTCTCGATGCCGTTGCCGTTGACGACGTAGTTCTTGAGGTCGTTGCGGAACTGCTCCTTGGACTGGGTCACCGCGATCCGGTCCTGCGGCCGCTTCGGCCCGGCGATGGACGGCACGACGGTGGACAGGTCGAGCTCGAGGTACTCGGAGTAGCGCGACTCGGGCTGGTCCGGTCCGGACTGGAGCCACATGCCCTGCTCCTTGGCGTACGCCTCGACCAACGCGACGGACTCCGCGGAGCGGCCGGTGAGCCGCAGGTACTCCAGCGTCACGTCGTCGATCGGGAAGATCGCACAGGTGGAACCGAACTCAGGGCTCATGTTGCCGATGGTGGCGCGGTTGGCCAGCGGCACGGCCGAGACACCCTCGCCGTAGAACTCCACGAACTTGCCGACCACGCCGTGCTCGCGGAGCATCTCGGTGATGGTGAGCACGACGTCGGTCGCGGTTGCGCCGGCCGGAATGGACCCGGACAGCTTGAAGCCGACGACGCGCGGGATGAGCATGGAGACGGGCTGGCCGAGCATGGCGGCCTCGGCCTCGATGCCGCCGACGCCCCAGCCGAGCACGCCAAGACCGTTGACCATGGTGGTGTGCGAGTCGGTGCCGACGCAGGTGTCGGGGTAGGCGACGCCGTCGCGAACCATGATGGTGCGTGCGAGGTGCTCGATATTGACCTGGTGCACGATGCCGGTGCCGGGCGGGACGACCTTGAAGTCCTCGAACGCAGTCTGGCCCCAGCGCAGGAACTGGTAGCGCTCACCATTGCGCTGGTACTCGATCTCGACGTTGCGCTCGAAGGCGTCGGCGCGGCCGAAGACGTCGATGATCACGGAGTGGTCGATGACCATCTCAGCGGGGCTGAGCGGGTTGATCTTGGCCGGGTCGCCACCGAGGTCGGCCACGGCCTCGCGCATGGTGGCGAGGTCCACGATGCACGGCACACCGGTGAAGTCCTGCATGAGGACGCGGGCAGGGGTGAACTGGATCTCGGTGTCGGGCTCGGACTCCGGGTCCCACCCACCGATGGCACTGATGTGGTCGGCCGTGATGTTGGCGCCGTCCTCGGTGCGCAGGAGGTTCTCCAGCAGCACCTTCAGGCTGTAGGGGAGGGTCTGGCTGCCCTCGACCGCGCTCAGTCGGTAGACCTCGTAGGACTGGTCGCCGACCGTGAGTTCACCGTGGGCGTTGAAGCTGTTCGTGCTGGCCACTGCCTGCTCCTTCGATGCTCAGTTGTGTGCGTCGTTGCACTCTGCTGTCGATCTCAATTTATCTTGACATCAAGATATCATGCCGGATGGTGCGTGGTCAGGTCCGGACTCGATCCTCGTCCAATGCGGTACGCAGCGGAAGTGGCAGCTCCCTTTTGGTCCGCTCGGCGAGACCGGCGGCGACGTAGGTGATGGTCAGCAGGGCGCAGAGCAGGCCATCGGATGCCCGGTGGATCTCGTGGCGCAGCGTGAAGCTGGTGGTGCCCACCCGCACGGGACGGACGACGATGTCGGCCCGGTCCCCCGCCGACAGGCTCGCGAGCCACTCGATGTCGGCGTGGCGCACCAACGGCAGGGCGTCGGACTCACGGGCCGCCTCCAGGCCGTATCCACGGGAGGCGAGGTAGGCCAGCCGGGCATCGTCACACCAGGCGAGGTACCACGCGTTGAACACCACCCCCACCTGGTCGACCTCGTAGAAGTGGACCTCGACGTGGTGGGTGAACGGGGCTGGGCCCATCGGGAGATCTGGCTGCGTTGGCACGACCAGCGAGCCTAGGTCACCGCCGGGTCGGGACGCACAGCACCAGCGCTGCCACGCACGCTGCCGCGAGGAACAGCAACCCCGCAGGGAAGCCCGAAGCGGTGGCGATCGCCCCCACCACCACGGCACCGGCGGCCGTGCCGCCATCGAACCCGATGTTCCAGCCGGCACTCGCCACAGGGATGTGCGCCGCGTCCACCTGTCTGAACGCGACCACGAGCGTGAGGTTCTGCAGCGCGCCGTACGCGACACCGGCGAAGGCCGCTCCGAGCACGAGCAGTCCCAGGTCGCCCCCACGCTGGGCCCCCCAGGCGCAGGTCGCCAGGCCCACGGCCCCGACCAGCAGCAGCGGAGCGAGGAAGCGCTCGGCGCCGTACCGGTCCGCCAGGGACCCGGCACCCCACCGACACACGGCGGTCCCGACCCCGAGCACGAGGAGCACCACCGCCGAGGCCGTGCCGGACCGCGCGATCTGCGGGGCGAAGGTGAGCAGTCCCCCACCCGCCATGGTCACCGCGAACAGCACCGCGGTCGGCCGGGCGACTGCGAGCGCGCTGCGACGGTCCAGCCGCGGCGCCTGCTCCGTGACCCGGTCGGCGGGCCCGAGGGCCCGGGCCACGGCGAAGGCGAAGGGAGCCGCGAGCACGGGCAACGCCCCGAGCCCGAACACCCAGCCGAACCCCCACCGGTCGGCGATGGCGACCGAGGCCGGCAGGAGCAGGAGGTTCGGCACGGCGACCGCAAGCCCGTAGGCGCCGATGGCTGCCCCCCGACGTCGGGTCGGCACGAGGTGGGCGACCACCGCCGACGCGGTGACCGTGAGGATGCCGAAGCCCACTCCCCGCACCGCCGACAGCGCCAGGACGGGCGTGAGGGCGTCGGACACGAGGTAGAGCGGCGAGGCGACGCCCATGAGCAGCACCCCGACCGCGATGACCGGGCCGTGCCCGAACCGGCGCAGCAGCACGGGGACGGCGAACTGCGTCAGCACCGTGGCTGCGAGCAGCACGCCGTTGACCAGCCCCGACCCAGCCGCGTCCGCGCCACCGCGCACAGCCCACAGCGGTGCCACCGACAACAGCGCCGCATAGCCGCTGAAGCCGAACACCGACAGCAGCCCCAGCGCCGGCATCCCCCGCATCCGCCAGACCGAGCCGGTCGAGCTCTCCACAGCGTCCGGGCGTCCCCCTGTCACCGTTCGAACAAGGCCACGCACTCGACGTGGTGGGTCATCGGGAAGGCGTCGAAGGCGCGCAGCTCCCGCAGCTCGTACCCGGCCTCGCGCAGGTAGGACGTGTCCCTGGCGAGGGCCGCCGGGTCGCAGGCGACGTAGGCGACGGCGCGCGGCGAGAGCCCGGCCACCTGGGCGACGATGTCCTTGCCGGCCCCGGTGCGGGGCGGGTCGAGGACCACGAGGTCGACGGCCAGCGGCAGGAGCGGGTGGCGACGCAGCTTGCGCGACCGCTGGCCGCGCCGACCGTCCGGACCGGACCTGCTCGCACGCGCCACCCCGAACGCGTCGTCCACCCGGGCGCGGATCGCCAGGACGGACGGGTACTGCGCAAGGTTGCCTGCCGCTGCCGCGACGGCTCCCGAGTCGGACTCCACCGCGACGACCTTGCCCTGCGGGCCGACGGCCTCGCCGAGCGCTGCCGCGAACAGGCCGACACCGGAGTAGAGGTCGAGGGCGGTCTCGCCCTCACCGGGGCGCAGCATGCCGAGGACGGTCTCGACGAAGGTGCCGGCCGCACCGGGGTGGACCTGCCAGAACCCGCGCGCCGCGACCTCGAAGTCGGCGACGAAGGAGCCACCCTCGACGTGTTCGACGACGGTCGGGGCCTCGGCCTCCCCCGACGGGACGCGCACGACGACCGCCTCCCCCTCGGAGGGGGCGACGACATCGACGGCCTGCTCACCGTCCCAGTGCCCGCGCAGGACGCCGGTGGCCAGGATCCGGGCGTCAGCGATGAGGCAGGTGTCCACCGGCACCACGTCGTGGGACCGGTGCTGGCGCAGGCCGGCCCGCCCCACCTCGTCGACGGCGAACTCCACCCTGGTGCGCCAACCGAGTCCGTCGTGGTCGCCGGGCACCGGCTCGACGACCACCTCGACCTCGAGCTTGGCCACGCGGGAGAACTGCTCCCGCACGACCATGGCCTTCAGGTCGCGTTGGTGGGCGACCTGGACGTGCTGGAAGTCGCAGCCGCCGCACAGTCCGGGCGCGGCATACGGGCACGGGGCGGTGACGCGGTGCTCGCTGGCGGTGAGGACCGCGACGCAGTCGGCGCGGACGAAGCGCTGGCCGTCCCTGGCCTCGGTGACCCGCACGCGGACGCGCTCGCCGGGCAGGGCGTGGCGGACGAAGACGACCCTGCCCTCGTGGCGGGCGATGCAGAAACCGCCGTGGGCGATGGGACCGACCTCGACCTCCACCTCGTCGCCGACCCGCAGGTCGACCTGCTCGCTGACGGTCACTGACCGAGCCGGACCGAGCCGGCGGTGGGGCCGTCGTACCGCTCCTCCTGGCCCTCCGAGGACGCGAGCTGCCAGGGGACGCTGGCGACCATCACGCCGGGGGTGAACAACAGCCTGCCCTTGAGGCGCAACGCGCTCTGGTTGTGCAGCACCTGCTCGTACCACTTTCCGAGGACGTACTCAGGGATGTAGACCACGACGACGTCGCGGGGGTGGCCCGAGCGCAACGACTTGACGTAGTCGACGACCGGACGGGTGATCTCGCGGTACGGCGAGTCGAGCGCCTTCAACGGCACCGGGATGTCACGGCGGTCCCACTCGTCCTGCAGGGCCTTGGTCTCCTCGGGCTCGACGTTGACGGTGATCGCCTCGAGCTTGGAGGGCCGGGTCGCCCGCGCGTAGGCCAGCGCGCGCAACGTGGGCTTGTGGATCTTGGAGACCAGCACGATCGCGTGCACCCGGCTCGGGAGCATCTGCGCGTTGAGGTCGTCGTCGGAGACCCGGAGCTCTGCGCGGACCCGCTCGTAGTGCTTGTGGATGCCGAGCATGAGGAAGAACAGCACGATCATCGCCGCGATCGCATAGCCAGCACCGTGCATGAACTTGGTGGCGAGCACGACGAGCAGCACCGTTCCGGACATCACTGCGCCCACGGCGTTGATCGCCCGGCTGCGCATCATCCGGCTGCGGGCGCCGCCATCGCGCTCGAGGCGCAGGTGGCGGTTCCAGTGTCGGATCATGCCGATCTGGCTCAGCGTGAAGGAGACGAAGACGCCGACGATGTAGAGCTGGATGAGCTTGGTGACCTCGGCGTTGTAGATGATGATCAGCGCCACCGCGGCACCGGCGAGGATGAGGATGCCGTTGGAGAACGCGAGCCGGTCCCCCCGCGTGTGCAGCTGGCGAGGGAGGTAGCCGTCCTTGGCGAGGATCGACCCGAGCACCGGGAAGCCGTTGAACGCGGTGTTGGCGGCGAGGATGAGGATCACGCCGGTGACGATCGAGACCAGCAGGACACCGGGGGGGAAGCTGTCGAAGACGGCATGGGCGACCTGACCCATGATCGTCTCCTGCACGTAGTCCTTGCCCACCGGGACGCCGCCGCTCAGCAGCTGGCTCGCCGGGTCCTCCGCGTACTTGACCCCCGTCCAGCGAGCGAGCGTGACCATCGACAACAACATGGTGATCGAGATCAGGCCCATCAGCAGCAACGTCGTGGCCGCGTTGCGGCTCTTGGGCTTCTCGAACGCGGGCACACCGTTGGAGATCGCCTCCACGCCGGTGAGGGCGGCGCATCCGGAGGAGAAGGCCCGGAGCAGCAGGAAGGCCATGGCGATGCCGCCGATGCTTGCGTACCCGGGCTCGGGCGCGAGCTCGAGCCCCGCGCTCCGGGCCGGGGGAAGGTCGCCGAAGTAGTGCCGGTAGAAGCCGACGAGCGCCATCCCGATGACGCTCACCATGAACAGGTAGGTGGGGATGGCGAAGGCTGTTCCCGACTCCCGGACCCCACGCAGGTTCATGGCGGTGAGGAGCGCGATGAGCGCCACCGCCACGACCACCTCGTGGCCGCGCACGACCGGCAGCGCTGCTGCTGCGTTCTGGACACCCGAGGAGATCGACACCGCCACGGTGAGCACGTAGTCGACGAGCAGCGCCGAGGCGACGGTGAGGCCGGCCTTGGGACCGAGGTTGGTGCTCGCCACCTCGTAGTCACCACCGCCCGACGGGTAGGCGTGCACGTTCTGGCGGTAGGACGCGACGACGACCAGCATGACGATGACGACGGCGACGGCGATGATCCACGAGCTGGTCAGGGCCAGGGCGCCCCCCGCGAGACCCAGGGTCAGGAAGATCTCGTCAGGGGCGTAGGCCACCGAGGAGAGCGCGTCACTGGCGAAGACGGGCAGGGCGAGCTTCTTCGGCAGCAGCGTGTCGCCGAGGCGGTCGCTGCGCATCGCGCGACCGAGAACCACGCGCTTGAGAACGCGTCCGGGAGTTGCCACGGCCACACTCTAGGCGGCGCGCCCACCCTGCGTACCAGCCCCGGTCACCGACCTGCGCGGCACCGTGCACGGGCAGGTATGGCGCGGTGTAGCGTCGGCGTCGTGCACTTCGTGATCATGGGCTGCGGCCGAGTGGGCTCGACCCTGGCGCTGAGCCTCGAGAACCAGGGCCACGACGTCGCGGTGATCGACCAGGAGGAGTCCTCGTTCCGTCGCCTGGGGTCTGCGTTCGAGGGTCGCCGGGTCACCGGTGTCGGTTTCGACCGCGACACCCTCACCGAGGCCGGGATCGCCGACGCCTACGCCTTCGCCGCAGTGTCCAGCGGTGACAACTCCAACATCCTCGCTGCACGGGTGGCCCGCGAGACCTTCGGTATCGAGCACGTCGTGGCGCGCATCTACGACCCCGGTCGCGCCGAGGTCTACCAGCGCCTCGGCATACCCACCGTCGCCACGGTGAAGTGGACCTCCGACCAGATGCTCCGCCGCCTGCTCCCCCAGGGCCACGTGCCCGAGCTCGTGGACCCCTCCGGCAAGGTCGTCATCGCCGAGGTCACCGTCAACCCGGGTTGGGTCGGCCGGCTCGTCACCGAGCTCGAGAGCGTCACCGGCACGCGCACGGCCTACCTCACCCGCCTCGGCTCCGGCATCCTGCCGACCTCCGAGACGGTGTTCCAGGAGGGCGACCTGCTGCACGTCGCCGCCATCGCCTCGGAGCTCCCGGCCGCGGAGCGCACCCTCGACGCCCCGCCCGCCCCGTCCGGGCACTGAGCAGACGGAACCACATGCGCGTCGTCATCGCCGGGGCCGGGAGCGTGGGTCGCTCCATCGCCCGGGAGCTGCTGCACAACGGCCACCAGGTCCTGCTCATGGACAAGGACCGCAAGGACATCCAGTCCAGCCGCGTGCCCGAGGCCAACTGGCTGCTGGCCGACGCCTGCGAGATCACGGCACTGCACGAGGCCGGCCTTGCCGAGTGCGACGTCGTCGTCGCCGCGACCGGCGACGACAAGGTCAACCTCGTCGTCTCGCTGCTCGCCAAGACCGAGTTCGGCGTGCCGCGCACGGTGGCTCGGGTCAACAACCCCAAGAACGAGTGGATGTTCGACGAGGCCTGGGGTGTCGATGTCGCCGTGTCCACGCCCCGCCTGATGACCGCCCTCGTCGAGGAGGCCGTCAGCGTCGGCGACCTCGTCCGCATCTTCCAGTTCCAGCAGGGCAAGGCCACGATGGTCGAGCTGACCCTGCCGCCGGAGAGCCCCTACGCCGGCAAGCGGGTCGGCGACGTCGAGTTCCCCGGCGAGACGGTGCTGGTCGGCATCATCCGGGAGGACCACCCGATCGCACCGACCCGCGACGACTCGCTCGAGCCGCACGACGAGCTGCTGTTCATCTCGACGCCCGAGTTCGAGGACGAGCTGGAGGCCATGCTCAGCCCCGGCGACCGTCACCCCCGCGGCGAGGCCTGACCCCGCCGCCAGGACCGCTCAGGTCCGGTCAGGTCAGGTCGGGCTCGGACCGGGGGTCGCGCTGGCGCTCGGGCTCGGGCCGAGGCTCGGGGTCGGTGTCGTGCTCGACGTGGTGCCCGTCCGGCGCCGGCGTCTCCTGCGGCGTCTGTCCGCGCACGAGCATCACGCCCATCACTGCGAGACCGGCAAGCCACAACGGCCAGCCCAGACCGACCTTGGCGACGCCGAGCCAGGCCACCTCGCCCGCGAAGTACAGGGGGAGCATGATGGCGACGCGGACGGCATACATCACGACGAGCACCATGGTGAGTCGTTGGCAGACGCGGACCAGTCCGCGGTCGCGGTGCCAGGCGAACGGGTCCTCGGCGGCGCGGGGGTCACCGGCGCCGACCATGAACCCGACGAGCGGCCAACGGCTCACCACGGAGACCAGGGCCGCCACACCCCAGCCGGCGCTGGTGAGGATGCCGGGCAGGAACGCGTCCTGGGCGCGGCCGCTGCGCAGCGCGAAGAACGCGGCGATCGCGGTGGCGAGCGCCGCCGAGCCCACGAACTGCAGGCTCTGGCGCTGGGTCACGCGCACGACCCCGAGCACGACGATGACGACCGCGGCGGCGATGACCGCCGTCCTGACGTCCTTGGTCGATGTCCACACCACGACGAACCCCACCGTCGGCAGCGCGGTCTCGAGCGAACCGCGCCAGCCACCGAGGGCCTTGGAGAGCCGCTGGCGGATGACCTCCTCCACCGTCGCCTCCACCGCTGCGTGGGCGCTGGGCACGGTGGCATCGCCGAGCGGCGCTGACGCACCCGTCCCGCCGGTCGGGGAGCCGACCCGGTCAGTGGGCACGCAGCGGCACGATCTCGTAGGGCGGGTTGAAGATCGTCGGGATGCCCCGGTAGTAGGTGACCCGGCCCTGCGCGCGCAGGTAGGTGCCGGGCTCGATGCCGGCGATCGAGCGGCGGCCGAGCCAGACGAGGTTGATCGTGCGACTGCCGTCGTAGAGGTCGACGACCAGGGCGGGCACGTTGACGCGCGGCCTCAGGGTGACGGCGCGGACGGTGCCGGAGACGGTGGCCTGCTGGCGGTCGAGCAGGTCGCACATCGGGGTGCAGCCCAGGCGGGCCGCGTCCTCGCGCAGCTCGTCGGCCTCGATCTGGGTGACCGACTTGGTCAGTCGCTCGCCGAGCCGCGCGATCGCCGACTTGCGGTGGCCCTGCGGGTTCTTGGGCCCCGTGGGCTGGGTCGTCTGCACGTCGTGAGCCATGGGACTACCGGACCTCGGTGATCTCGGGGCCACGTTCGAACGGCTTGAGGTCGTCGGCGTGCACCGTGGTGTCGGCAGCGCCGTCGGCCACCTCGGCGTCAGCATCGGCGTTGGCGTCAGCATCGGCCTCAGCCGCGTCCGGCTGGGCGGGCAGCGTCAGGGTCAGCATCTCTCGAGGAGCCATGGCGCTCTCGCCGCGGACGACGACCACGCTGCGCACGACCTCGAGCAGTGGCGCGGCTGCCGCGTCGTCGATGGCGGCCCGGCCGGAGAACACCGCACGCAGGAACCAGCGAGGGCCGTCGACACCAGTGAAGCGGGCGGGGGCGAAGACCGTGCGTCCGTCGGGCCCGGCGGACGGCATCCGGGTGCGCAGCTCGGTGCCGAGCTGCCCCCTGACCTCGTCGGCAGTGCCACCCTGGGCGAGGATCGACTCGGCGATCTCGGAGCGGATCTCGTCCCAGATGCCCATCGTCTTCGGGGCTGCGAAGGCCTGCAGCTGAACGGCTGAGTCGGCGATGACGGCAGTGGCGCCGACGACCTGGTCGGCCGCCTCGTCCACCTCGAGCCTCAGCTCCATACCGGCCACGCCCCGGATGCGCAGGGCACCGAGGTCGAGCCGCCCGTCGTCGGAGAGGTCGACCTCGGAGCTGTCGTGGGGACCGTTGCCCTCGCGGTCGAGCGGAGGGACCGTCGTGGCGGCGTCCTTCGACGACGAGTCGCCTTCTGAGTCGCCTTCCGCGTCGCCTGTCGGGTTGTCGGACGCGTCGTCGAGCTGTTTCTGGTCGAGCTCGTCGGTCTGCTCGGACTTCTTGCCTCGTCGGAAGATGGCCACTGGAGTGTTCAGTCCTTCGTTGTGTGGGTGTGGTTGCCGAAGCCGCCACTGGCACCGTGTCCAGTGTCACCCCGGGAGGTCTCCTCGAGCGAATCCACCTCGAAGAACTCTGCGACGGCGACCTGCTGGACCACGAGCTGGGCGATCCGGTCACCTCGACGGACGGTGAACGTCTCGCGCGGGTCGAGGTTCACGAGGTTGACGAGGATCTCTCCTCGGTAGCCCGCGTCAACGGTCCCCGGGGCGTTGACGATGGTGATGCCGTGCCGCGCGGCGAGGCCGGACCGCGGGTGGACCAGGGCGACGTAGCCGTCGGGCAGAGCCAGGGCGACCCCCGTGGGGACCAGGGCCCGCTCCCCCGGTGCGAGCGTCACGTCGGTGGCCGCACGGAGGTCTGCCCCCGCATCGCCGGGGTGCGCGTAGGACGGCATCGGCAGGTCGGGGTCGAGCCGCCGCAAGGGCAGGGGCACACGGATGGGGCCAGTCACGGGGACCGACCCTATCGGTGGTTGCCGCACGCTCAGGCCGCGCACTCCCGGCACACCATCTGCCCGTTGACCTCCTTGGCCAGCTGGCTGCGGTGGTGCACGAGGAAGCAGCGTGAGCAGGTGAACTCGTCGTACTGCCGCGGGACGACCCGCACGGACAGCTCCTCGCCGGACAGGTCGGCGCCGGGGAGCTCGAAGCCCTCGGCGTGCTCGGTCTCGTCGACGTCGACGCTCGAGGCGCTCTTGTCGACCCGGCGGGACTTCAGCTCTTCGATCGAGTCCTCGGACAGCTCGTCATCGGTCTTGCGCGGCGCGTCGTAGTCAGTCGCCATAGTCGCTGTCGCTCTCCCTCTTCAGTCGCATCTGTGCCTCCCGATGCTCGGGAAAGGCAAGTCGCCGGTGT
>JBDSKZ010000062.1:0-23552 GCA_039916625.1 Pedococcus sp.
GACCTCGACGTCGAGGTCGGCGACGAACGCGAGAGGAGACAGATTCTCCTCAGGCACGGGAGCCGTTGGATGCGTCGCGGTTGTCCTTGTCTGACGTGGTGATGCTCAGGGTGCCGTTCAGCTTCCACGTCGCCCGGGCGCTGTCCGGGCCGGTGGACCGCGGGACTTCGACATTCATGTCGACGAAGGTGTAGTTGATCGTGGCTTCCTGGCCTGTCAGGTAGGACCACATGTCGCGGCCCAGGTCAGAGAACGAGGTGGTGTTGGTGGCGGTGGCGTCGGACATGGATGCTCCAGAGCTGGGAGTGAATGGGGACAGCCGCGCGAGACAACCGTCGCCGCACACAACCGTTGAACAAGCATGCGCCTTCTGACGGCATCAGCAACTTGGCGCTCGTCCGCACACGCCGATGGTTGGCGTTTTCGACGCGCCCTTGCCGTTGCCCCGTCAGGGTCGGTCGGTTGGGCTCGGAGTGCGTCCACCACCGTCCGTTGGAACTCGCGACGGGCTGCGCGGGTCTACGACCCCATACTGACCGGGGACGCCGGAGTGGACCTCTGCGGCTGCTTAGCAAGAGGTCTTCAAGGCAGTCCCCAGCGAGGGTCAGTCGACGCCGTCAATGATCTCGCGCAGCACTGCGACATGGTTGCGGAGCACCTTCCGGCCGGTCGGGGAGAGCGCCACCCACGTCGTGCGCCGGCCCTCGTGCGTGCCCTTGCGGCTGCGCACATACCCTGCGTCGGCGAGCGTGGCGACATGCTTGGACAGCACGGAGTCGCTCACGCCCAGGCCTTCACGAAGGACCGCGAACTCGACCTCGGACACAGCAGTGAGCATCGTCGTCAGCTTGAGCCTGGCCGGCGCCAGAAGATGCCGGTCCAACTCTGCCATCAGCGACCGCCCACCAGCAGTACGGCTCCGGCGAGGAGCGAAACGAGCAGGGCGACCAGCAGGAGGACCGACTCACCCCTGCTGTGGGCCGCCGGGTCACCGCGGTAGGACCGCATCCAGCGCACACCGCACAGTGCGTAACCCACCCCACCGGATACGGCGCACAACCCCACCAGCCACCAGCGCTCCTCGAAGGCAGCCCAGATCGCTGCGGCCATGGCCAGGAAGTGCACCGTCGATGCGGCCGCATCGCCCCCAAAGACCACCCTGCTCGCCAAGCCGCCGACCCAGACGCCGTTCAGCCTCCGGAAGCGGACGAGCTGCACCACCGCGACGAGCACGAACGGGACCAGGCCGGCAACCGCGAGGCCGATCCCTGCCGAGCTCTGGTCGGCCACTCCCACAGCCAGGGTGGCGGTCTGGACAACGACCACCAGACCGATCGAGGCGTGGAACCAGGACGGTAGCGTCAGCCGCTGAGAGAGCTGATCCCGCGCCGAGCCGGCGTCGAGCAGCGCAGCCGCGGCCTCGTCGGGCGTCGGACGGCTTCCTGAAGTTTCCATAGTGGAAAGTATGCATCGAGCTTTCCATTATGGCAAGTGAACTCGGCCCCCGCTCGCGACGGCACGTGGCGAAGTCTGAGCGGGCATCGGAGTGCGAAGTACCTCTCGTCCTACGCCGTCGGCAGCGGGTCGTCTGTTCGAGACCAAGCGATCGCGATCAACTGGCGCAGAACATCGAGATCGATGTCACTGAGCGTCTTGACATAGACGCAGCCTGCGCCTTCCGTGTACGTCCCCAACGACGGCAGCAACGCGGCGCCCTCGGGCAGGTCCTTGAGGCCGTACAGGGACAACTGCGCCTTGCGCGGCGAGAATCCGGTCTTGGGCCAATCACCGCGCCTGCGCGGATGGGCTGGCGAGACGTAACGATAGCTGCCGTAGCCAACGATCGACGGACCCCACAGGATCGGCTCAGCACCCGTGACCTCATGGAAGATCTCAGCGAGGCGCAGGCCGTCCTCTTGTCGTCGAGAGGGGGTCGCGTCGTGCAAGAAGTCCTCGACGCTCGCGACTGTCGGCCCCGTCTTCGGTTCACCCATGGTCTCAGTTTGGCATTCGACTGCGGCCTCGCGGAGCGGACCTGCACTGGCTGAGTTGGAGCCCGCTGCTCACCGGAATCCGGCTGTTCGCTGCGGGATCCCCACTTAGCGCACCACGTGGTCCGCTGTGCCCAACCACGGCTCGGCAAGGGTGCGTCACGGCACCAAGATCGACGCGGAGGACTCGCACGACCGATTCCCGAGCTGGACAGGCCGCCCCATCGCTGGAACCAGGATCGACCTTGGTCGTGCGTCCTCTCGTGCCACAACTCTCGACAGTTGAGGGTCACAGGTGGTCACTCAAGGTCTGCTTGTCGATCACACGAACGGGCCTGGCATAGAGAAACCGCAGGTCAGAGGCATTCTGACCTGCGGCTTCGGGTGGTGGCCAGGGGCGGGGTCGAACCGCCGACCTTCCGATTTTCAGTCGGACGCTCGTACCAACTGAGCTACCTGGCCAGGGTGGTGCTGCACATGCGTCCGCGACGGGTCTGACCTGCGGGTTTACCCTCAGGAGGCCTGTCGCGACCGGACCAGCATAGCCCATCGCCCGGCGCCTCACGGACGACAGTTCTGGTAACTCGGTGTCCGGCGAGCGGAGGTGGGTTGCTGCCACTAGGCAGGGTCCTCGAGCGCTCTATGGGGCTGCGGTGGCCTAGGTTCATGATGGGCCAGCGACAAAGGCTGACAACGAAGTCGGCCAGAGGGGAGTGCAGGTGCAGGACCTACCAGTTCCGGTCTTCTTCCTGTCCGACAGCACGGGCATCAGTGCCGAGACCATGGGCAACGCGCTCCTCATCCAGTTCCCGGACGTGAGGTTCGAGCGACGTCTCATCCCGTTCATCGCCACCGCGAAAGAGGCCCGCAAGGTCGTCGCGATCCTGGACAAGGCGATGGAAGGGCCAGTGACCCCGCTGGCCTTCACGACGGCGGCCACGGACGAGGTCCGACAGCTGCTGCACACTTCCCAGTGCCCGATCATCGACTTCTTCGAGATGCACATGGAGAAGGTCGAGTCGATCATCGGCGCGTCCGGGGCGAGGGTCGCCGCTCGCCTGCACGGGGTTGGCGACATCAAGCGGTACAACTCGCGCATGCAGGCGATCGAGTTCGCCATCGAGCACGACGACGGACAGAGCCTTCGGGCGCTGGACCGGGCGGAGGTCATCCTGGTGGCGCCGTCTCGGTGCGGGAAGACCCCCACGACGATGTACCTGGCGCTGCAGTACGGCGTCTTCGTGGCCAACTACCCGCTGCTCGACGAGGACCTCGAGACCACCAACCTGCCTCGTCCCATCACCGAGCTCGGCGACCGTTGCTTCGGGCTGATCGCCACGCCCGCCAGGCTCAGCGAGGTGCGTCAGCAGCGGCGCCCCAACTCGCCCTACGCCTCCCTGGAGCAGTGCACCAAGGAGCTGCGCCGCGCGGACGCGCTATACAAGGCCAACGGCATCCCCGTCATCAACTCCACGACCAAGTCGGTCGAGGAGATGTCCACCCTCATCCTCCAGACCCTGGGTTCCCGAACCCCTCGCGAAAGTAGCCGGACATGAGCAGCGTCCTGTGGTTCTCCACCCTTGGTATGAAGGACCTCGAGGAGGTGGGCGGCAAGAACGCCTCGCTGGGGGAGATGGTCAGCAACCTGGCCACCGCCGGCGTCCGTGTCCCCGACGGGTTCGCGACCACGGCGGAGGCCTACCGCCGGTTCGTCGCACAGCAGGGACTCGCGGAGACCATCGTGGCCCAGATGGCGGGTCTGGACACCGAGGACGTCATCGCGCTCGCCGACGTGGGGCAGCGGGTCCGGGCTGCGATCGTGGCCCAGCCCTTGCCCGACGACGTCGAAGCGGACATCAGGGCTGCCTACGAGCAGCTGGTCGAGGGGAACCCGGACGCGTCGTTCGCCGTCCGCTCGAGCGCCACGGCCGAGGATCTCCCGGACGCCTCCTTCGCCGGCCAGCAGGAGACCTTCCTCAACATCCGGGGCATCGATGCCGTGCTGGAGGCGGTCAAGGTGGTCTTCGCCTCCCTGTACAACGACCGGGCGATCGCCTACCGGGTCCACCACGGGTTCGAGCACGAGACGGTCGCGCTGTCGGCCGGGGTCCAGCGCATGGTCCGCTCCGACATCGGCGCGTCGGGCGTCATGTTCACCATGGAAACCGAGTCCGGCTTCGACGACGCGGTCTTCATCACGTCCTCCTACGGGCTCGGGGAGGCCGTGGTCCAGGGCGCCGTCAACCCGGACGAGTTCTACGTCTACAAGCCCGGCCTGCGCGCCGGTCGGCCGGCGATCCTCAAGCGCGGGGTGGGCGACAAGGCGACCAAGATGGTCTACACCTCCGACGCAGCCGTCGGGAGGACGACCGAGTTCGTCGACGTCGAACCAGCCGTGCGGCACCTGTTGAGCCTGACCGACACCGAGGTCGAGGAGCTCGCCCGGCACGCCCTCGTCATCGAGGACCACTATGGCCGACCCATGGACATCGAGTGGGGCAAGGACGGCACCGACGGCCAGCTCTACATCCTGCAGGCGCGGCCGGAGACCGTGAAGTCGAGGCAGTCCGCGACCACCGTCTCGCGCTACCGCATCAACGAACGCGGCCCCCTGCTGGTCGAAGGACGCGCGATCGGCCAGAAGGTCGGCGCCGGCCCCGTGAGGGTGCTGAGGTCGGCGGACCAGATGAGCGACTTCAACCCCGGCGAGGTCCTGGTCGCCGACATGACGGACCCGGACTGGGAGCCGATCATGAAGCGGGCCAGCGCGATCGTGACCAACCGTGGCGGGCGCACCTGTCACGCTGCCATCATCGCGAGGGAGCTCGGCATCCCCGCCGTCGTCGGCGCCCGGAACGCGACCGGCGAGCTCTTCGACGGTCGGGAGGTGACCGTCTCCTGCGCGGAGGGCGACACCGGGTACGTCTATGAGGGCCTGCTCGACTTCGCGGTCGAGGAGACCGACATGGAGGCCATGCCGCAGATCCCGGTCGAGATCATGATGAACGTCGGCACGCCGGACCAGGCGTTCGCCTTCTCGCGGCTGCCGAACCAAGGCGTGGGGCTAGCCCGCCTGGAGTTCATCATCAACCGGCAGATCGGCATCCACCCCAAGGCACTGTTGGACCACGAGCAGCTGACGGGCACCGTGCGGGAGCAGGTGGATGCCGCGGTCGCGCCGTACGACTCGCCCAGGCAGTACTTCGTGCAGCGGGTCGCCGAGGGTGTGGCCACCATCGCCGCCGCGTTCGCCCCGAAACCGGTGATCGTGCGGATGTCGGACTTCAAGTCCAACGAGTACGCGAACCTGGTCGGCGGCGAGCTGTACGAGCCGCACGAGGAGAACCCGATGATCGGGTACCGCGGCGCGTCCCGGTACCTGTCCGAGGACTTCCGAGAGTGCTTCGCCATGGAGTGTGAGGCGCTGCGCTTCGTCCGCGACGACATGGGGCTGACCAACGTCAAGGTCATGATCCCCTTCGTCCGTACGGTCACCGAGGCCCGTGGGGTCATCGACCTCCTCGCCGAGCACGGCCTGCGGCGTGGTGAGAACGACCTCGCGGTGATCATGATGTGCGAGCTGCCGTCCAACGCCGTCATCGCCGACCAGTTCCTCGACCACTTCGACGGGTTCTCCATCGGCTCCAACGACATGACGCAGCTGACCCTCGGCCTCGACCGCGACTCCAGCCTGGTCGCGGCAGGTTTCGACGAGCGCGACCCCGCCGTGAAGTTCATGCTCAGCGCCGCCATCAAGGCCTGCAAGGCGCGGGGCAAGTACGTAGGTATCTGTGGGCAGGGACCCAGCGACCACCCGGACCTCGCCGACTGGCTGCTCGAGCAGGGCATCGACACCATGTCCCTCAACCCCGACACGGTGATCCAGACCTGGACGAGGCTCGGTCGGCTCACGCCCCCTGCCTGACGCGCCTGCGGAATGAGGGCCGGTGCAACGAGGTTCTCCCCAGCATGAAGGCCATCACCTACGCCGAGTACGGCGACGCCAGCGTCCTCACCCTCTCCGACGTCCCGGACCCCAAGGTCGGCCCGGGCGAGGTGTTGATCCGAGTCCGGAGCGCCTCGGTCAACCCGGTCGACTGGAAGATCGTCGCCGGCTACCTCGACCCGATGATGAACGTCGAGCTCCCCGCCATCCCCGGCTGGGACGTCTCCGGCGTCGTCGAGGCCGTCGGCTTCGACACCCCCGAGTTCGCGGTCGGTGACGAGGTCGTCGCCTACGCCCGCAAGGACTGGGTCAAGGGCGGCACCTACGCCGAGCTCGTCACGGCCCCCGCGCGCACCGTGGCCCGCAAGCCCAAGTCCCTCGACTGGCACCAGGCCGCAGGCCTCCCGCTCGCCG
This sequence comes from Pedococcus sp., assembly GCA_039916625.1. GTDB lineage: Bacteria > Actinomycetota > Actinomycetes > Actinomycetales > Dermatophilaceae > Pedococcus. Next base: position 6,352 of record JBDSKZ010000062.1, read on the forward strand.
GCCTCACGGCATACCAGCTGCTCACCCGACTGGGCACGAAGTCCGGCGACACCGTCCTGGTGCACGCTGCCGCGGGCGGCGTGGGCATCCTGGCCGTACAGATCGCCAAGTCGCTCGGCGCCCGCGTGATCGGCACCGCCTCGGAGAAGAACCACGACTTCCTGCGCGAGCTGGGTGCCGAGCCCGTGACGTATGGCGACGGGCTCGCCGAGCGCGTGCGTGCGCTGGCGCCGGACGGCGTCGATGTCGTCGCCGACCTCGTCGGTGGGGTGCTGGACACCACGAAGGCCGTCCTGGCAGACGGCGGTCGCCACGGATCGGTGGCAGAGGCCGAGGTCGCCCAGGACGGCGGGCTGTACCTCTGGGTCCGACCGAACCCCGACGACCTCGCTGCGCTCGCGGACCTCGCGGACGCCGGCAGGCTCACCGTCCCGGTGGCGCAGGTCTTCCCGCTCGCCCGGACCGGTGAGGCGTTCACGCTCAGCGCCGGAGGGCACGTGCGGGGCAAGGTCATCATCTCGGTGAGCTGAGGCTGCGGACGCGAAAGAGGCCCACACTCTCGTGTGGGCCTCTTTGCTTCTCGAGCGACCCCGACCGGGCTCGAACCGGCGACCTCCGCCGTGACAGGGCGGCGCGCTAACCAACTGCGCTACGGGGCCTTGGTGGTGCTGTACTGCGTATCCCCAACGGGATTCGAACCCGTGCTACCGCCGTGAAAGGGCGGGGTCCTGGGCCGCTAGACGATGGGGACCGAACGATCGGTCCCTCGCCGCTAGCGAGCAGCAGCTCGGATCCGTCGAGGACTCGGAAAGCATAGGGGTTGAACGCCGTGAACTCCAAAACGGGGTCCCCGCGCGAGGCAACCGTGCTCAGCCGGCCCCACCAACCACCCACGGTATGCCGCCGGGCCGGCTCAGCGCCGCGCCTCGCGCAGGGCCTCGCGCAGGATCGCCAGCGCCTGAGCGTCGTCCAGGCCGGCGTCGACCGCGCGCTCGGCCAGCTCCCTCGCGACGCGGCGCAGCGCGATGTCCACGGACTGGGCATGGGGCGCGACGACGGTGCCGGCGCGACTGCGGGTCGTGACGAGTCCTTGGGCCTCGAGCTCCTTGTAGGCCCGGGCCACGGTGCCGGCCGCCAGCTGCAGGTCGGTCGCGAGGCCGCGCACGGTGGGGAGGCGGTCGCCCTCGGCGAGGGCGCCGGTGGCGATGAGCTCGGCGAACTGGTCGCGCACCTGCTCGAACGGCGGCACCCCCGAGGCGTCGTCCACGGTGACCTGTGGAGTGCCTGCGCCGTGCCCGGTCATGCTTCGCCCCTCTCCGCCTCGCCGCTGGTCCACGCCAGCAGCCGCTCGACGTCCCACGTGGTGACGATGCGGTCTTGGGGGACGCCGAGGCGTTCGGCCCGCTCGCAGCCGTAGGCCTTCATCTCGAGCTGCCCCGGAGCGTGGGCGTCGGAGTCGACGGCGAACAGGCAGCCGATCTCTAGGGCGAGCAGCAGGAGGTCGTCCGGCGGGTCCTGGCGTTCGGGTCGGCTGTTGACCTCCACCGCCGTCCCGTGCTCGGCGCAGGCCTCGAAGACGGCGCGCGCGTCGAACTCGGACTGCGCCCTCGTCCCGCGACTGCCCTCCACGAGTCGACCCGTGCAGTGGCCGAGGACGTTGACGCGGGGGTTGGAGACGGCGGCCACCATCCGCCTGGTCATGGGCGCGGCGTTCATCTTGAGCTTGGAGTGGACGCTGGCGGTCACCAGGTCGAGCTGCCCCAGCATCGTCTCGGTCTGGTCGAGTCCTCCGTCGTCCAGGATGTCGACCTCGATGCCCTTGAGCAGCCGGAAGCCCTCGCCGAGCGAGGCGTTGACGGCGTCGACGACCTTGAGCTGCTTGGTCAGCCGTTCGACGGTCAGGCCGTTCGCCACGCGCAGCTGGGGGGAGTGGTCGGTGAGGACGAGCCACTCGTGACCCAGCTCGACCGCGGTGAGCACCATCTCCTCGATGGGGCTCCCGCCGTCGGACCAGCTGGAGTGCGAGTGGCAGTCACCGCGGAGCGCGGCGAACAGCTCCTCGCCACCGTTGACTAGGGGCTTCGCCTTGTCCTGCAAGGTGGTCAGGTAGGAGGGCAGCTCGCCGGCCACGGCCTCGGCGATCACCCCGGCGGTCGACTTGCCGATGCCCGGGAGCTCCTGGAGCGTGCCGAGCCCGGCGCGGGAGGCGAGCTCGTCCTCAGGTGTCTCACGTACCGTGACGACGGCCTTGCGGAAGGCCTCGACACGGTAGGAGCCGGCCCGCTCCCGCTCCAGCAGGAACGCGATGCGCCGCAGCGCCTCGTCGGGCGCGACAGGGGCCGAGAGCGGGGTGACGGCGGCAACCACGGGTGGACCCCCTGCTCACCAGGACGTGTGCAGCGGTCGGCCCTCGGCGAACCCTGCCGTGCTCTGGAGCCCGACGACCGCACGCTCGGCGTACTCCTCGATGGTGCGCGCGCCGGCATACGAGAAGCTCGAACGCACCCCCGCCACGATCTGGTCGATGACGTCCTCGACGCTGGGCCGGGCCGGGTCGATGAACATCCGTGCGGAGGAGATGCCCTCCTCGAAGAGGGCCTTGCGAGCCCGCTCGTACGGCGTGTCCGTCACCGTGCGGTTGCGGACCGCGCGGCTCGAGGCCATGCCGAACGACTCCTTGTAGCGGCGCCCGCGCTCGTCGGTGTAGAGGTCACCAGGGCTCTCCAGCGTGCCGGCGAACCACGAGCCGACCATGACGTTGGAGGCGCCGGCGGCCAGCGCGAGGGCGACGTCGCGCGGGTGCCGGACCCCGCCGTCGGCCCACACGTGCCTGCCGTGCCTGCGGGCCTCCGCAGCGCACTCGAGGACGGCGGAGAACTGCGGTCGGCCGACTGCGGTCATCATGCGGGTCGTGCACATCGCACCGGGCCCCACGCCGACCTTGACGATGTCGGCGCCCGCCTCGATCAGGTCGCGGGCGCCCGCAGCGGAGACGACGTTGCCCGCGGCGACCGGCACCTGTGGGTCGAGGGCGCGGACCGCCTTGAGTGCGTCCAGCATCTTCTCCTGGTGGCCGTGGGCGGTGTCCATGACGAGCAGGTCTACCCCGGCGTCGAGCAGGGCGGTGGCCTTGGTGGCGACGTCTCCGTTGATGCCGACTGCGGCGGCGATGCGCAGCCGGCCCCGGCTGTCGGTGTTGGGGGAGTAGAGCCGGGCCCGCAGGGCGCCGGCGCGGGTGATGATGCCGACCAGGTTGCCGGCGTCGTCGACCACCGGGGCGACGTGGTGGTGGGTCGACGCGAGGAGGTTGAAGACCTTCTCGGGGTCGGTGCCGTCGGTGACGAGCACCGGCTGGCTCGACATGACCTCCTGCACCTGGGTGAAGCGGTCGACGCCGGTGAGGTCGGCCTCGGTGACCACGCCGATCGGCTTCTTGCCCGACGCGTCGACGACGACGGCGGCGCCGTGCGCGCGCTTGGGCAGCAGGCCGAGGGCGGTGCCGACCGTCTCGTGGGCGGACAGCACGATCGGGGTGTCGTGGACCAGGTGGCGGGTCTTGACCCAGGACGTCACCTCGGTGACGACTTCCACAGGGATGTCCTGCGGGATCACCGTGATCGCGCCACGACGGGCGACCGTCTCGGCCATGCGGCGACCGGCGATCGCGGTCATGTTGGCGACCACGAGCGGGATCGTCGTGCCGCTGCCATCGGCGGTCGACAGGTCCACGTCGAGGCGGCTCGTGACGTCCGAGCGGCTCGGGACCAGGAAGACGTCGTCGTACGTCAGGTCGAGCTGGGGCTGGAGACCGTTGAGGAACTGCACCCCGGAAGTCTAGGCGTGCCGGCCGACTACGCCCTGAACTGCTGGCGCACGATGCCGTCCCAGACGCGGTCGCCCCCGAGCGTGCGCGCTGCGATCATCGCCCGAGCTGCGGGAGTGATGACGTACCGCGAACGAGGGCTGCTCGACTCGATCGCCTTGAGCACGGCCCGGGCGACCGACTCCGGACGGGTGGCCAGCCGAGGGTTGGCGTAGCCGCTGGCGGTGGCGTTCGCGCTCGAGGCGAGCAGCTCGGCATACGGGGAGGTGTCGTCCTCCGCGGCGGCCGAGGAGGTCAGCGCGGTCTCCTCGAAGCGTGTCCTGATCAGTCCGGGCTCGATGAGGCTCACGTGGATGCCGAAGGGACGGACCTCGTTGCGCAGCGCGTCGGTGATGGCCTCCACGGCGTACTTGGTCGCGTGGTAGTAGCCGCCGACGGGCCAGGTGAACCGCCCGCCCATGGAGCCGATGTTGACGATGCGTCCGGCGTGGGCCTCACGCATCGCCGGTAGGACGAGCTGCGTCATGCGGGAGAGGCCGAAGACGTTGGTCTCGAACATCGTTCGCACCGCGTCGAGGTCCGTCTCCTCGATGGTGCCGTACTCGCCGTACCCGGCGTTGTTGACGAGCACGCCGACCCGGCCGTGCTCGGCCTCGACCGCGCGGACCGCCGCGACCATCGAGTCCTCGGAGGTCACGTCGAGGGCCAGGGTGCGGGCGCCAGCGGCGGTGAGCTCGGAGAGCGTCTCGGTCCGGCGGGCGGTGGCGTAGACGGTGTGGCCGGCCTTGACGAGGAAGTCAGCCGTGGCCGCGCCGATGCCGGACGAGCAGCCGGTGACGAGGACGGCGCCGGTGTGAGCGTGGTTGCCGTCGCTCACTTGAGGGCTTCCCGCTTGGCGGCGTTGCGCTGGGCGATGACGCGCTCGGCGACGGTGAAGACGCCCCAGCCCACAGCCAGCCCGGCGAGGAACACGATCCAGTAGCTGACCCCCGGCACGAACTTCTGCAACCCCTCACGGACGAGGATCAGGCTGCACAGGCCGAGCAGGAACGGGACGAGGAACGGTCGACGGTGGGCGGTGCGGTCGCCGGGAGCGGGGCTCATGGCACCAGTGTGACCGATCCGTGGGGACGCAGGGGCCACCGGCGCAGGACGCCCGACCTGCCGAGCCCGTCAGGGATCCTGCGCCCTGCGCGAAGCGTTGCCGCGCGGGTGGATCCGCACGGCGGGGATGACCGGAGCAGGCAGGTGCTGGACGTCCCCGGCATACCCCTGCACGGCGCCGAACCGCTCGGAGTGGGCCATCCACTCCTCTCGCGCCGCGACGATCTCCTCATGGGTGCGGCCCACGAAGTTCCACCACATGAGGATCTCCTCCTCGAAGGGTGGCCCGCCCAGCAGCAGCGCCCGTGCCGGCTCGTCGGTGCCGTTGGTGATCCTCAGCTGCGACCGCCCGGTGGGCAGGTGGGCGAGGGAGCCTCGAGCCACGTCGCTGCCGCCCACGGTCAACCCGTCGCTGTCGGCCAGGACACCGTGCTCGTATGCCGCGTCGAGACCGAGCTCGACCGTCGCCCCCGCGTCGAGGACGACCTCCGCCCCGAGCAGCGGTGTGAAGGTCTCGACCGGTGAGGTCTGGCCGGCAAGGGAGCCGAGGAAGACGGACACGGTCGCACCGTCGATCCGGGCAGGTGTGGGGGCGAAGTGCTGGAAGTCCCTGGGCGCGTGGCGATCTGCGTCGGGCAGGGCGACCCACAGCTGCACACCGTGCAGGACCCTCGTGCCCGGGGTGGAGACCTCCGAGTGCGCGACGCCGTGTCCGCCCGTCATGAGGTTCAGCTCGCCGGGACGGACCACGGCGTGGGTGCCCAGGCTGTCGCGGTGCTCGACCTCGCCGGCGAACAGCCAGCTGACGGTCTGCAGCCCGACGTGCGGATGTGGCGGCACGTCCATGCCGCCGGAGGCCGCGACGTCGTCCGGGCCGTAGTGGTCGGCGAAGCACCAGGCGCCGATGAGCGAGCGTCGGCGCTGGGGGAGGGTGCGTCGCACGGTCATCGCCCGCGGGCCCCCGAGCGGCACGTCGCGGGGCGCGAGCACCTCGACGGCGGCGGCCGAAGGGCTGTCGGCGCAGACGGTCTCCTGCGGCATGGTCTCGGTGTTGCTCACCCGGACAGTCTGCACCGCGACCTCCTGTGGGAGCCTGACCTGCGAGAGGGGTGGGCCGGTGACTGCACGCGGGGCGGAGTCCGTCGTCGTCGAGGGCGTGCGCTGGCACGAGCTCGCCGCCGGCCCCGTGCGGTCCTTGTGGTTCTCCCCGCCGGACGGGGTGACCGTCACCGGCAGCGTCGTCTTCTTCCCCGGCCTCGGGCTGCCCCGCTACCTCCTGCCGCTCGCCCGGACGCTGGCCGAGGGCGGGGTCGAGGTGGCGGTGTTCGACGCCCTGGCGTTCCGCGGCCGTCGCCGCCGCGTCAAGCCCACCATCGCGGGCTTGTCGACTGCCGGGCAGCAGTGGCTCGCGGACCTGGTGCGCACCACCCTCGACCCTCACGTCCCGCTCGTCGTGTTCGGCCACTCGACCGGGGCCCAGGTGGCCCTCGAGGTGGTCCTGGTGCTGCAGGACTCTGGACGGGTGCACTCCCTGGTCCTGGCCGGCCCCACGTTCGAGCCGCGCCAACGGCAACTGCACCACCTCATCCCGGCGGCGCTGACGTCCTGGCGCAAGGATCCGCCCACCGAGCTGGTCGTCCTGAAGAACCTCGCCCGCGTGCGCACCGACGTCGCGCGCATCGTGCTCTCGGGGCTGCGGCACCGACCCGAGGATCGGGTGGCGCACCTGCGCGTGCCGCTGACCACGACCGCCGGTGAGGCGGACTCGTTCGCCCCCGCGCAGTGGCTCGAGCACCTCGCGGCGCGGGCGGGTGCCGGTGGCCGGGCCCACGTGCTGGTGGGTTCACACAACAACGTCTTCCCGCACCCTGACGAGGTCGCTGCGGTCGTGAGGTCAGTGCAGACAGCGCCAACCGCGGGCTGGCGCCCGTCCTAGGCGAGCCCTGCGGCACGGAGCACGAGCCACAGGCGACTGGCGGTGTCCGGGTCGTCGAGGTCGGCGCCGGTCACCTTGGCCACCAACGTGATCCGGTGCCGCAACGTGTTGCGGTGCAGCCCCAGCGTCGCCGCGGCTCGCTCCCCGTTGCCCCGGTGGCGCAGGTAGGCCACCACCGTCCCGACCAGGTCTGCTCGCTCGTAGGCCTGCAGGGCCTCGAGGTGCTGCTCGGCAGTCCCCAGGCCAGGCGCACCACCCATCAGGCAGACCTGGCCGGGCGGGCAGTCCTCGAGCTGGCCGGTGAGCGCCTCCTGCTGGGCGGGCAGCGACTCGACGAGGACACCCGGACCGGTCACCGCCCTGATCCCCGGCTCGTCGTGGGCGAGGGTGCGCAGGTCGTCCATGACCGCTTCGGCGGCCGGCTCGGCACCCAGGACCCACAGGACGGAGTCCTCCTGGCTCGACCAGGTCGGACCGGTCGCGCCGAGGGATCCGCTCTGGTCCCAACGGTCGAGGAGGTCGTCAGCGCTCATGGCGGCGGGCAGTGCGACCGCGACGAGGCGGGCTCGCACCGGGACGCTCTCGAGCCCGAGACCGGCCGACAGCGAGCGCGCGGCGGCGACGTGCCCGCCGAGCACGAGCCGCAGGACGCAGGCCTGCTGGATCCGGGTGCGGGCGACGGCCTGGTGACGCTGGTCGAGCTGCAGGTTCAGCAGGGCGCACGCTGCCAGGACGAGCTGCCGGTCGCGCTGGCGGGTCGGTCGGGGAGATCCACTGGCGACGAAGCCCACGAGTCGACCCCCTCGCGCCAGCGGTTGGACGACGACGTCCTCGTCGGCGAGGGGGAAGGTTGCCGAGGAGTGCGGCCCGGCGGAGCGCAGTCGCTCGATCTCCCCCTGCAGCTGACGCGCGGTGGCGAGTCGGCCTCGCGGCCAGACGTCCATCACCCTGCCGTCGGGGGAGAGCCTTGCCGCCCAGCCCTCGACCGCCGAGGCCAGGGTCCGCACCACCGCGGAGACGGGGTCGCGCTGGGCCGCCGCCTGCACCAGGTTGTGGTGCGCGCCCAGCGACGCGTTGAGCTCGGCCTGGCCGGCGTCGGCGAGCTGGTTCCAGTACGCCCGCGCCACGGCGAGGAAGGGGGTCGGCGCGGACACGGTGAACAGCGGCAACCCGCTCGCCTCACAAGCACGCACCAGCGACGCCGGGACCTCGTCGTGCAACGGCCCGAGTCCCAGTCCGAGCCCGGCGACGCCATGGCGGGCCAGGCGCGCTGCGTAGGCGCGGGCCTGGGCGCCCTGCCCCGTGAGCGGCATACCGGTGGTCAGGAGGAGCTCTCCACCGGAGAGGTAGGGCGTGGGGTCGACGAGCTCACTGACGTGGACCCCGGTCACGTCGGGGCCGGGACCCGGTGGGGCGATGACCGGGGCGAGTCCATCGCCAAGCGCCCGGGTGAGGTCGCGCAGCGTCGGCATGGGAGCTCCCGTTCAAAGGCACAGTGCACGGTGCGGAGTGCGTCTTGTGCACCATAGCCAATATGCGGGGACCTCAGGTTCTCCTAGCGTGGTGGTCCGGACGAAATCGAGAGGCGCCCCTAGATGACCACCCTTGAGACCCCACTCCCGATCGCCCCGGAGAGCCACGACGGCCAGCCGGAGCAGCGACGCAGGGTCGTGACGGCGCTGCCGGGTCCCCGCTCGATCGCCCTGCAGCAGCGGCGCGACCGTGCCCTCCCGCCCGGCCTGGGCACGACGCTGCCGGTGTTCGTGGAGCGCGCTGGAGGCGCCATCATCGTCGACGTCGACGGCAACCACCTCATCGACTTCGCCTCGGGCATCGCCGTCACGAGTGTCGGGGCGAGCGCGCCGGCGGTCGTGGGCCGGGTCCAGGAGCAGGCCGCCCGGTTCACCCACACCTGTTTCCTCGTCACGGAGTACGAAGGCTATGTCGACGTGGCGGACTGGCTCAACGAGCACACTCCCGGCGACCACGCGAAGACGACTGCGCTCTTCAGCACCGGCGCCGAGGCCATCGAGAACGCCGTGAAGGTCGCGCGCGCCAGCACCGGACGCCCGGGCGTCGTCGTCTTCGACCACGCCTACCACGGCCGGAGCCTGCTCACCATGGCGATGACGGCCAAGGAGAAGCCGTACAAGGCCGGCTTCGGACCCCTGGCGACGGACGTGCACCGCGCTCCGTTCCCCTACCCGCTGCGCTGGCCGACGGGCCCCGAGCACGCTGCCGAGGAGGCGCTCCTTGCCCTCGAGGAGCTCCTGTCGCGGGTCGGTGCCGAGACGATCGCCGCCATCGTCGTCGAGCCGATCCAGGGTGAGGGTGGCTTCGTCGTGCCTGCCCCCGGGTTCCTCGTGGGTGTCCAGGAGCTCGCTCGTCGACACGGGATCGTCTTCGTGGCCGATGAGGTGCAGGCGGGGATGGCCCGGACCGGGACCCTGTTCGCCAGCGAGCACGAGGGTCTCGTGCCGGACGTGGTGGTCACGGCCAAGGCCCTCGCCGGCGGGCTGCCCCTGTCTGCGGTGACCGGACGTGCAGAGATCATGGCCGGTGCCGCTCCCGGCGGCCTGGGCGGGACGTATGCCGGGAACCCCCTGGCGTGCGCCGCGGCGTTGGGTGTCTTCGAGATGGTGCAGACGCACGACCTCGTGGGTCGTGCCCAGTGGATCGAGCGTGTGGTCCGGGAGCGTCTCGAGCCCGTCGTCGCCCAGTCGCCCGCTGTGGCCGAGCTGCGCGGGCGCGGCGCCATGATGGCCCTCGAGCTGGTCCGGCCGGGCACGCTGGAGCCGAACCCCGAGGCTGCCGCGGCGGTCTCTGCCGCGTGTCACCGACAAGGGGTCCTGACCCTCGTGTGCGGCACGTTCGGCAACGTCATCCGCATGCTGCCCCCGCTGGTGATCGGCGAGGACCTGCTGGTCGACGGCCTCGACGTCCTCGCCGGTGCCATCCTGGAGCTCTCGTGAGCGCCGACCTCAGCTACGACCCCCGCACCGGGTCGGCCACGACCGGGCCGGAGCACTCGACGCCGTCCGAGGTGGAGGCTGAGGTGGCCGCAGCTGCGCATGCAGCCGGCGCGGTCGCCTCCGCCTCGCCGGCGCAGCGTCAGCAGTGGCTCGAGGCGCTGGCCGCGTCCTTGGAGGTCGCGGCCGACCGGCTCGTGGCCATCGCCGAGGAGGAGACTGCGCTCGGTCTGCCGCGGTTGCGCGGTGAGCTGGCCAAGTCAGCCGCGAACGCCCGCTACTACGGCACGGTCGCCGCGGGAGGCGGATGGCTCGGGACCCAGATCCAGCGGTCTGCGGACGGCGCCGGGCTGGACCTGCGGCAGGTGAACGTCCCCGTGGGGCCGGTCGCCGTCTTCGGTGCCAGCAACTTCCCGTTCCAGTTCGGCACCGTCGGTCACGACACGTGCTCAGCGATCGCCGCGGGCTGCCCGGTGGTGGTCAAGGCGCACCCGGCGCACCCGCGGCTGGCGGTCGCGCTCGCGCAGGTGGCCAGCGCAGCGCTGGAGTCTGCGGGTGCCCCGGCGGGGACCCTGGGTCTGGTCATCGGGTTCGAGGCGGGCCTTGGCCTGGTCGACGCCCCCGCCGTGGCGGCTGTCGGCTTCACCGGCTCCCAGCGCGGCGGCCTCGCACTGGTCGAGCGAGCAGCTCGGCGGGACGTGCCCATCCCGGTCTTCGCCGAGATGGGCACGGTCAACCCGGTCGTCGTCACGCCGGCCGGAACTCAGCGGATCGCCGAGGTGGCGGACGGCTTCGTGGAGTCGTTCACGCTCGGGGTGGGGCAGTTCTGCACCAAGCCCGGCCTGCTCCTGGTCCCCCGGGGGCGCGGCGCCGCCGAGGCGGTCAGCGACCGCGTGTGGTCCCACGAGGGGGCCTGGCTCCTGACGGCGGGCATCACCTCGGCCTACCGCGAGGGAGTCGACGTGCTGCAGGGCTCAGGGGCAGAGGTCCTTGCCCTCGGCTCCAGCCCCGAGGGCGGGTATGCCGCCGCTGCCGCAGTGCTGCGCGTCGACGCGCAGGACCTGCAACCCGGGTCGCGACTGCTCGAGGAGTGTTTTGGCCCGGCGGCCCTGGTCGCGGAGTACGACACCGTGGACCAGGCCCTGGAGGTCCTGGCCCGGATGCAGCCCTCGCTGACCGGGTCGGTCTTCGGTGGGGGCGCCGAGGACCCGGACCTTCCCCCGCTCGTGGCGTGCCTTGCCGCGCAGACGGGTCGAGTCATCGTCGACGGCTGGCCGACCGGCGTCGCCTGCGCCGACGCCATGCACCACGGCGGCCCGTGGCCGGCCACGAGCCGGCCCGGGGCCACCAGCGTGGGGGCCCATGCCCTCCAACGCTTCACCCGGCCGGTCTGCTACCAAGGTGTGCCAGAGACGGCCCTCCCACCAGCCCTGCAGGACGCCAACCCATGGGACCTGCCGCGTGAACCCGACCAGACCAGAGAGCACTGAGGCCACCACCGTGAAGCAGAACCGCAGCAAGCCAGAGCCGCTCGACCTCGTGCAGATCGACGAGTTCCTCAGCGCCGACGAGAAAGCCGTCCGGGACGCCGTGCGCCAGGTCTGCGCCAAGAGTGTGGACCCCTACGTGGCCGGCTGGTACGAGCGCGGCGAGCTGCCGGTGGCGCGCGAGCTCGCGAAGGAGCTCGGCGCGGTCGGCCTGTTGGGCATGCACCTCGAGGGCTACGGCTGCGCCGGGATGAGTGCCGTGGACTACGGCCTGGCCTGCCTCGAGCTCGAGGCCTCGGACTCGGGCATCCGCTCGCTCGTCTCTGTGCAGGGGTCGTTGGCGATGTTCGCGATCTGGCGCTGGGGCTCCGAGGCGCACAAGCAGGAGTGGTTGCCGCGGATGGCCACCGGCGAGGCCATCGGCTGCTTCGGGCTGACCGAGCCCGATGCCGGGTCCGACCCCGCCGGGATGCGCACGCGCGCCAGGAAGGACGGCGACGACTGGGTCCTGAACGGTGCCAAGATGTGGATCACCAACGGCTCCATCGCCGATGTCGCCGTGGTCTGGGCCAACGCCGGCGAGGAGCACGGCGGCATACGCGGTTTCGTCGTGCCGACGAACGTCCCGGGCTTCTCGGCACCGGAGATCAAGCACAAGATGTCGCTGCGGGCCTCCATCACCAGTGAGCTGGTCCTCGAGGACGTCCGCCTGCCTGCCGACGCGGTCCTGCCCGAGGTCAAGGGTCTCAAGGGGCCGCTGTCCTGCCTGAACGAGGCCCGCTACGGCATCATCTGGGGATCCATGGGCGCCGCGCGGAGCGCCCTCGACACGGCACTGTCCTACAGCATGGAGCGAGAGCAGTTCGGTCGACCGATCGCCGCCTTCCAGCTCACCCAGAACAAGCTGGCCCAGATGACGGTCGAGCTGACCAACGGGACGCTCCTGGCCCTGCACCTGGGCCGTCTCAAGGACAGCAAGGGGCTGCGCCCCGACCAGGTCAGCGTCGGCAAGCTCAACAACGTCAGCAAGGCGGTCGAGATCTGCCGGACGGCGCGCACCGTCCTTGGTGCGAACGGCATCTCCTCGGAGTACCCGGTGATGCGCCATGCCAACAACCTGGAGTCGGTGCTCACCTACGAGGGCACCGTGGAGATGCACACCCTCATGGTGGGACAGGCCCTGACCGGCCACGCCGCCTATCGCTGAGCAGGCGCTCGCGCGCTGAGCAGGGCCTCGCCCACCACGAGCCCCTCGAGGACGGCTTCCTCCACCGTCCGCGGCGCGAGGGCGTCGCCGATGAGGTGCACGGGGACGTCGTCGCGCAGCTCCCGCGCCAGCGCATCGACCGAGGTGCTGCCCTGGGCCAGGACCAGTCCACAGACGTCCTCGACCAGCACGGGCTCACCAGTGAGCACGTGCTGCAGGTAGACGGTGTCGTCGTCCGCGCCGAAGGGTCGCACGAGCGGGATGACGGCGACCCGTGCCCTGGCCGCGGCGGCGAGCATGTCGTCGCGCACGTACTGCTGGATCCGCTGACCCGGGTGGTAGCCCGACACGGCCAAGGTCACCCGGTGCCCCCGCTCGGCGAGGAGCAGCGCTGTGCCGAGCCCGACCCAGTCCGAGCGCCAGTCGGCGATGACGACCCGCCCACGTCGCGGGAGCTCGGCGCCCCAGATGACGTCCCAGGCACTGACGCAGTGGGCACCTTCGCCCAGCTCGAGGTCGACGCTGCGGGCCTGCGCCCCGGTGGCCACGACGACGGCATCGGGTCGCAGGCCGAGGACGAGGTCGCGGTCGGCCGTGGTCGAGGTGCGCAGGTCGATCCCGAGCGGCTGCATCTCGGCGAGGAGGTTCGTGGCGGCTCCGCCGAACTCTGCGCGTCCCGGCAACCTCTCGGCGAGGCGGACCTGGCCGCCGGGCCGGGACTCCTTCTCGAGCAGGACCACCTCGTGGCCCTGACGGGCCGCGGTGACGGCAGCCTTCATGCCCGCCGGTCCGGCGCCGACGACCACGACCCGTCCCCGAACGGGCGCCCGGCGTATGGTGCCGAAGCGGATCTCACGTCCGGTCTCGGGTCGCTGGATGCAGGAGATGGGGTAGCCCGCCTGGAAGTGACCGATGCAGGCCTGGTTGCAGGCGATGCAGGCCCGGATGCCCTCGGTGTCGCCGTCGGCCGCCTTGCGCGGCAGGTCGGGATCGCAGATCAGGGCTCGGGTCATCCCCACCGCGTCGGCCTGGCCGGTCGCGATGATCGCCTCGGCCTCCTGCGGCTGGTTCACCCGCCCGGCCACCATCACGGGCACGGGCACGGCTGCCCGCACGCGCGCGGCATACGGGGCGACGTAGGCCGCCGGTCGAGTCATGGGCGGCGCGATGTGGTCGGAGCCAGCCAGCGTGGCTGAGGTGCCGAGCACGACGCTGACGTAGTCGACGAGGCCCTCCTGCGCACAGTCGCGCAGGAGGGTGAGGAGCTCTTCCTGGCGACCGGGGTCGTCCGGGTCCTCCTCGGTGGAGACCCGGACCCCCACCACCGTCTGGGGGCCGACGTGGCCGCGGACGGACGCGAGGCACTCGCGCAGGAACCTGCCGCGGTTCTGCGGGGTCCCGCCGTATGCGTCGGTGCGGCGGTTGGCCTGGGGGTCGAGGAACTCGGCCGGCAGGTAGCCGTGGGAGGCCACCAGCTCGACCCCGTCCAGACCGGCCCGCTCGAGGCGTGCGGCCGCGGTGCCGAACCCCTCGACGATCTCGGTGATCATCGCTGCCTCCAGCGCCCGCGGCATGACGCCGAACCGCTCGTTGGGGACGCTGGAGGGTGCGTAGGCGACCGGCAGCGAGCCGTCGTCGGAGGCCACCGTCTCGCGGCCGCCGTGGAAGAGCTGGCCGAAGACGGCACAGCCGTGCGGCTTGAGCGCGGCGCAGAGTCGGCGGTAGCCCTCGATGCAGTCGTCGGTGTCGGCCATGAGCATGTGCGAGGTGTAGCGCGCGGTGGGGTGCACTCCGGCCACCTGCAGGACGATGAGGCCGGCGCCGCCCTCTGCGCGGGCGCGGTGGTAGGCCACGAGCTGGTCGGTCACGTTGCCGTGGTCGGCCATGACGGTGTCGTGCCCGGAGGAGACGATCCGGTTCTTGAGCTGGAGCGGGCCGACCTGGAGCGGCGCGAACAGGTGGGGGAAGGCCGATGGGGTCGCCGTGCTTGCCTGGCTCACGGAGGTCTCCTCGCAGGAAGGGGCGAAGGCAGCCCGCGCGGACCGGCGGTGGCCCCGCGCGAACAGATGGTGGGAAGGACTATGCCAGAGAAGTTGCAACTGGATACATTATCCGCATGGGTCCTTCGAAATCGGCGCCGGCAGCCCCGCAGCCCGCAGCAGCTGCCCTCGACGGGTTGCTCATCGCCGACTTCGGACGTGTCCTCGCCGGACCCTACGCGACGATGCTGCTGGCCGACCTCGGAGCCGAGGTGGTCAAGATCGAGCGCCCGGGGTCCGGGGACGACACCCGCGCGTGGGGCCCGCCCTGGTCGGACGGGCAGGCCACCTACTTCCAGGGCGTCAACCGCAACAAGCGCTCGGTTGCGGTCGACCTGGCCACCGAGGGAGGTCGAGCTGCCGCGCGCGACCTCGCCCAGCGGGCCGACGTGGTGGTCGAGAACTTCCGTCCCGGTGTCATGGAACGCCTCGGGCTCGACTACGACACGCTGCGTCAGTCCAACCCGCGGCTCGTCTACTGCTCCATCACCGGCTTCGGGGCTGGCGGTGGGGCCGCCCTGCCGGGTTACGACCTCCTCGTCCAGGCGATGGGTGGGCTGATGTCGATCACCGGCGACCCCGAGGGCGAGCCGACCAAGGTCGGCGTGGCTCTCGTCGACGTCATCACCGGTCTGCACGCAGCCGTGGGTATCCTCGCGGCGGTGCGCCACTCGGCCCGCACCGGCGAGGGCCAACAGGTCGAGGTGAACCTCCTTTCCTCCCTGCTGTCAGCGCTCGCCAACCAGGCGCAGGGCTATGTCGGGGCGGGTGTCGTCCCTGAACGGATGGGCAACCGCCATCCCAGCATCGCGCCGTACGAGGCCTTCCCCACCCAGGATCGTCTCCTCGTCCTGGCCGTCGGCACCGACCGCCAGTTCAAGGCGCTCTGCGACGTGCTCGACCTGGCCTCGGTGGCCGTCGACCCCCGCTTCGCCACGAACGACCAGCGGGTCGCCCACCACGAGGAGCTCCGCACCGTGCTGGAGAGCCGGCTCCGCAGGCGACCGGCCGCGCACTGGTTCGACGCCCTGATGGACCGTGGGGTGCCGTGCGGACCCATCAACACCATCGACCAGGGCTTCGCGCTGGCCGCTGAGCTCGGTCTCGAGCCCGTGGTGCAGGTGCCGAGCATGGTCACGCCCCAGGCGGACCTCCGACAGGATGGGGCGGTGCACCCCGCCACCGTCCCCACCGTCGCCAACCCGATCCGGCTCTCGCGAACCCCTGCCGCCTACCACTGCGGCCCGCCGGTGCTGGGGCAGGACGGTCGAGCGGCTGGCAGCGATGACGGCAACGCCACCGGCGACCCCGGCAGCCAAGGCGCTCCGGGGATCTCCTCGTGAGCGCCGCGCCCTACCGGAGGCCACCCACCGCCCAGGAGGCGGTGCTCGCCGAGCTGCGGCGTGCGATCGCCTCGGGCGAGCTGAAGCCGGGAGAGCCGATCGCCCAAGCCACTGTCGCGGAACGGCTCGGCGTGAGCCGGGTGCCGGTGCGTGAAGCGCTGAAGATCCTGCAGGGCGAGGGGCAGGTCGAGTACCTGCCGCACCACGGCTACTCGGTCACGCGCCTGGACCTGCACGACCTGCGTGAGGCCTACCGGATCCGCCAGCTCCTGGAGACCGAGGCCGCCAGGATCTCCATCCCCGCCTTCGGCCCCGAGGAGGTCGCCGTCCTGGCGAAGGCGGCCCGAGAGGTCGACGATGCCGGCGACCGCGAGGACTACGCCACCATGGCGGTGGCCAACCGACGGTTCCACTTCCTGCTGGTGGAGGGAGCGGGCATGCCGCGGCTGACCCACCTCGTGCGCCTGCTCTGGGACGCCACGGATGTGTACCGGTCCTTCTACTACACCGACGCCGCCAACCGGCACCGCGTGCGCGCCGAGCACGCCGGGATCGTCCAGGCCGTCGCGGGAGGGGACGTGGAGACCGTGGTGCGCCTGCTCGACGAGCACCGGCAGCACGCCATCGACGAGATCACCGGCGCCATGGTGCTCGAGGGGACGCGCGAGGGCTGAGGCATGTGTCTGAGCCATGGGTTCCGGCCGGGGTCGAGGAGGATCGCGGTGCCGTTCGGCGCGAAGTTCGACCGCAGGGCAAGAAATTGGATATTGGATATTGTGCCCGCGCCCCAGGGCCACTAGCGTCAGTCGAACAGCACCCCACCTGCGGGTATTCGCGAGGAAGAGGCCAGCATGATGTCTAGGAAGTTCGGCGTAGTGGGCGTGGGTTGCACCCTCGTCCTGGGTCTGGCGGCCTGTGGCGGTGGCTCCGACTCCGCGTCCAAGCCTGCGAGTGAGACCAAGTCCCTCACGTTCGTCTCCTTCGGTGGGGCCTACCAGGACGCGCAGAAGACGGCGATGACCGACCCGTACACGGCTGCCAACTCGATCCAGATGAAGCAGGACGGGCCGACGGACTACGCCAAGATCAAGGCGATGGTCGAGTCCAGCAACGTGCTGTGGGACGTCGTGGACGCCGACCCGTTCTTCGCCATCGGCAACTGTGACAAGTACGCCGAGAAGCTCGACTTCTCGGTGATCGACACCTCCAAGATGCCCAAGGACTTCGTCTCGGACTGCGCGGTGCCGTCCATGACGTACTCCTACGTGCTCATGTACAACACGAAGAAGTACC
>JBDSKZ010000063.1:0-10969 GCA_039916625.1 Pedococcus sp.
AGGGCATGATCGTCGGCGAGAACTCCCGCGCCGACGACATGGACGTCAACATCACCAAGGAGAAGAAGCTCACCAACGTGCGCGCCTCCTCCTCGGACAACTTCGAGAAGATCGTGCCCCCGCGCAAGCTCAGCCTCGAGCAGTCGCTCGAGTTCTGTCGCGAGGACGAGTGCGTCGAGGTCACCCCGGAGGCCGTGCGCATCCGCAAGGTGGAGCTCGACCAGAGCGTGCGCGCCCGCACCGCTTCCCGGGCGCGCAACGCCTGATCGCGGCAGGCTGGTGCGCGTGCTCGTCCGACGCCTACTGAGCTCATCACGGTTCGGCCTGCCCGTCGGCAGGCCGATCCGTCACCTCGTGGGGGCGACTTCCCTGGTGGCGGTGGCCGTCACGGCGGTCGCCTGCACGGCCGACGAAGCTGCGGCGCCCGACGACGGGGTGCCTGGTCGGCTCTCGGTCCTGTCCCTCGGCCCGGTGGCGAGCTGGGACCCCCAGCGGATGACGACGCCGCAGGACGTGGCCTTCGCCGGGCGCACCTTCATCCGCACGCTGACGGCCCACCCAGCGGGCGCCGACGCCACCGCCCAACGTGAGGTCGTCGGCGACCTCGCCACGGACGCGGGGACGCCCGACGACTCCCTGAAGGTCTGGACCTTCAGCCTGCGCAGTGGCACCTCGTGGCAGGACGGCTCGCCGATCACCTGCCAGGACATCCGGTACGGCGTGTCCCGTTCCTTCGCGAAGCCGTGGGCGGACGAAGGGCTCAACTACCCGCTCGCCTACCTCGACATCCCACGCAAGGCCGACGGCACGTCGACCTACAAGGGCCCCTTCGACGGCACCGCGCAGCCGGCCTTCGACAAGGCGGTCACCTGCGACGGGTCGAAGGTCACCTTCCGGCTCAGCACGCCGATGGTCGACTTCGACGAGGTCGTGGCCCTGCCGGTGTTCGCGCCCGTCAAGGAGGCGAAGGACGGCAAGGAGGACGGGACGTATGTCGTCTTCTCCAGCGGTCCGTACCAGCTGCAGGGTGCGTGGGACCCCAGCTCCGGAGGCACGTTCGTGCGAAACCCCAGGTGGGAGAAGAGCTCGGACCCGATCCGTGGCGCAGAGCCCGACTCGATCAGGTACGTCGAGGGCACCGAGTCACAGACGGCGGTACAGCAGGTGATCGACGACGTGGGCGACCGCAGGCGGTCCGTGACTCTTGACCCGGCCCCGCCCGCGCTGCAGCAGCAGGTGCTTTCTGACGACGCGTTGAGCCGTCGCGCCATCAACCCCACGGCGCAGTTCGTCGACTACCTCGCGCCGAGCTTCGCCTCTGCGGTCATGCGCAACGCCGACGTGCGCCGCGCCCTCGCCCTGGCGACCAACCGCGACGGGTACGTCACCGCGCTGGGCGGCACGAGCGCGGCCGAGCCCACCTCGACGCTGCTCGGTCCAGCCCTGGCAAGCCACCGATCCAGCGACCCACTGGGTGTCTCCACCTCTGGCGACCCCGCGAAGGCCAGGGCGGCGCTCCGGGACTCCGGGCTGACCCTTCCGGTGAAGATCAGGGTCGCCTACCGCTCGACGCCGACCGCGGACAAGGCGATGGCGGCGCTGCTCAACGGCTGGGAGCGGGCCGGCTTCAAGGTGCTGCTCCAGCCCATCGAGAAGGACTACTTCTCTGTGGCCGCCGAGCCTGGTCGCGCGGCGAAGACCGATGTCTTCTGGGCCAACTGGGCCCCGGCGTGGCCGGCTGCCTCCACCGTGATCCCGCCGCTGTTCGACAGCCGGCTGAACCTCTCCGCCAGCGGGAGCGGCCGTGACCTGGGGGTCTTCGCGAACGAGGACGTCGACAGGGAGATCACCCGGATCTCGACCATCAGGGATGCAGCTGCGCAGGCAGCCGCGTGGGCGGCCCTGGACACCGACCTCGCCAAGAAGGGGGCCTACATCGCCCTCGCCCAGCGCAGGTCCCTGTTCATCGCCGGGACGGCCGTCAGCGGGCTGAGCGCCAACCTGGCCCTGGGCGGGTTCGTGGACCTGGCGACCATCGGTGTGGAATAGCCACGTGACCCCTCCGGCCCCCGCCACCGCGGCCCCCCTGCTCTTCGTCCACGCACACCCGGATGACGAGACCCTCACGACGGGTATCACGATGGCCCGCTACGCGGGAGCCGGCCACCGGGTGCACGTCCTCACCTGCACCCTGGGCGAGGAGGGCGAGGTGGTCCCGCCGGAGCTGGCACACCTCGACGCCCACCACGACGACGCGCTCGGGCCGTACCGCCGCGAGGAGCTGCGAGGCGCGATGGCTGCCCTCGGTGTCACCCACGAGGTGCTGGGGGAGCGCGGGGACCGCCGGTCCGCCTACCGCGACTCGGGGATGGCCGGACTGGACGAGCCTCCCGCCCCCGACACCTTCGTGCGAGCCGACCTCGACGTCGCCGCCGGTCTGGTGGCCGATGTCGTCCGCCGGGTCCGCCCTGCTGTCGTCGTGACCTACGACGAGCACGGCGGCTACCTGCACCCCGACCACGTCCAGACCCACCGGGTGACGTGCAGGGCGGTGGCCTCGCTGCCGGCCGGCCAGCGACCGCTGCTGTATGCCGTGCTCACCCCTCGGTCCTGGGCCCGCGAGGACCGCCTCTGGCTGGCGCAGCACCTGCCGGCCGGGTCGCCGTGGTCGCTCCCGGACCCCGAGGGGGACTACCCTCCCTCGGTCGTGCCCGACGAACAGGTGACCCACGAGGTGGTCGACCCCTCGCTCGTACCCGTCCAGGCCGCGGCCCTGCGCTCACACCGCACCCAGCTCACCGTCGACGGACAGACCTATGCCCTCTCCAACTCTGTCGCCGCCCGGCTCTCGGGTCGCGAGGGCTTCGCCCTGCTCGACCCCGAGACGGGGTCGCTCGTCCAGCGTGCTGACAGCGGCCCTGACGTCACCGACCGCCAGACACCCCGCAGCACCGACCTATGTGAAGGAACGCCCTCGTGAGCACCGAGATCCCGACCTCCGCCGTGGACACCGACCAGTTCCGGCTGGCGATGGGGCGGTTCGCGACGGGCGTCACGGTCCTGACCACGCGCAGCGGCGAGCACGACCACGCGATGACCGCCAACGCGATCACCTCCGTGTCGATCGACCCCCTTCTCGTGCTGGTGTGCGTCGAGGTGGACGCACGCTTCCACGACGCGGTCACCGAGGCCGGTGTCTGGGGCGTGAGCATCCTCGGGGTCGAGCAGCGCCCGGTGGCCCAGTGGCTCTCGACCCAGGGTCGCCCGCTGCACGGCCAGCTCGACCGTGTCCCCCACCACAGGGGTGAGGTCACCGGCGTGGCCCTGCTGGACGGGGCGATGGCAACGATCGAGTGTCGAACCATCGACGTGCACCCCGCCGGGGACCACAGCATCGTGGTCGGCGAAGTAGTGTCCCTCTCGAGCAACGAGCACCCCGCGGCCGCGCTGGTGTACTACCGCAGCCGCTACGAGGCGCTGAAGTGATGGGAGGGCGAGGCGTGAAGGAGAGCGGCTCCGCTGGTCTGAGGTTCGGGATCGCCCTGGCGGTCCTGTTCTCCGCCTATCTCGGCACGGCCTGGTTCCTCGGGCGTCACGTGCCTGCCAGCACGTCTGTGGCGGGGGTGCCGATCGGCGGCATGTCACCCGCGGCAGCCGAGCGGACGCTCGGGCGCGCACTGAGCGGCACACGGGACGCCACGATCACCGTCACGGCTGGCGAGAAGTCCGCCCAGCTCGAACCCGCCGACGCCGGCCTGGCTCTCGATCTGCCTGGCACCGTGGGCAAGCTCACCGGCTTCAGCCTGAAGCCGTCCGACCTCTGGAACCACCTCACCGGGGGGGACGCGGAGCCGCTCAAGACCTCGGTCGACCGCGACAAGCTCCAAGCTGCCCTCAAGGGGATCGAGCCGGGCCTCGACACCAAGGTGGTCCAGGGCGCCATCACGTTCCCTGCTGGCAAGCCCCGCGTGGTCGAGCCCGTGACCGGAGCGACCTTGTCCGTCCCCGGAACGGCCGACGAGGTCGCAGCCCGCTGGCCGACCAAGGGCCCGATCGGGGCCAAGTTCGACACGGTCGAGCCTGACGTCTCAGCCGACGAGATCCAGCGCGCCGCAACAGATTTCGCGAAGCCGGCCATGTCCGGACCAGTCACCGTAACGGTGGGCGGCAAGAAGTTCTCGCTCAAACCTGCAGATTATGCTCCCGCCCTCTCGATGAAGGCGCAGGACGGCAAGCTCACCCCCGTCGTGGACGACCCCAAGCTCATCGCCGCGGTCCGTGCTGCCGCCGCTGCGGCTGGGTTGGAGACCAAGGCCCGCGACGCGAAGATCACCTTCAGCGGCACCAAGCCCGTCGTCATACCCTCCGCCACCGGGTCCACGCTCGACGACGCCTCCGTCATCGATGCCGTGGTGCCGGCGCTGACGTCCGCGTCACGCACGGCCACCGTCGCTGCAAAGACGTTGCCGCCCAAGCTCAGCACCGCCCAGGCCAACAAGATCAAGCCCAAGGAGGTCATCTCCTCCTTCACCTCGGTCTTCCCGTTCAACCCCCCGCGCACCGAGAACATCACCATCGCCGCCCGCACCCTCAACGGCGCCTACGTCGCCCCGGGTGAGACCTTCAGCCTCAACCAGCGGCTGGGCCAGCGCACGGCGGCCAAGGGCTACAACTCGGCACCGGTCATCAACAACGGTCGCCTCACCAAGGACTACGGCGGCGGCATCTCCCAGCTGTCGACGACCTTGTTCAACGCCATCTTCTTCTCCGGCGCCAAGATCGAGGAGCACCATCCCCACAGCTTCTACATCTCTCGCTACCCCGAGGGGCGCGAGGCGACGATCTCCTGGCCGGACGTCGACAACCGGTTCACCAACGACAGCGGCTACGGCATCCTGATCCAGGCGTACGTCTCGGGCAGCGCGGTGACGGTCACCTTCCATGGCACGAAGGTCTGGGACGTCGAGGCGACCAAGGGGGAGCGACGCAACGTGGTGCAGCCCACGTCGATCGTCGATGACTCCAAGGGCTGTGTCACGCAGAGCCCGGCGCCGGGATTCGACGTGTCCGTCAGCCGGATCTTCAAGAAGGCCGGGAAGACGGTCCGGACCTCGCAGTTCAACACCCACTACATCCCCGAGGACAAGGTCACCTGCACCAACCCGTAAGGGTCGCGCCCGCGGCTGCGGTACGCGTGGTCCGGGGTCCGGGTTCCCCGCGACGGTCTACGTCACGAGGTGGGCGTAGGGGTCGGGCCGCTCGGACTCGCTGCGCAGCACGCAGAACTCGTTGCCCTCCGGATCGGCCAACGTCGCCCAACCGGTGCCGGGACCTCGGTGGTCGCGCAGGTCGGCGACCATGGTGGCGCCGACAGCGAGGAGACGGTCCACCTCCTCGTCCATGGTGCGGTCGGTCGGCCACAGGTCGAAGTGGACGCGGTTCTTGACGGTCTTGCCTTCGGGCACCTCGATGAACAGCACCCGCTGGCGGCCGTCGGGGGAGAAGATCATGCACTCGTCGTGACCGGGCAGGTTCGGGTCGCGAGGGTCCTGGGAGAAGCCGAGAACCTGTCCCCACCAGACGGACTGGTCATGGGCGTTGCCTGAGTCGACTGACGTGTGCGAGATGCGTGAGGTCATGGCGACCAGCCTGTCTGCACGCAGCCCGGCACGCTAGGGAGTATCTGGTGCGGTGAGGTAGGCGTGCGACGAGTGCACATCGAATCCGAGCCGCCGGTACAGCCTGACGGCCGTGTGGTTGTCGTGCTCCACCTGCAGGTGAACCAGGGCGATGTCCTCGTGGCGCAGGAAGGCGGCCAGTCCACCCGTGAGGTGAGCAGCGAGGCCACGCCCTCGGTGGGCAGGGTCCGTCCAGACCGCGCCGAGACCCGCCCAGCCGGCGCCCACCCCGACGCGCGCCAACGCGATCGGGGCGATCCCGGGTGCGTCGGCGGCGCGCAGCCCGAGCTGCGGTGACAGCCCGCCGACTGTAGCGATGCTCGCGAAGATGACCCGCGGGCTGTCGCGCAGGACTGCCTCGGTCGCGCCCGGCACGGTCGCCCGGGTGCGCCGGTGGACCTCGAGCCACTCCGGCGTCAGCGTGTCGCTGAGCGTCAGGCTCGGGCCGCCGGGGTCGGCGGCGACGACGGTCTCGCGGGATGTCGTGAGGTTGAGGGTGAGACTGCCCACCGTGTAGCCGCGGGCAAGCAGCAGTGCCCCGAGCGGGTCGTCCGCGGGGTCGAAACCCTGGGGGCCTGCGAGGGCGAACTTCGCTGGGAGGTCGCGGGCGGCATACCAGCGCTCCACGTCCTCGACCGCGTCGGCGAGGGGCTGGCCGGGGCTGCCGACGGGGACCACAGAGTTGCCGCGCTGGGTGTAGCCCGCCGAGGCGCGCAGCATCCAGTCGCCCACCTTCGCCCTTTCGACGGCACCCCAGGCCGGCACCATGACCCGTTGCAGGTCCTCGATCGACAAGGCGAGGTGGGGCGCTCCGCGGCGGGAGGGCTTCGGTGGCACTTCCTTGGCGGTGGTCACCTGCGTGATTCTGATGGTCACCGGACCCCTGGAGGTCTGGACCACCAGGTGCTCGGCGTCGCGCCCGGTCAGGACGCCGACGCTGTCGGTCAAGGTGGCCCCGGAGGCGGCATCCGGCTCGGCCAGCCGCCACCTGACCACCACGCGGGACCCGAGGGGGATCCTCCGCACGTCTGCTGGCATGGCCCGCATAGTATGTCCGTCATGACGTACGTGATCGCCCAGCCTTGTGTTGACCTCAAGGACAAGGCCTGCATCGAGGAATGCCCGGTCGACTGCATCTACGAGGGCGAGCGGTCCCTCTACATCCACCCGGACGAGTGCGTGGACTGCGGCGCCTGCGAGCCCGTGTGTCCCGTCGAGGCGATCTACTACGAGGACGACACCCCCGAGCAGTGGGCCGACTACTACAAGGCGAATGTCGAGTTCTTCGACGACCTCGGCAGCCCGGGCGGTGCAGCCAAGCTCGGCATGATCGCGAAGGACCACCCGCTGATCGCCGACCTACCCCCGCAGTCCCACGACGAGTGAGCGACGCCGCGTGACGAGCCTACGGGCTCTGCCTGACTTTCCCTGGGACTCGCTTGCTCCGTACAAGGAGCGGGCGAGTTCCTTCGATGTGGGTGCGGCGGGCGGCGGGATCGTGGACCTCTCCGTGGGCACCCCCGTCGACCCCACCCCGACGGTCGTCCAGGAGGCGCTGCGCGCTGCTGCTGACGCCCCCGGCTATCCGCAGACCCATGGCACTCCTGCCCTGCGTGAGGCGGTGGCGGCGTGGTTCGCGCGCCGCCGCGGGGTGCCAGCCCTGGACCCGGACGGCGTCCTGCCGACGGTGGGGTCCAAGGAGCTGGTCGCCTGGCTGCCCACCCTGCTCGGCCTCGGCGCCGGTGACGTCGTGGGTTTTCCCGGCATCGCCTACCCGACCTATGACGTGGGCGCCCGGCTCGCGGGAGCGACGCCGCAGGTCGTGGACGGGCTCAACGCCCTGGGCCCGCTCACTGCAGCGACCACGCCAAAGTTGTTGTGGCTCAACACCCCCAGCAACCCGACGGGTCGCGTGCTGGGCATCGGCCACCTGGCCAAGGTGGTCGCCTGGGCGCGCCGGCACGGGGTCGTCGTCGCCTCTGACGAGTGCTACGCCGAGCTCGACTGGCGCTCCGACTCGACCGAGCCCACCACGCCGAGCATCCTCGACCCGAGGGTCTGCGACGGCAGCCACGAAGGCCTCCTCGCCGTCTACTCGCTGAGCAAGCAGTCCAACCTCGCCGGCTACCGCGCGGCCTTCGTCGCAGGTGACGTGGCGGTGGTCCGCCGGCTGCTGGAGGTCCGCAAGCACGCCGGCATGATCGTGCCGTGGCCGGTGCAGCAGGCGCTGACGGCAGCGCTGGCCGACGACGCGCACGTCGCCGAGCAGAAGTCGAGGTATGCCGCGCGCCGAGCCACGCTGCGTACCGCCGTCGAGGGGTTCGGCCTGCGGGTCGACCACTCCGACGCCGGCCTCTACCTCTGGGCCACACGCGGCGAGGACGCCTGGGCGACCGTCGACGCCCTGGCCGCCCGCGGGATCCTCGTGGCACCAGGCACCTTCTACGGCCGCGCGGGTCGCGAGCACGTGCGGATCGCCCTGACGGCGACCGACGAACGAATCGATGCCGCGGCCGCCAGACTGCTCACCTGAGGTGCCCGTTTTCCGGCGGTGCCGTGATCTGGGGTAGCGTCGAGATGCGCGAGGCACGCCGTGTGAGGGTGCCCACCCCGGCACATTTGAGGATGGTTACGTATGAGCAATGACGGATCCACTGGCGCGACGCTGCAGGCCGGCGACACCGAGCTCGACCTCCCGCTGGTCAAGGCAGCCGAAGGCAATGACGGCTACGACATCAGCAACCTGATGAAGGAGACCGGCAACACCACCCTGGACATCGGGTTCGTCAACACCGCGTCCTGCAACAGTGCGGTGACCTTCATCGACGGTGACCAGGGCATCCTGCGCTACCGCGGCTACCCGATCGAGCAGCTCGCTGCCAAGTCGAGCTTCCTCGAGGTCTCCTACCTGCTCATCTATGGCGAGCTGCCGACGCAGACCGAGCTCGACGGCTTCGACCGCAAGATCCGTCGCCACACGCTGCTGCACGAGGACCTCAAGGCCTTCTTCGGTGGCTTCCCGCGCGACGCCCACCCGATGCCGGTGCTGTCGTCCGCGGTCTCTGCGCTCGGTACCTTCTACCAGGACAGCCTGGACCCCTTCGACAAGGAGCAGGTCGAGATCTCGACCGTGCGCCTGCTGGCCAAGCTGCCGACGATCGCGGCCTACGCCTACAAGAAGTCGGTCGGCCAGCCGTTCCTCTACCCCGACAACTCTCTGTCGCTCCCGGAGAACTTCCTGCGCATGACGTTCGGCTTCCCGGCCGAGCCCTACGACCTCGACGACGACATGGTCAAGGCGCTCGACCTGCTGCTCATCCTGCACGCCGACCACGAGCAGAACTGCTCGACCTCGACAGTGCGCCTCGTCGGCTCTGCCCAGGCCAACCTGTTCAACTCGGTCTCCGCCGGCATCCATGCCCTGTCCGGCCCGCTGCACGGAGGCGCCAACTCCGCGGTCCTCGACATGCTCGACGGCATCGCCCGCGACGGCGGCGACGTCGATGCCTTCGTCCGCAAGGTGAAGGACAAGGAGGACGGGGTCAAGCTGATGGGCTTCGGCCACCGGGTCTACAAGAACTACGACCCCCGCGCCGCGATCATCAAGAAGACTGCCGACACCATCATCAACAAGGACGGCGTCAAGGACCCGATGCTCGACATCGCGCTCCAGCTCGAACAGCGCGCTCTCGAGGACGACTACTTCGTGGAGCGCAAGCTCTATCCCAACGTGGACTTCTACACCGGCCTCATCTACAAGGCGATGGGGTTCCCGACCCGGATGTTCACGGTGCTCTTCGCACTCGGCCGCCTACCGGGCTGGATCGCGCAGTGGCGCGAGATGATCGAGGACCCGGAGACCAAGATCGGTCGCCCGCGCCAGATCTACACCGGCCCCACCGAGCGCGACTACGTGGACTTCAGCGCCCGCTGACCGCACTGAACCACTGACCCCCCCACCCCCCCCCGCGGTTTCCCTAACCTTTGCTAGCAAAGGTTAGGGAAAGGGGGACAAGGCGCACCTTGACCGCCTTTCCGTATGGTGTGCTGAGTCGCGCCGTATGGCCGGGAGACCCGTGTCGTGCGGTGTGCTGTGGGGCGCTGGCATCGTCAGCGAGAGCGACGGGCGCGGGCAATGGCGCCGTCGAGGCGCTGCGCGATGAGCCCGTGGTCGTCGAGCTCGGACCAGATGAACCGGACGACCTGCCTGCCCTCGTCGCGTAGGCGGTCCTCGCGCCACTTCTCTGCGACAAGGGCCTCCCGACCCGCAAGCACCGAGCCAGGGGTGATCGCACGGGCTCCGCCGGAGTACTTGACCAGCCCGTCGAACTCGACGACCACCGGGTCGTCCTCGAGCTCGAAGTCGCAGCGCCACCGCCGCCCGCCGGCCGTGACCCAGACCTGCGGCGTGAAGCGGAGTCCGAGCAGACGCATGACGTGCGCGAGGCGGGTCTCGCCGACCGACTCGTGGCGTCCGTCCGCGAACTTCAACAAAGCACGCACCTGCTGGATGCCGGGATGGTGTGCGCACAGGGTGATCGCGGCCTCGAGTCCCTCGGGCGAGACGAGTCCCGCATGGAGGGCGCCATCGGTGGCCACCAGGCTCTCGAACGGGTGACGCGCGGTCATCTCGTGCGGCGGGTACAGGCCGACCTGGACACAGGCGGCCGCCACATCGACGGTGGACAGCCCGTCGGTCGTGCGCACCGGGGACAGCGGCGCCCGGGGATGGAGCACGGCCTGGCGCCGGTGGCGGGTGTGGTCGCCCTGGGTGCGGCTGAGATGCGCGGTGGTCAGGTCGGCCCGCCAGAGCGGGACACCATGGAGCACCAAGGCCGACTGGTGGCTGGCCACGACGCGACCCTCGAACGACCGCAACAGGGCCACGGTCAGCAGACGGTGCTGGCGACGCTCGGTCTCGAAGACGTCATCACCCACCCAGGGTGGGCGAGCGACGCCGGGTGGACAGACGGCATACCAACCGCGGATGAGGCGCCGCAGCTGGCCGGAGGCCACCCGCGTGCGCAACCCGTAGGCGTCGATCCCCAAGCGGGTCGCGTCGGCGCTCGAGACGGTGGCGTGCTCGGCGAGGTCGTGCAGGTCCATCTCTGGAGGGTGTCAAAACATCAGGCTCCCGCGCGGAGGCCCTGTGGACAACTCGGGGCCCGGACCCACTCAGCACACCTTGGCGTAATCAGGACAGCGTGCAAAGTGTCCTGATTTGGCTAAACCTTGCTAGCAAAGGTTAGGGAAATGGGGGGAGGGAAATGGGGTGGGGGGGCGGGGGACTC
>JBDSKZ010000064.1:0-13376 GCA_039916625.1 Pedococcus sp.
TGGCCACCCTTGACCCGGCACCTCCACTGGGCCTACCCCTCCGCTAAGGGCCGCCGCCTCACCCTGCCGCCGCCGGCCGCAGACCGTCATGCTTACCGGCGACCGCAAAGCCGACCAAGGTGCGCCAGGGCCCACCGACCAGGCAGTGCCATCGCTGCGGCACGGACACCTGAGCTGATCGAATTCAGCGGAGCGTATAGGTCACATAGAACGTATTCATCGGAGAATAGTAATTCCTGCAGTTGTACGCGCCACCGCCACTATTGTTCGTTCCGCTAATGACTCCAACAGCCGTTGCCCCACTCGCACCACTCTGCATGTAGTACGCACCCCCGGAGTCCCCGCTGCGCACGCACTCTGAGACATCCTCCGCTACGGTCAGGCCCGAATACGTGGCCCCACTGTTCGAGTAATAGATGCTCTGATTCACCAGACTGACCCAATCCGGGCTGATCTCGCCATAGGAAGAATTGTTGAAGTACTTGCCTGATGCGCCAGACGTTCGAAGATAGGACGTGTGGTAATCCTGTGGAAGGACGGTGGATCCAGCAACCACGCGGGTGCTCGTCGAATCTCCGTTTCCGATGAACACCTTTTCATACCCAAGCGCATTGTCCTGATAGCCACTCACTGGATTTAGTCGATAGAAGGCGAGATCTCCCTTACGTCCACTGGCGTTTCCCGTAAGCGTGACGCTCGTGGTCCATATCGTACCGATCCTATACCGCGAATTGTTTGTGCCCCACCGCCAGACTCCCGTGTAGTCCCCCCCGGGCGACTCGCGGTAGCAATGCCCGGCCGTAGCTGCATAGGAGTAACCGTCCGACCCCACCATTTGAAAGGCGGTCGAGCAGTACCGAAACGAGCCACTCGGATCATCGAAAAGTGTGATCGCATTTCCGCCATAATAGGGAATGGTGTCTTAGTACCGGGATGCCGTTTGCGGTACACCTGGACTGACCTCAACATCAACGGCCGGTCCAGTGGGGAGCCTTGCCGCGTCAAGCGACTTCTGGAGGCCCGGGATGATCTCGCTCGTAGTAACGCGAATAGATGACTTTCGGTAGTCCGGCCCCCACGAGCTGACATGTTCCATCGACCCGGTCTTCAAGAGCTTTTCCACCAAACCCTGAGTGGCATCGAGCGAGTCCATCGACTGCCCGGCGCTCAGTAGTTTGACACCTTCACTTACACCAACGTCCTGCAGTGCGACTTGCGCATCATCCAATGACTGATTCACCACCTTGATTACCAGCGTGTCGCCGTCGGCGTAGGCACCGCCCCAATGGCCGGGGTCCTTCTCCACTAGAGGCAGAAATTTCGTGTAGTTGTCAGGCACCTGCATCGGATCGCCTGAGGCACTTCCAAGCAACCTTTGCTGTGGATCATCGGCCGCTTGCACACTCGTGGAACTGGCCACTCCAATAGCACCGAACATCACCCCAAGGCACAGGAGAGCGCGAACTCTATTGCGTGGCATATGCGTATACCCCCCAATTCGCGCCGCCCAGCGCGCGGCACTCGCCGCATCGTCTCGACCGACCAGGCTCAATGTACGCTTCCCGCGAGGCTTCAGACAAGGTTGCATGAACAAGCAAAGTCGTCTCACCATGAATTGTTTTTTTTTGGCGTGTTTGCCTCGAAATGTACTAAAATCTTCAGTCGCAGCGCGTGTCAAGCATGCCCCCGTACGCTAGATCGCTGCCACGCTCGATGCTTGAACGGATCAACGCAATACCTTTTACGGCAAGCATCTGATTTCAGCCAAAACCCTTTCCTTACCGCGGCACGGGGACGTATCCTCCGTTGTATGGCTGATTCAGCGATTCAGGGGCCGCGGGGAACTATCGCAGTCGGGGGCTTGGCGATCGGGTTGATGATCGTTGCTGTCGTCCTCTACTCGACTAGCGTCAGCCGCGCTGTTGGACTGGTCGTCCTCGCGATCGGCAGTTGCTTGTTGGGGGCGGCGATGTTTGCGAGAAGCCGCGGCCAATGGCCCAGTCTGGCCTGGCGTGTTGGGTTCCTCATTCTTGTCGCGGCCGCTGCGGCCTATGGCATCTGGTTAGCCATCTACGCCTCTCAGCAGGTCCCGGTTTCCGTTTGATCGGATAGGTTAATGACACCCGACCGCGTCACCGATCACAACCCCAGGCGTTGGTTTCGGGGTGTTGCAGGCCCTCTGCTGGACAATCCGTTGAGTGACTGTCTGGACAACAACCCAGACATCGACAGTCGGCCTGTGCGGGATGGCGTCCTGTTGGAAGGCGCCAGCCCTGGTGACGCTGTGTTGGCGAAGCCGCTCGCTCCAAGGGAGCACGCCGTGATACCCGCCGCCGAAGGCCAGCGCATGGAGGGAGGACAGAGCTTGGTCATCCACCTGGAAGTTGGTGCGGATCTCGGCTACGTGCCCCATCAAGCCAACCTACCTCGAGCGTCGCGAGCGATGAGACGTCCCAGGGCCGCCCGGCGGCATGGGCGGACGGAGCACAGCACCTGCTGAGTGACGATCTGAGTGACAGTGCCTGCGGATTTTCCGGCACGGACTGGGACGGCCGTGCACACTTCACGTGCTGGCCAACCGTCCCAGCCGCGGTCCGAGCGTGCTTCGGGACGAAGCGGCAGGCACCACCAACGTGCCCGCAGCGTGCCCAACGGGCGGATTACGACGCGCTGTCACGGGCACTCAAGGTCACTCGGCGCGCTGTCACGGGCACTCAAGGTCACTCGGCTTGAGCACGGTCGTGCGTGGGGGCGCCCACGTCCCAAGCTGGACACGCGAGTTCGATTCTCGTCACCGGCTCCAGCGTTTGCTCAGGTCAGCGACCCGGCACCCGGTGTTCGGGCTGCCGTGACGGGCACGCGATCGCCCAGTTGAGCCACTCCTGCGGCTCACGGGCCTTGCCAGCGGGCCGCGGCTGGTCGCCTGACCAGGTCCTTATGGTGCTGGGCTGCTCGGGTCAGGGGCCGCTTCGCCGGATGAGCCTTCGTTGGACCGCGATGGAGACGGCGGCCGTGCGCGAATCTGCGCCCAGCTTGGTGAAGATGTGTACGAGGTGGGATTTGACGGTGGCTTGTGAGAGAAAAAGCTGTCGAGCGATCTGGTCGTTGGACAGGCCGTCTCCGACCAGGGTCAGCACCTCGGTCTCCCGCGCGCTGAGCGATGTTCCCGGAGTGCGCATCCGGTCCATGAGGCGTTCGGCGACGGCAGGCGCGAGGGCGGACTGTCCGGCGGCAGCGGCCCGCACAGCGGCGACCAGCTGGTCGGGCGGAGCGTCCTTGAGCAGGTAGCCGGACGCGCCTGCCTCTACGGCGGCGATGATGTCGGCTTCGGTGTCGTAGGTGGTGAGCACGACGACGCGCGGAGCGCCCGCCTGGCTGGTGATCTGTCCGGTGGCGTGGATGCCGCCAAGGCCGGTCGCGAACTGAAGGTCCATCAGTACGACGTCGACACCGCCGGCTCGGGCGCGCGCGATGGCAGCCTCGGCGGTGTCGACGTCATCGACGACGACGAGGTCGGGCTCGGACTCGAGGACGGCACGCAGTCCGGCGCGCACGACGGGGTGGTCGTCGGCCAGCAGCAGTCGAATCGTCGTCACGACTGTTGCCCGGGCAGCGGGGCCGCAAAGGCCGGCGTCGTGGGCGCGAACAGGTCGAAGTGGACGGACACCGCGGTGCCGCGACCCGGTTGCGACTCGACGCTCAGCTCCCCGCCGAGATCGGCCGCCCGGGACCGCATGGAGCGAAGGCCAAACCCTCCCCCGCCGGCAGGGACGGACGTCACCGGGACGGGGGCCGAGATGTCGAATCCTATGCCGTTGTCGACGACGTCCAGGGTCACCTCCGTATCCATGCTGGTCAGCGTGACATCGGCGCGCGTTGCCCTCGAGTGCTGGATGGTGTTGCCGAGGGCAGCCTGGGCGATGCGCAGCAGCGCGACCTCGACCGGAGTGGTCAACAGGGGCGCTCGGCCGACCTCGTGGAAGCAAACCTGTATGCCGCCGCGCGTCGTGGTCGTTTCGCACAGCCGATCCAGGGCCCCTGCCAAGCTGGACTCCTGCAGGTCGCCGGGAGCCAGGTCGCGTACGAATCGCCTCGCCTCGAGCAGGTTCTCCTGCGCGGCCTGACGCGCCTGCTCCGCGAGGTTCGCGGCTCTGGCCGAGTCGACCTCGCGGGACGGGTCAAGTGCACGAAGCGTCGCCTGGAGCAGCAGCTGGATGCTGGTCAGGCCCTGCGCGAGCGTGTCGTGGATCTCGCGGGCCAGGCGCTCCCGCTCGTCCAGCACCCCCGCCCGATGCTGTGCCGCCGCCAGCTCGCTGCGGGTGCGGTCGAGCTCGATGATGAGGCGACGACGTTGTTCCGACTCGGTCTGCAGCGCCTGGTAGCCGAACACGGTGGCTGTGGCCACCGCAGCGCCCAGCACGGGACCGATGACCATGGCGGCCGCGAAGGTGTCCTGGTGCCAGCCGAAACCTGCGACCGCAGCCGCGGTGGTGAAGGCGACAGCGGCCAGTCCGACCTTCCGGGACAGGAGGTGGAGCAGGAGGAAGAACCACGGAAAGGCCAGGTAGATGGCGTCCGGGGTCAGGGCCAGCAGCACGACCCAGGACGCGAGCAGCAGCGCGAGCCATGCGCCGGCGCCCTGCGGTGTCCTGGCCCTAGCCGTCCACGCCTGGCCGATGCCATAGACGACTCCGACCAGCGCGGAGCCGGCAACCACTGCTGGCCAGCCCGGAAGTCGACCGGTGGCGCTGCGTCCGACGGCGAGCAGCAGCAGGACGGCAACCAGCAGGTGAAGCCCCCAGCGAAGCGCGGCCGGAACGGGCGCCGGCGACCACCCGCCTGTGGCGGAGGGGGTGAGGGACGAAGGGGCCGGCTTGTCGGGTGCACCGTGAGACATGTCTCAGGCAACACTACGGCCCGCTCCCGGGCACGGACATCAATCGAAAGTTGGAGCCGCGACTGCACCTCCCGATGCCAGCGGACCGTTCCTGCGAGCGATGCCCAGGCGGCCCCGTGCGAGGACCGTGGTTGATGGCGCCGCAAACCGCAGCGCGACCGGACACAGCCACCCCCCAAGGGCACTGCCTCCAACCCGGCCCAGCCATCAGGAAAGGAAACCACGGCGTGTTCGTCGCCATCCGAGATCTTCGCTTCGCCAAAGGACGGTTTGCCCTCATGGGCGCAGTCGTCAGCCTCATCACCCTGCTCGTCGTCCTGCTCTCCGGCCTCACCGCCGGACTTGCGCGCGGCAACACCTCCGCCGTCACCGACCTGCCCGCCGACCACCTCGTGTTCTCGGCACCCGCCGCGGGGCAGCAGCTGGCCTTCACCGACTCATTCGTACCGCCTGCTGCGCAGACCAGCTGGTCCCGTGAACCCGGGGTGCGACGAGCCGACCCAGTCACCGTCGCCATGACCCGCGCCGGAGTCGCAGACCGCACGACCGGCGTCGCCGTCTTCGCCGTACCGTCCGGCTCCCCGCTGGCCCCCCTGGTCGGCCCCGACCGCGTCGTTCTCTCGGTCAAGGCCGCAGCCTCGTTGTCCGTCACCTCCGGTGACCGGATCGACCTGGCGGGGCGGCCGGTCACCGTCGTCAAGGTCGCCGGGCACGACGAGTTCTCACACGCACCCGTGATCTGGGCAGCCACCACGAACGCGCCGGCGACAGGTCAACAGCGCGGCCAGGCAACGTTCCTGGCCCTGACCACCGACGGCGCCGACCTCCAGGCGGCCGATGAGCGACTCGGGACGCTCACACTGACCCCGGCAGAGTCGCTGTCCGCCATCGGCTCCTACACCTCCGAGAACGGTTCGCTGCAGCTGATGCGGGCACTGCTGTTCGCCATCTCCGCCTTGGTCATCGGTGCGTTCTTCACCGTCTGGACCGTGCAACGCAGCGGCGAGATCGCGATCCTCAAAGCCCTCGGCGCCTCCAACGGCTACCTGCTCAGGGACGCCCTCGGTCAGGCGCTGGCGCTGCTCGTGCTGGGCACCGCGCTCGGGACCGCCGCCGCAGCCGGCATCGGTGTCGGCATCACCGCCCTCGCCGATACGAGCGTCCCGTTCGTGCTCGACCTGCGCACCTTGGCCTTCCCTGCGGCCGTCATGGTCGTCCTCAGCCTCGCCGGTGCCGCCGTCTCCCTTCGAACCGTCACCACGGTCGACCCCCTCACCGCTTTGGGAAGTGCACGATGACCCTGCATCTGGACGACGTCACCCTGACCTACGCCGACGGGGACCAGCGCCTGACCGCGCTCGACCACGTCAGCCTCATCGCCGAACCCGGCACCCTGACCGCCATCGTCGGGCCGTCCGGCTCCGGCAAGTCCAGCCTCCTGGCTGTGGCGGCGACCCTCATCACGCCCGACTCCGGACGGATCCTTCTCGACGGGCGGGATCTCGCGCTGCTCAACCGCAGCGAAACCGCGAGGGTGCGGCGCCAACAGATCGGCATCATCTTCCAGAGCTCGAACCTGCTCGCAGCTCTGACTGCCATCGACCAGCTGCTGCTCATCGCCCACCTGAACGGCAACGATCCGGCGCAGGCCCGTACGCAAGCCATGGAGCTGCTCGACGCGGTCGGTCTCAGCGACCAGGCCGACAGGCGCCCCCACCAGCTCTCCGGGGGTCAGCGACAACGCGTGACCATCGCGCGGGGCCTGATGAACCAGCCTTCCCTGCTGCTCGTCGACGAACCGACCAGCGCCCTGGACAGCCACCGCGGCGAAGCCGTCGTCGGCCTCCTGCGCCAGCTCACCGTCGAGCGGTCCCTCACCACCGTGATGGTCACCCACAACCAGGACCACGTCGCGGCTGCCGACCAGGTCACCGAGATCGTCGACGGCAGGACCCGACAGCTCGCCAGCAGCCTCGTGCCCGAGTCGGCACCTTGCTAGGAGCGAGCGTGATGAGCGTGGAGTCCGACCGCCACAGTGACCAGGTCAGAGGAGGCTTCGCCGTCGCACGGCAGGGCCACCGTGTCGCCGAAGCGAGCGACCTGCCCGTCGCAGCTGACGCTCCCGGCCAGCACCACGGCATACCCGGCTGTCGGTAGGAAACGCGCCACCTCGACGGTGTGCGTGGATCTGGCCCTGTCGGTCATCACGTTCAGGACGTGGCAGGCCCCGTCATGCAGCCGGGCCTGCGCGGGCCAGTCTCCGGAGAATGACTGCAGCGTTCCGGGTGCGGGCAGGTCGACTGCTGATCCGCCTTCGAAGGTCAACGTCAGTCCGGCACCGGCGAGCATGACGCAGGTACGGTCCAGGCCGCCGAAGTCCGAGAACTGCGAGTCCCTGTCGATCCACGCATGGCTCAAGGACCATCCGTCGCCTGTGGCGATCGTTGCCTTGGTGCCGAGGCCGTTCTTCCACCGGCTGCGGGACAGGTTGGCGAGCGCGATCACGGACAACGGGCGTGCTCCTTTCGAAGGGCTGGACTCAGTAGAGGTCCAGGAACCGGTCAAGAACGTTGGCGGAGAAGGTCAGGCTGTCGACGGGGACACGTTCGTCGATTCCGTGGAACAGCGCCCAGAAGTCCAGGTCGGCGGGCAGCAACAACGGGTTGAACCCGAAGCACTCGATGCCCAGGCGTTGGAGGTGGGTGGCGTCGGTGCCGCCGGCCAGCATGTAGGGAGAGACGACGGCCGTGGGGTCCTGGGATGCCAGGGCGCCCCGCGCGGCCTCGAAGAGGGCGGCGGCGCCGCCGTCCTTGACCGACGTGAGGCCCTCGGTTCGGGCCAGCTGGCGGACCTGCACCTGGTCCCCGAGTGCCGCGTGGAGCTCGCTGAGGAACTCCTCCCATCGTCCTGGGAGGTAGCGGCAGTCGAGCTCGGCCCAGGCTTGGCCGGGGATGACGTTGCTCTGGTACCTCGCCTGGGTGCGGGTCGGGTGCGCCGTGTGCTGGAGGCTCGCAGCCACGTTCGCGGCCTCCGTGCCCAGGGCGCTCAGGACGGTCCCGAGGTTGGCGGGGTCGAATTGTTGGCCGGTCAGGCCTGCCGCGATCTCGAGCAACTGCTCGGTCTCTGGTGTCAGGTGGAGCGGGAACCGGTCCATGGTCAGTCGGCCGAGGGCTTCGGCAAGAACACGGACCGGGTTGTCGTCCAGCACCCGCGACGCGTGGGAGGGCCGCCCAGTCGCGGTGACCTCCATCGCCGCCCAGCCCTTTTCCGCGACGTGCACCGGGTACAGGCGTTGAGCGCTGCTCAGGGGAACGCTCCACCCGCCCCCTTCACCGATGGCGGTGCGTACTCCGTCGAACAGCTCAGGGTGTTCGCGCACGGCCCACTCGGCGCCCAGCACGCCCGCGTTCTCCTCGTCGGCGAAGAACGCGAGCAGCAAGGGGCGTCTGGGTAGCCGGCCGGCTCTCATGCGGTCGGCGATGACGGTCAGGACGGTGGCGACCATGTTCTTCATGTCGACGGCGCCGCGGCCCCATACGTAGCCGTCGCGCACCTCGCCCGACAGGGGGTGCACCGTCCACTCGTCGGGTTGGGCGGGGACGACGTCCAGGTGCATCTGGATCAGCAGGGGGTCGGCAGCCGGGTCCACGCCGGGGACCCGGGCGAAGAGGCTTGCCCTGCCCGGTTCCGACTCGAGCAGGGTCGGGGTCAGACCGATGTCGCAAAGGAGGGTGGCGATGTGTTCCGCGGCGGCCCGCTCGCCCCGGCCGCCGATCTGGGTGTCGATGCGGATGAGCGTGGACAGCAGCGACGTCACCGCTTCCCAGCGGTCGGGACCGACTGGGTCGACGCCAGCGGGCATCGGATCGGTGGTGTCAGGGACGGTCACAGGTCCAGCACCAGCCGCTGGCCGGCGCACCGGGACACGCAGATCATCATCGTCTCTCCTGTTTCACGTTCGGCCTCGGACAGCAGCGAGTCGCGGTGCTGCGGGGTTCCCGCAAGGACCCGGGTCTCGCAGGTGCCGCAGATCCCTTCCTCGCAGGAGGTTTCCGGGTACACCCCGGCGGACTCCAGGGCCCTGACGATCGACGTCCCGGGTTCCACGGTCACGGTGACCCCTGAGGCTGCAGCCTCCACCTCGAACGAGGACTCGAGACCCTGCGGCACCGGAGCACTGACGGGCGCGAACCTTTCGAGGACCAACGAGCCCGGCGGCCAGTGCGCGGTCGCCCGTTCGATGGCGTCGAGCAGGGGGCCGGGCCCGCAGGCGTAGACGAGGGTGTCTGGCTCGACGTCCGCGAACAGGTCGGCGAGTGGGAGCAGCCCCGCCTCGTCCTGGGGCACCACGGTCACCTCGCCGTCGCCGTCGCCGTCGCCGCCGGCGCCAGCACCGGCGCCTTGAGGCAGCTCCTCGACGAAGGCCATCGACCCCCGGCTCCGGCCGCCGTACAACAGCGACCAGGGCGTGCCGTGGTCACGGGCGTGGTTGACCATCGCGAGGATGGGAGTGATCCCGATGCCTCCCGCCACGAACCGGTATGCGCCCGCTGGCCGCAGCTCGAAGTTGTTCCTCGGGCCGCGCGCGGTCAGCACCATTCCTGGCCGCAGGTCGCGGTGTACGGCACGTGAGCCGCCGCGACCCACCTGTTCGAGGAGCACTGCCACTCGCCACCGCTGACGATCCAGGGGGTCACCGCACAGGGAGTACTGCCGGACGATGGCGCCGGGGAGGTGGAGGTCCAGGTGGGCGCCTGGGGTCCACTGCGGCAGGTCGGCGCCGGCCGCGTCCTCCAGGACCAGCGTCATGACCCCTTCGCTCTGCCAGGTCATCTGGCGGACCAGGAGAGTCAGGGTGCCGTTCAGGTCGACCTTGTCGCTGGTGGTCTCCGAGGCCGGTGGGCGGGCGCTGGTGGCAGTGGTCACGGCTGTCCTTGCGGGTGCAGGTGCGGGGTGGTCGGGACGGGGGTCTCAGCGCACGGCGCGCAGGAAGAGCCGGGTCCGCTCGTGCCGGGGCTCGGTGATGACCCGTTCCGCCGGTCCTTCCTCGACGACCTGGCCGGCGTCGAAGAAGACGACCCGGTCGGCGACGTCGCGCGCGAAGCTCATCTCGTGGGTGACGACCACCATGGTCATACCAGTGGCAGCCAGGTCGCGCATGACGGCGAGGACATCCCCTACGAGCTCGGGGTCGAGGGCGGAGGTCGGTTCGTCGAACAGCATGAGCTTGGGTTCCATGCACAGCGCGCGGGCGATGGCGACGCGTTGTTGCTGGCCGCCAGAGAGGTGGCGGGGATAGGCGTGGGTCTTGTCCTGCAGTCCCACCTGTTCCAGCAAGGTCACGGCCCGCGCGGTGGCTTCCTCCTTGCTCTGGCGCAGCGCCCGCCGGGGCGCTTCGATGAGGTTGTCCAGGACGGTCATGTGGGGAAACAGGTTGAAGTTCTGGAAGACCATCCCGATGTGGGTACGTCGCCGGCAGATCTCGCGGTCGGACAGCTCGTGCAGCTTGTGCCCGCGCTGGTGGTACCCGACGACCTCACCGTCGACCCACAGGCGCCCGTGGTCGACCCGCTCGAGGTGGTTGATGCAGCGCAGGAAGGTGCTCTTGCCCGACCCCGATGGACCGATGAGGCACACCACCTCACCGCGTCCGATGGTGAGCTCGACGCCTTTGAGGACTTCGTTGCGCCCGTAGGACTTGTGGACCTGTTCGGCCCAGACCATCGGTGTGTCCCCACCCGAAGGCT
Organism: Pedococcus sp.; assembly: GCA_039916625.1. Taxonomy (GTDB): domain Bacteria; phylum Actinomycetota; class Actinomycetes; order Actinomycetales; family Dermatophilaceae; genus Pedococcus. Next base: position 10,645 of record JBDSKZ010000064.1, read on the forward strand.
CTTGGCCATGGTGGTGGTCGAGCTGTGGGATGGCGGTCATGAGGACCTCCTGGTCGCCAGAGGCGCATGGGCGGACAGCGCCGCGCGCAGGCGCATCAGCGGCGTGGGGGGCAGGGTGCGGTTGCCTCGGGAGAAGCGGCGTTCGAGGTAGAACTGGCCGACCGTCAGCACCGACGTCACCACGAGGTACCAGATGCTGGCGACGATGAGCAGCGGGATGGTCTGGAACGTCCGGGCGTAGATGATCTGGGCGGCATACAGCAGGTCGGGCACGGCGAGCACGGAGACGAGGGCGGTCGTCTTCAGCATGCCGATGGTCTCGTTGCCGGTGGGCGGGATGATCACGCGCATCGCCTGCGGGAGGATGACGCGCCGCATCGTCTGCGCACGCGTCAGGCCCAACGCGCCGGCGGCCTCCTGTTGGCCGTGGTCGACCGACAGGATTCCCGCACGGACGATCTCGGACATGTATGCCGCTTCGTTCAGTCCCAGCCCGAGGATGGCCGCCACCAGCGGCGTGATGAAGCGGTTGGCGTCCAGGTGGACTCCGGGCAGCCCGAGCGAGATGACGGGATACAGCGCGGCCAGGTTGTACCAGAAGAGCAGCTGGACGAGGACGGGTGTGCCGCGAAAGAACGAGATGTAGCCGAAGGCAGCACCGCGGATGACGGGGTTCCCAGACAGCCGCATCACCGCCAGGAGCACGCCGAGCAGAGCCCCGAGGGCCATGCACACCGCCGTCAGCCACAGGGTGAGCCACAACCCGCGACCGATGGAGACATCACGAAGGTAGGTGTTGACCACCCCCCACTGGAAGCGTTCGTTGTGCACGACGGAGTTGGCCATGAGCACTGCGGCGAGCAGGACCGTGACGGCACCGGCCCAACGACCCGGGTGCCGCCGGGGGACGACCGCCAGGGTGGCCGCGTCCACGCCCGGACGGTGGGACCCGCCACCGGGGTCGCCGGCATCGGTGGTGGCGGCGTCGGTAGTGGCGGCATTCGTCGGAGGCAACGGGACACCCCCCAGGCCAACGGTCACTTCACGACCGTGCCATCTTCTGGGGTGAAGACCTGGGCCGGCAGGCTCCACGACGCGCCCAGCTTGGTCAGGGTGCCGTCGGCGGCGAGCTCCTTGACGGCTTCGCCCACGGCCGCAGTGAGCGACGATCCCTTGGCCAGGGCAATTCCACCGGGGGCGGGTTCGTAGTCCGCACCCGGGGCGAGCTCGAACGACCCACCGGCGAGCTTGCCCTGGTAGGCCAGCGAGACGCTGTCGGCGGCGATGGCGTCGACCCGTCCGGAGGCCAGCGCCAGGTTGGCGTCGTTCTGTGAGGGGTACAGCTGGATGGTCAGACCGGGCTTACCTGCCTGGCGGCACGTCTTGTCGATGGCGGGCATCTGCTCCAGCCCTTGGATCGACCCCTTCTGCGCGGAGATCTTGTGGCCGCAGAGCTTCAACGGGTCCATGGCAAGGTTCTGCGGGTTTCCCTTCGGCACGGCGATCGCCGTGCCGCCACTGAAGTACACGACGAAGTCAACGGTCTTGGTTCGTTCCGGGGTCACCGTGAACGCGGACATGCCGACGTCGTGCTTCTTGCTGGTGAGCCCGGCCAAGATGGTGTCGAAACCGGTGTTGACGTGCTTGGCCTTGAGCCCCAGCTTGGCGGCGATGGCATCGGCGAGCTGGGCGTCGAAGCCGATGATGGTCGTGTTGTCCTTGTCGAAGTACTCGAACGGTGGGTAGGACGCGTCGTGCGCGAACACGATCTCGCCCTTCGTCCTGAGCTCCTGCGGCACCAGGGCAGCGGCCGCATCAGACTTGGCGGCCGTCGTGGTGGCCGCGCCAGGCGCAACGGGAGCGTTGGCGCCCGCCGGCTCTGTGGCCGTGGTGCACGCGGCGAGCGCGAGGGGGATGACAGCGACCGCGCTGAGCGCGGCGAAGTTGAGTCGGGACATGTCTGGGCCTTTCGGGCGGTGAGGGCAGCTGGGGTGGCGGGAGGTCACGAAGGTCAGGGCACCCAACGCAGTGCGCGGGCTGAGGTCGGACGGAGCCGGATGAGGGCGACGCGGGCCCCACCGGGAGCCGGCGTCAGGCGAAGCTGCTCGGTCTCTTCGCCCTCGACGATGAACACGTCACCGGGAGCGACCCACCGCTTCCAGGGCCCGGTGGCGTGGGCGACGAGGTGCTGACCGGTCAGGGGTACGACGACCATCTCCTCTCCCGGCGCCCGGGTGAGGTCGACGGCTTCGTCGACGTGAACTGTCGTCTCGGTGGTGATGTGCTCGGGATCGTGGTCGACGGCCAGCCGCCAAGCCTGCGCGGGGCCGTCGCTGGACTCGTCGGACGCTGGTGCGCGTGCCGGCACCTGGCGCACCGACCACAGCCACTGGTCGCCACGTTCTGCGGAGTCAGGACAGGCAGCCAGCGTCAGCGACCCGTCCTGGTCCGGTTCGATGGCGTTGCCTCGCACCAGCATCCACATGTTGGGTCACCGTGCCGTTGCGGTCGCTGTGGCCGCCGCGGGGTCGCCAGAGGGCTCGGCAGAGGGCTCGGCGTGGGTCTCTGAGGCGGGGGTACGGCGAGCGGCCGGGCGGGCCGCCGGGCGGGTGGCGTCAGCACCATCGGCGATGTCCTGCTCCGCGCGCAGCAGCTGGGCCATGATGCGCCGTGCCTTGGCGACCCCGGCATCCTGGGCGATGAGGACGTCGTGCTCCGAGGCGGGACGGGTC
>JBDSKZ010000065.1:0-8316 GCA_039916625.1 Pedococcus sp.
CGCCTGACAGCCACCTTCAAGAACCTCCGGGGGAAGGGCCGGCTGTCCGAGTCCGACGTCAACGCGACGATCCGCGACATCCGGCTCGCGCTGCTCGACGCCGACGTGTCGCTGCCGGTGGTCAAGAAGTTCACCCACGCGGTGCGCGAGCGCGCCATGGGTGCAGAGGTGTCGGGTGCGCTGAACCCGGCCCAGCAGGTCGTCAAGATCGTCAACGAGGAGCTCGTCGACATCCTCGGCGGGGCAACGCGGACCATCGAGTTCGCCAAGAACCCGCCCACCGTGATCATGCTCGCCGGCCTCCAGGGTGCGGGCAAGACGACCCTCGCCGGCAAGCTCGCGCGCTGGCTCAAGGAGCAGGGCCACACCCCGATCCTCGTCGCCGCCGACCTGCAGCGCCCCAACGCCGTGACCCAGCTCGAGGTCGTCGGTGAACGCGCTGGCATCCCGGTCTACGCCCCGGAGCGAGGCAACATCGGCGGGCACGACGCCGTCGGGCCGACAGGGGAGGGCACCAAGTCCTTCGGTGACCCGGTCGCGGTGTCCCGAGCGGGAATCGAGCAGGCCCGCCGAGCCCAGCACGACGTCGTCATCGTCGACACCGCCGGTCGTCTGGCCGTCGACGAGAACCTCATGCAGCAGGCCGCCGACATCCGCGCCGCGATCGAGCCCGACGAGGTGCTCTTCGTCATCGACGCGATGATCGGCCAGGCCGCGGTCGACACGGCGCTCGCGTTCCAGGAGGGCGTGGACTTCACCGGCGTCGTCCTGTCCAAGCTGGACGGTGACGCCCGCGGTGGCGCCGCGCTGTCGGTCGCGTCGGTCACCGGCCGCCCGATCATGTTCGCCAGCACCGGCGAGGGCGCGAAGGACTTCGAGGTCTTCCACCCCGACCGGATGGCCTCGCGCATCCTCGACATGGGTGACGTGCTCACCCTGATCGAGCAGGCCGAGAAGGCGTTCGACGCCACGCAGCAGCAGGAGATGCAGCGCAAGTTCCTGGCCGAGGAGGACTTCACCTTCGACGACTTCCTCGACCAGATGGCTGCGCTGAAGAAGATGGGCGGCCTGAAGTCGATGCTCGGCATGATGCCGGGCATGGGCCAGATGAAGGCCCAGCTCGACAACCTCGATCCGCGCGAGTTCGACCGCATCGAGGCGATGGTGCGCTCGATGACGCCGTTCGAGCGCACCCACTCCAAGCAGATCAACGGTTCGCGCCGGCTGCGCATCGCCAAGGGTTCCGGTGTCGAGGTCTCCGAGGTCAACGGCCTGCTCGAGCGCTTCACCGAGGCCCAGAAGATGATGAAGCAGCTCGCTCGCGGCGGTGGCATCCCCGGGATGCCGGGCATGGGTGGCGGCGGCAAGCGCGGCAAGCAGCAGCCGCAGCGCAAGAAGTCCAAGTCCGGCAACCCCGCCAAGCGCGCCGCAGACGAGCGAGCCGCGGCCGAGAAGGCGGTAGCGCCCAAGGCCGGCAGCGGCTCGGCGTTCGGCGGCGGCACCGGCGCCGCAGGTGGCGTACCGGCCGACATGGACCCGGGCCAGCTGCCCGCGGGCTTCGAGAAGTTCCTGGGCCGGTGAGCGACGGCCCTGTGCCGTCGCTGCACACCCTGTCGGTCGGCACCGCCGGCCCGCGGGTGGCGTTCCTGCACGGCCTGTTCGGCCAAGGACGCAACTGGTCGCAGGTGGCGAAGGCCCTGGCCGGGCCGGACGGTGACGGCGCCCGGTCGACGCTGGTCGACCTGCCTGACCACGGTCGCTCACCATGGGGCGAGGAGTTCTCCTTCGCCGCCTATGCCGACGCGGTCGCGGCGACGCTGCGCCGCATCGACGCCGACGCCCGGTGGATGGTCGTCGGACACTCCCTCGGGGGCAAGACCGCGATGCTGCTGACCCTGCAGCACCCCGAGCTGGTCGCGCGCCTCGTCGTGGTCGACATCGCGCCCAGGTCCTACGGCAGCCTCGACCGCTTCAGCACCTACATCGCCGAGATGCAGCACCTGCCCCTGGGGGAGCTGACCAGCCGCGCGGACGCCGAGGCCCGCTTCGAGGAGTCGAACCCCGGCGTCAAGTCGTTCCTCCTGCAGAACCTGCGTCGTGACGGCGACACCTGGCGCTGGCAGGCCAACCTCGGGCTCTTCGCGGCGGACGCGGCCCGGGGCACGGGGTCGCTCATCGCCGGCTGGCCCGACGCGGCGGCCGAGCTCGCGCCCTACGAGGGGTCGGTGCTGTGGGTCGCCGGGTCGGAGTCGAGCTACATCGGCGACGAGGACCTGCCCGCCATGGCGGCGTTGTTCCCGAAGGTGCGCCAGCTGACCGTCAAGGGGGCCTCGCACTGGGTGCACTCCGATGCCCCCGACGTCGTCGTCGAGGCCCTTCGTCGCTTCCTCGCCCCGCTGCGTCCCTGAGCGCCCGGGATCGTGCGGACATGACGATCGACAGGGCCAGCCCCGACGACATGATGACGCTCGCGTCCGAACGGGGTGCGGCGGTGCCCATGCACCTCGGGGTCCTGCTCGAGCTCGACGCAGAGGCCGCACCGAAGGCCTCGGCAGTCCTCGCTGAGCTCTCGCGCCGCTGCGCGGCGGTGCCCCGGTTGCGGCAACGGCTCGTGACGACGCCGCTGGGCTGCGGCCGCCCCGTGTGGCTCGACGACCCCGGCTTCACGCCCGCCCACCATCTCGACGTCCTCGTGCTGGCGCCCGTGGCACCGGATGCGGTCCTGGCCGCGCTCGCCGCCCTGGTGCTCGAGCGGCTGCCCCGCGGGCGACCCCTGTGGTCGGCCAGGGTCCTGGCGGACCCCATGGGCAACGCGGTGGCCGTCGCGATGGTGCTGCACCACGCCCTGGCCGACGGGATCGGGGGACTGTCCGTGCTGACCGCCCTGCTCGACGGCGAGACGGCCTCCGCGCAGGACGGAACCGACGTCCACCTCGGCCCGCAGCGAGGGCAGAGGGTGGACCGCCGGCGCCCGGCACCCACGGCGCGCGCCCTCGCCGCCGACGCCTGGTCGGCGCGAGCACGCGCCATGGCCCGGCTCCCTGCAGGCCTGACCCGGCTGCGTTGGGGCGCAACCGAGCTGGGCGCGACCAGTCCACGGTGGCTTCAGCCGACCAGCCTGCTCGTCCCGACCGGTCCCCGTCGCAGGATCGATGTCGTCGACGTGTCCCTCGCCGCCGTGGCCGAGACCGGTCGCGCCGAGGGTGCGACCGTCAACGAGGAGGTCCTGGTGGCCGTGAGCGGGGCGCTCTCGCGGTTCCTGGCCTCACGGGGTGAGTCCCTCGACCGGCTCGTCGTCTCCGTGCCGGTGTCCGGCCGTCGTCCCGGGCGGGAGGCGGAGCTGGGCAACGCGGTGGGGGTGCTCCCCGTGGCGATCCCCCTCGCCGGCGACCGCCGGGCGCGTCTGGCGGCGGTGCAGGCCCAACGCACCCGGCTGCGCGCCACACCCGAACGAGGCAGCTCCTCACGCCTGCTGGCACCGGCCTTCCGTGCCTTGGCGGCACTCGGCCTCTTCCAGGTCTTCATCCGGCACCAGCGCCTCGTGCACACCTTCGAGACGAACGTCCGCGGGCCTTGCGGTCCGCTGTTCCTCGCAGGCGCCAGGGTGAGAAGGGTGGTGCCGGTCGCGGTCAACCCCGGCAACGTCACGGTGTCCTTCGACGTGCTGTCCGCAGCCGGTCGTCTGGTCATCAGCATCGTCAGCGACCCGGACCTGGTCCCGGACCACGAGGTGCTGCGGGCCGCGCTCCAGGATGAGCTCACCGCCGGTGGCCGTTAGGGTCCTGCCATGGCAACGGTGCTGCACCTGCAAGGTGAGATCCTCGTCGGCCCGCAGGAGGTGCGTCCCGAGGCCTGGGTGGTCGGTGGACGGCTGACCTACGAACGTCCGACCGCCGCTGGCGCCGACGTCCAGACCCTGCGCGGCTGGGTGCTTCCCGGGCTGGTCGACGCGCACTGCCACGTGGGTCTCGACGCCCACGGCGCCGTCGACGACGAGACCTCCGAGGCGCAGGCGCTCGCCGACCGCGAGGCCGGGACGCTGCTCATCCGGGACGCCGGCTCGCCGGCCGACACCCGGTGGATCGACGAGCGCGACGACCTGCCCAAGATCATCCGAGCCGGTCGGCACATCGCCCGCACCCGCCGCTACATCCGCAACTTCGCCCACGAGATCGAGCCCGACCAGCTCGTCGAGCGGGTGCGCGTCGAGGCCAGGTCCGGCGACGGCTGGGTCAAGCTGGTCGGCGACTGGATCGACCGTGACACCCGTGACCTGTCGACCTGCTGGCCCGTGGACGTCCTCACCGACGCCATCGCCGCTGCCCACGAAGAGGGCGCCCGGGTGACGGCGCACTGCTTCGGCGAGGCCTCGCTCTACGACTTCGCGGCCGCCGGCACCGACTGCATCGAGCACGCCACCGGGCTGGAGCCCGAGACCATCGCGCAGTTCGCGGAGCAGCAGATCGCGATCGTCCCGACCCTGGTCAACATCGCGACCTTCCCGGCCATCGCCGAGCCGGCCAAGGAGAAGTTCCCGGACTACCACCACCGGATGCTCACCCTCCACGAGCGCCGCTACGCCACCATCGGCGCGGCCCACGACGCCGGCATCCCCATCTACCTCGGCACCGACGCGGGAGGCTCGCTGCGCCACGGCCTGGTGGCCGACGAGGCGCACGAGCTCACCAAGGCGGGCCTGAGTGCCGGGGAGGCCCTGTATGCCGCCACGTGGGGTGCACGGGAGTGGCTGGGTCGCCCCGGGCTGGAGGAGGGTGCCGACGCCGACCTCGTCGTGTACGCCGCCGACCCCCGACGAGAGATCCGGGCGCTGGCCGCCCCAGCGCACGTGGTGCTGCGAGGCAGGCAGGTCTGAGGTTCGCTCAGGCCGGGTCGGTCGCGAGCGCGCGCTCCGTGCGGTGCTCTGGTCCGGGCGCGAGGTCGCGCTCGGCACGGTGGGCGCGCACCGAGTAGGCGACGGCCGCGGCCCACCCGACGCAGCCGACGACGTAGAGGGGCCAGCGGACTGCGGCGGTGGCGTCGACCCAGTCGGACGTGAGCAGCGTGCGCGAGTTCGTGATGACGATGATGCCGCCGACGGCCGAGCCGAGTACGCGCGGCGGGACGTGGCGCACGAGCCAGGCGGCGATGGGAGCGGCGACGAGGCCCCCCGCGAGCAGGGCGAGGACCCATCCGAGGTCGACACCCGACGACCCCAGGGCGATGAGGAAACCCAGGCTCGCGCCGAGGGAGACGAGGAACTCGCTGGTGTCGATGGAACCGATGACCTTGCGTGGCTCCAGACGGCCACTCGCCAGGATGGCGGGGGTTCCGACCGGGCCCCACCCCCCGCCCCCGGTGGCGTCGACGAAGCCGGCGAACAGGCCGAGCGGCGTGAGGAACCGCTTGCGCAGTGGCTGTCCGAGACGGTCCTTGCGCAGCCCGCGGACGGTGAAGCGCACCAGCACGTAGAGCCCCAGCGTCAGGAGGATCAACGACATCACCGGCGCGGCGACCGAGGCGTCGAGATGGGACAGGAACGTCGACCCGGCGAACGCGCCGAATGCCCCGGGGATGCCGATCTTGACCACGACGGCCCAGTCGACGTTGCCGAACTTCCAGTGCGAGGCACCTGAGGCCAGCGTCGTCCCGATCTCGGCCAGGTGCACGGTGGCCGAGGCCGCCGCCGGGTTGGCGCCGATGGCCAGCAGCAAGGTCGTCGACGTAACGCCGTAGGCCATGCCCAGGCTGCCGTCGACGAGCTGGGCGCCGAGGCCGACGAGGGCGAGGAGGGCGAGCTTGCGCATGGGCGAGGCTTCCTGGAGCAGGGACTTCATTCCGATGGGACTGGTAGGATTTTTGACAGCATTGAGTTATGGGTCAAGTAACGTGCAGTTATGTCTCGCATGATGGATGTGACCCCAGCCTGCGGGTGGGTGACGGTGGGGCCCGGCGGGTGCGACACAATGCGCTGCGTGGACATCTCGGCGCGCACGGAGTACGCCGTACGGGCCATGCTCATCCTTGCCGAGGCGGCCACCACCGCGGCCGGGCCGGTGAGCGTGGAGACGCTGGCCTTCCGGCAGACGCTGCCGCGCAAGTTCCTCGAGGCGATCGCCGCCGACCTCAGGACGGCTGGCCTGGTCCAGAGCACCCGCGGCGCCCGGGGTGGGTACGCCCTGACCCGCGAGCCACGCGACATCAGCCTCGGCGACGTGTTCCGTGCCGTCGACGGTCCGCTCGCCGAGGTGCGCGGTCTGCGCCCGCACGAGACGCGGTACGAGGGCGTGGCCGAGCACCTGCCCACCGTCTGGGTGGCCCTGCGCACGAGCCTGCGCTCGGTGCTCGACGAGACCAGCCTCGCGCAGGTGCTGTCGGGCGAGCTGCCCGAGCGCGTGTCCGCGCTCGCCGCGGACCCGGACGCGTGGCGCAGCCGATGACCGACGCCACCGACCCGACCACGCTGGATACCCCGCTGGAGCAGATCGACCCCGCAGACCTGGCCACCGCGCTCAAGGTGCTCGAGCTGCTGCCCGAGCTCGACGCCGGCCACCCCGACATCGAGATCATCAAGAGGGCCACCGGCCGGATGTACAAGCGCGTCCGCAAGTCGCGCCGTCGAGCGGCGCTGCGCCCGCAGGTCGAGCACGACGAGGCCGTCATCGCCCTGACCGCGACCGGTTCGCCGATGCGCATCGACGACGAGACCCGAGGCATCCCGCTGGTATCGGGCGTCCGCGGCGCCCACGCAGGCGAGCTGATGAAGTCACGGGGCTGCTACATCTGCAAGGCGGAGTACACCCTCGTCGACGCGTTCTACCACTGGCTGTGCCCCGAGTGCGCCGAGCTCAGCCACACCAAGCGCGACCAGCGCACCGACCTCACCGGTCGCCGCGCGCTCCTCACGGGTGGGCGCGCGAAGATCGGCATGTACATCGCGCTGCGCCTGCTGCGCGACGGGGCGCACCTGACGATCACGACGCGGTTCCCGCGCGACGCGGTCAGACGTTTCGCGGCGCAGGAGGACTCGGCGCAGTGGATCCACCGGCTCAAGGTCGTCGGCATCGACCTGCGCGACCCCACCCAGGTCGTGGCGCTCGCCGACGAGGTCGCGGCGGCCGGCCCGCTGGACATCCTGATCAACAACGCCGCGCAGACCGTCCGGCGCTCGCCGGGGTCCTACGGTCACCTCGTCGACGGTGAGAACGCACCGTTGCCCCAGGGCGTCGACCTGCCGGAGCTCGTGACGTTCGACCGGATCAGCGAGGCCCACCCGGCCAACCTCCTCGGCACGTTGCACGCACACCCGGTCGCCCACCACGAAGGGGAGTCGCCCGAGCAGGCCGAGCAGTCCCTCGCCGCGCGGTCGGCGGCGTCGATGACCGCGATGGCCCTGTCCGCGGGGCACGCCAGCCTCGACGCCCACCTCACCGGGACGGCGCTCGACGCGGGCGGCCTGCTGCCCGACACCCAGGTCAACAACTCGTGGACCCAGAAGGTCGAGGAGGTCGACCCGCTCGAGCTGCTCGAGGTGCAGCTCTGCAACGCCACGGCACCGTTCATCCTCGTCTCGCGACTGCGCCCGGCGATGCGGGCGGCGGTCGCCGCTGGTGCGCGGCGCGCCTACGTCGTCAACGTCTCGGCCATGGAGGGCCAGTTCTCGCGCCGCTACAAGGGCGCCGGCCACCCGCACACCAACATGGCCAAGGCCGCGCTCAACATGCTCACCCGGACCAGCGCGGGGGAGATGTTCGAGACCGACCGGATCCTCATGACCGCCGTGGACACCGGCTGGATCACCGACGAGCGCCCGCACCACGAGAAGCTGCGGATCGCGGCGGAGGGGTGGCACGCCCCCCTGGACCTCGTCGACGGTGCGGCCCGCGTCTACGACCCCATCGTGCGCGGTGAGGCCGGCGAGGACGTCCATGGCTGCTTCGTCAAGGACTACCAGCCCAGCCCCTGGTGAGGGGCGTGGTGAAGGGTGTGGTGAAGGGTGTGGTGAACCCCGTGGTCGGGGGCACCCCGCGCGGTCTGGCAGAATGGTCGGCTGTACCCGTCCAGGCACGGGCCCTTGGTATGGCGCGGAGCACCACTGCGCCCGCCGCACCGGGCCTCCTGGCTCTGGAACGCCTACATCGGGCTCCGGCACCCCGCGCGAACCGTGCGCGGTCTCGCCGTGCCCACCACGAGAACAAGGAGACACCACCACCGTGGCCGTCAAGATCCGTCTGAAGCGCATGGGCAAGATCCATGCTCCGTTCTACCGCGTCGTCGTCATGGACTCGCGCGCCAAGCGCGATGGCCGTGCCATCGAGG
>JBDSKZ010000066.1:0-21617 GCA_039916625.1 Pedococcus sp.
ACCCCGGGTGACGGGGGGACGGCACGGCACGACGAACGACCGCTCAGGTGGCGGCGTGCGTCGCGTCCTCCTTGATGGGGTCCTCGATGACCTTGGCGTCGTCGGCCATGCCACCGGGGTTGTCGCCACCGAGACCGGCGCGCACGAGCTCCTCGATCTGCTGGCCCGTGCCGGCGTCGACGCTCTTCCAGTAGTCGAACGCGCGCTCGAGGACCGGGGACTTCACGCCGCCGAGCAGGTGGCCCGCCACGGTCTCGACGAACGCCTCGCGCTTGGCGTCGTCCCAGACCTCGCGGACGAGCGTGCCGGCCTGGCCGAAGTCGTCGTCCTCGGCGCGCAAGGTGTAGGCCTGACGCACCATGGCGCCGTCGGTCTCCCAGCCGTCCTCGACCTCGCCGACCTGGTCGGCGTAGCCGCGGCCCTGGCTGTTCGGGGCGTAGACCGGAGCGTCGCCGCTGTGCTGGAAGGCCATCGCACCGTCGAACGTGTAGGTGTTGTGGTCCTTCACGGCTCGGGGCTGGTTGACCGGGAGCTGGTGGTAGTTCACGCCGATGCGGTAGCGGTGCGTGTCGGCATACGCGAACGCGCGCCCGAGCAGCATCTTGTCGGGGGAGAAGCCGATGCCCGGGACGGTGGCTGACGGCTCGAAGGCTGCCTGCTCGATCTCGGCGAAGAAGTTCTCCGGGTTGCGGTCCAGGGTCATCGTCCCGACCTTGATCAGCGGGTAGTCGCTGTGCGGCCACACCTTGGTCAGGTCGAACGGGTTGAACCGGTAGGTCTTGGCGTCCTCGTAGGGCATGGCCTGGATCGAGAGGGTCCAGCTCGGGAAGTCACCCGCCTCGATGGACTCGTAGAGGTCGCGGCGGTGGTGGTCGGCGTCCTGTCCGGCGATGCGGGTGGCCTCTTCGCCGGTCAGGCCCTCGACACCCTGGTTGCTGTGGAAGTGGTACTTGATCCACGTCTTGTCGCCGGCCTCGTTGACCCAGAGGAAGGTGTGCGACCCGTACCCGTTCATGTGGCGGAACGTCTTGGGGATGCCACGGTCGCCCATGAGGTAGGTGACCTGGTGCGCCGACTCGGGGTTGAGGCTCCAGAAGTCCCACTGCATGTGGTTGTCGCGCAGGCCCGAGCCGCCGAGGCGCTTCTGGCTACGGATGAAGTGCGGGAACTTCATCGTGTCGCGGACGAAGAACACCGGGGTGTTGTTGCCGACGAGGTCGTAGTTGCCCTGGGGCGTGTAGAACTTCAGCGAGAAGCCGCGGGGGTCGCGCCAGGTGTCCGGGGAGCCCTGCTCACCGGCGACCGTGGAGAAGCGTGCGAGCATCTCGACCTTCGAACCCTTCTGGAACAACGCGGCCTTGGTGTAGCGCGAGACGTCCTCGGTGGTCTCGAAGGTGCCGAACGCGCCCGAGCCCTTGGCGTGGACGTTGCGCTCCGGCACCCGCTCACGGTTGAAGTGCGCCATCTGGTTGAGGAAGTGCACGTCGTGCAGCAGGATCGGCCCGTCCGGGCCGAGGGTCAGCGAGTTGCGGTCGCTGGGCGCGGGGGAACCGGTGTCCGTCGTCGAGCCGAGCGCGGCCTCGTCGGACGGTGCGGTCTGGATGGACTCGGTGTCCGTCATGGTGCTCCTTGGTGTGAGTCGGTGGGTCAGCTCAGCCTCGCCGATGACGAAGCCGTGCGCATCCCGTCGTCGTCCTCCAAGCGTCGCACGCCCGCCATGGGCTGGCCGGCAGGGCTACCCCGACGGCTCACCAGCCCCTACGGTGAACGAAGGGGTCTCGGCTTGTTGCGCGTATATGTTCTCTGGGAGCAGGCCGTCGTCGACGGCGCCCATGACCGCCCGCTCGGTCTCTCGGCGCGCGCCCTGGCCCTCGTGGGGTGCTTGGTCCTGCACGCCGGGCTCCCGCAGAGCCGACAGCACCTGGCTGGGCTGTTGTGGCCCGACTCCTCCGGAGCGCAGGCCTTGACCAACCTGCGCCGCGAGCTGCACCATCTGCGCCGGACCTTGCAGGACCGACAGGTCCTCGAGGTCACCGCCACCCACCTCTGCTGGCCAGCCGACAGCGAGGCCCGCGTGGACCTCCTGGCCTTTCGCGAGGAGCGGCGGCAGATGCTCGCGACCGTGACAGAGCCCCGGACCTCTCTGGGCCACGCCCGGTCCGCACTGGCGGCCTACACCGGGGACTTCCTGCCAGGCGTGGACGAGCCATGGGCGGCCACCGCCCGGGACCAGCTCCGGCAGGAGTGCGTCGACGTCTGCGAAGCCGGCGTCGCCGCCGCCCGGCTCGTGGGCGAGCCGCGGACCGGGCTCGAGCTGGCCAAGCGACTGGTCGGACTCCGGCCGCTGGACGAGCAGGCCCACCGCACGGTGATGGGGCTCCAGGCCGAGCTCGGGGACCGGGCGGAGGCGATCAACACCTACCACGGGCTGGCGGCGATGCTGGCCGACGAGCTCGGGGTGGACCCCGACCCCAGGACCACCGAGATGCTCGAACAGCTCTTGGGCCGGCAGCCGGCGACGCAAGCCACGCCTCGGCCTCGCCGACGGTCCACACGACCCGGACTGGTGGCCAGGGAGTCGGAGCTGGCTCGGCTGAGGTCCTGCTGGCAGGAAGCCCGGGTCGGCCGTCCCCAGGTGGTCCTGGTCTGTGGGATGCCGGGCGTCGGCAAGACCCGTCTGGTGGGCGAGCTGATGGACACGGCCAGCCGTGATGGGGCCGTGGTGGCCTCGACCGTGTGCTACGACACCTCCGGTCACCTTTCGCTGGGCCCGGTCGCCGACTGGTTGCGCGAGCCGTCCTTCCGGGCGGTCGCAGCCCGACTTCCGCTCGCGTGGCAGGCAGAGGTCGCGCGACTGGTGCCCCAGGAGGACGGTCGGCCCGATCCGGGCCGGCCGGACGCCTGGCAGCGGCCGCGGTTCTTCGAGGGCCTTGCCCGCTGCCTCACCGGCGGCGAACGGCCGGTCCTGTTCGTGCTGGACAACGCGCAGTGGGTCGACGAGGACACCCTGGGGTTCCTGCACTACCTGCTCGGGGGGATGAGCACCGCACCGGTGCTGCTGGCGATGACCTTACGGACCGGTGAGCACGACCCCGACGACGTGCCGAGGCGCTGGGTGGCTCGCCTGCGTCCCTCGGCACCGGTGACCGAGGTGGACCTGGCGCCGCTCGACCAGCACGCCACCGCCGACCTGGTAGGCCTGTTGAACGGAGAACGTCCCGAGGGCGAGCGACTGGACCGCTGGCACGCGGCCACCGGCGGTTTCCCCCTCTACATCGTTGAGGCCGCCCGCACCGCGAACGGTGCCTCGAACGCCCCGACCGCCATCCTGCGGCGGCGCTTCGAGCAGGCCGGCACCGAGGCGAGGGAGCTGGCCGCGCTGGCGGCGGCCTGGGGACGGAACTTCTCGCTGCCCCTGATGTGCCAGGCCAGCGACCTCGACGACGCACGGGTCGTGGTCGCCGTGGACGAGCTGTGGCGACTCGGCATGGTGCGCGCACAGCGGGACGGCCAGTACGACTTCAGCCACGACCTGCTCCGCGAGGTGGCCCTGGAACAGGTCAGCCCACCGCGACGGTGGCTGCTGCACCGACGGTTGGCTGCGGCGTTGGAGCAGCTCAACAGCCACCGGCTCGACGACATCGCCGCTCCGCTGGCCGAGCAGTACCGCAAGGCGGGCGACCGGGACCGGGCGTTGACCTTCTCCCGCCGGGCCGCAGAGACCGCTGCCGGCCTGTTCGCCCATGCGGAGGCGATTCGGCTTGCTCGCACCAGCCTCGACCTCGTCAGTGAGCTGCCCCCCGGACCAGACCGCGACCGGCAGGAGCTCGCCTGCCTGGAGATCCTGGCCGCCCCCCTGAACGCGACCCGCGGTTATGCCCACGCCGAGGTCCGCCAGACGATGGAGCGCACCGTAGAGCTCGGCCGACGACTGCACGACGACGAGTCGGTCGTCACCGGGCTGATGGGCCTGTGGGCCTCGCGGTTCGTCCGCGGGCGCAACCAGGAGGCGCACGCGATCGCCGGGCAGCTGCGCGAGCTGACCGGGCCGGACGACCCACGACTTCCCCGGGCCCAGCTGTGCTTCGCAGGGTCCGAGCTGCACATAGGCAGGTCCGAGGCCGCGCTCGTCGCCTTCGACGATGCGTGCACCGGCTTCGGAGACGAGACCATGCCGTACGGCGCCTTGGGCTGGGTGCACGCTCGAGCGTGGTCGGCCCACGCGGCCTGGCGCGATGGTGCGAGTACCGACGCCGCGACCCGCGCCCAGGAGGCCATCGACCGTGCCCGGGAGGGGCAGCATCCCTACTCCCTGGCGGTGGCTCTGGCCTACGGCTGCCTCACCCGGCAGCTGGTGGGCGACCACGAGCGGCTCGAGGAGCTGGTGGCCGAGCTGCGCGTCCTGTGCAGACGCCACGAGTTCGCCTACTACGGCGACTGGGCCGAGGTGCTCGGTGGCTGGGTGCTGGGCGGGCCGGCCGGGCTCCGGCGGGCCCAGCGGGGCTGCGACCACCTGCGGCGCAGCGGGTCGCTGGCCAGGGCGGCCTACTGGCTGACCCTTCTGGCCGAGCTGCAGCCGGACTCAAGGTCCGCAGCCGGCACGCTTGCGCAGGCCCGGAAAGCCGCCGCGGAGCAGACCGATGCCTGGTGGGGTCCCGAGCTCGAACGCCGGCAGGAACGCTGAGGGAACGCCGGTCTCCCTAGGTTCGCTTCAAGTCCCCATCGAAGCAGTCCTGACCCAGGAGAACGAGCATGACGACCACCGAAACGCGTACCGACGCCCCCGCCTCTGCGCCCTATGACGACCTGAGCGCCGCGCTGCTCGGCCACCTCACCCTGCCGGACCACCCGGACTACGACCGGGCCAGAGCCGTCTACAACGCCATGGTCGACCAGCGTCCGGCCGCCATCGCGGGCTGTCGCGACGCCGTCGATGTGCGCGCCTGCCTCGGGTTCGCCCGCGACCACGGCCTCGACGTCGCCATCCGCGGCGGAGGCCACAACGCCGCAGGGCTCGGGGTGCGCGACGGCGCATTGGTGATCGACCTCGCCCCGATGCACGGTGTGACGGTGGACCCGCAGGCCCGGACGGTCCGGGCCGACGGCGGCTGCACCTGGCGTGACGTCGACCATGCGACGGTCGGCTTCGGCCTCGCCACCCCATCGGGCTTCCTCAGCTCGACCGGGGTGGGCGGGTTGACCCTCGGGGGCGGCATCGGCTACCTCAGTCGCCGTTTCGGCCTCACCGTGGACAACCTGCTGGCTGCCGACGTGGTCCTGGCCGACGGGACCCCGGTCACCGCCTCGGAGCAGGAGCACCCGGACCTCTACTGGGCTCTTCGCGGTGGCGGCGGCAACTTCGGGGTCGTCACCTCCTTCACGTTCCGCTGTCACGAGATCGGCGAGGACGGCGTCGTCTACGGAGGCCCCGTGCTCTACGACATCGCCGACACCGACAAGGTGATGCGCTGGTACCGCGAGCTGCTGCCCACCCTTCCCGAGGAGCTCAGCGGCTGGCTGGGCCTGCTCACGGTGCCACCCGCGCCCCCCTTTCCCGAGCACCTGTGGGGTCGCCGGGCCTGCGGGATCGTGTGGTGCTGGACCGGCCCGCACGACGTCGCCGCCGAGGCATTCGCACCGATCCGGGACTTCGGCGACCCCCTCATGACCGGCCTGCACGCCATGGCCTTCACGACGTTGCAGAGCGCCTTCGACGGGCTGTACCCACCGGGTCTGCAGTGGTACTGGCGCGCCGACTACTTCTCGACCATCAGCGACCAGGCGATCGCCGTCCACGAGAAGTTCGGGGCCCTGCTGCCCACCGGCCACTCGACCATGCACCTCTACCCGATAGACGGCGCCGTAGCCCGGGTGGATGCCGGTGAGACTGCGTTCGCACACCGGTCGGGAGGGTGGGCCGGCGTGATCGTCGGCGTCGACCCGGACCCGGCCACGGCGGCCCGGCTCACCGACTGGACCACGTCCTACTGGGACGAGCTGCACCCCCACTCGACCGGCTCGGCCTATGTCAACTTCCTGATGGAGGAGGGTGCCGAAAGGGTGCGCGCCTCCTACGGCCCGAACTACGAGCGGCTTGCCCGGATCAAGCATCGCTACGACCCCGACAACGTCTTCCACATCAACCAGAACATCAAGCCCTCGGCGGCTGCCGAGGGAGAGCAAAGGTGAGTCCCATGCACGCTCCTTCCAAGAAGCTCACGGTCGCAGCGGTCGGCGGCGCCACCACGCTGGCCCTGCTCTCCGCAGCGCCCGTCGCCGCCGGCGGCGCAGGTGGCGGCGGTGGCAACGAGGAGTTCCGCGCCACGGGTCGTCCCGCCGTGACCAACGCCTTCCTGGGCCCGGACGGGCCGACCCAGTTCACCGACCGGGTGCAGATCAGGCTCGACGTCAAGATCGAGGGAGCACGCCGAGAGGTCATCCGGCTGCGCCATCCCGCAGGCATCGCCACCGCGACGTTCGAGCTGGAGCCCGGCGACTCCTTCCCGTGGCACGTCCATCCCGGCCCGGTGCTGGTCAGCGTCGTCTCCGGAGGAGAGCTCAGCTACGTGCGCGCCAGCGACTGCAAGGTGCGCCCCTACGCCGCCGGAACCGTGTTCGTGGAACCCGGCCCCGACCTGCACACCGCGTTCAACCAGGGCACGAAGACGATCACCTTGGTCGGCACCTTCTTCGACGTGGCCCCGGGCGAGGCGCTGGCGACGCCGGCCGACCCGCGCAAGCAGCTGCGCCTCGACAAGAAGTGCAACCTCGGCACCGTGCTGCCCTGACCGACCCGTGGTGGGCCGAGTGCCCGGCCTGCTGCCGCGCAATTATGCAGTTGGCCGGTACCGCCGGTTACTGGGACAGTGGCATCGTGCCGATAGCCCGTTACCGCCGTGTCCTGGCCAGCGCCGCCGTGAGGCGGGCGCTGCTGCTCGGGCTGCTCGTGCGGATGCCCATCTTCGCCGGCAGCGTCGTGCTGACCCTGCACGTCGTCGCCGCCCTGGGTCGGTCCTATGGCGCGGCCGGGCTGGTCTCGGCTGCGGCGACCGTGGCCATCGCCATCAGCGGACCGTGGCGGGGGCGGCTGCTCGACCGGTTGGGGCTGCGCCGCGTCGTCCTGCCGTCCATCGTGGTGGCGGCCGGCTGCTGGTCGGTGGCGCCGTTCGTGTCCTACTGGCCGCTGCTGGCCCTGGCCTCGCTGGCTGGTCTGTTCGTCGTCCCGTCGTTCTCGATCATCCGCCAGGCGATCCTCGCAGCGGTGCCCGAGGACGACCGTCGCACCGCCATCTCTCTCGACTCGGTGGCCATCGAGCTGTCGTTCATGATCGGTCCGGCGCTCGGCGTCTGGGCTGCCACGGTCTGGCCGACGACGTGGGTGTTGTTCGTCATCCAGATGGGCGGCGTGGCGGCCGGCATCCTGCTGTGGGTCGCCAACCCCGTCATCCGGGAGGAGGTGGAGCGCGGGGTCGACGACCAGGGCATCCCGCTGTCCGCGGCTGCCACGGTGCCGCGCTCGGCGTGGTTCCGTCCGCAGTTCATCGTGATCTGCCTCGGCGCCACCGCCACCACGCTGGTGCTCGGTGGTTCCGACATCGCCTTCATCGCGGCGTTGCGGGCGTTCGACACCCCGGGATCCATCGGCTGGGTCCTGGCCGTGTGGGGCTTCGGCTCGCTCATCGGTGGCCTGGTCTACGGTGGACTGCACCGCGCCTTCTCGGCCTTCTGGCTGCTCGGTGGGCTGGCTGCCGCCACGGCGCCGATGGCGCTCGCAGCGGGCGCGCCCTCGCTGGCCGTGCTCGGGTTCGTCGCCGGGCTGCTCTGTGCCCCGACGATCACCGCGACTGTCGACCAGGTCAGCCGAGTGGTCCCTGCCGCAGCTCGCGGTGAGGCGATGGGGTGGCACGGCTCGTTCATGACCGGGGGTATGGCCCTGGGTGCACCCCTCGCGGGAGTGGCCATCGACGTGGGCGGCTGGGGCGCCGGGTTCGTCGTGGTCGCCGTGGCCGGGGTCGTCGTCGCCCTCATCGGCGCGGTGGCGACCTCTGGTCGCGCTCGCCGCCACCGCGCGGACCGGGCCCAGCAGTCCCACGCACGCACCCGGGCGGCCGCCACGGTCTGAGTAGCGCCACCGAGGGGCCGGGCGGCCGCCACGGTCTGAGTAGCGCCACCGAGGGTCGGACGACCGAGGGTCAGACGACCGAGCCGGTGAGCTTCTCGCCGGGGCCCTCGCCGGGCGGGTCCGGGATGACCGACGCCTCGCGGAACGCCAGCTGCAGCGACTTCAGCCCGTCCCGCAGGGGAGCCGCGTGCTGGCTCCCGAGGTCCGGGGCCGATGTGGTGATCAGTCCGGCGAGGGCGTTGATGAGGCGCCGCGCCTCGTCGAGGTCGAGGTGGTCGGCGCCGTCAGGACCCTCGGCCAGCCCACACTTGACCGCAGCTGCACTCATCAGGTGAATCGCCGCGGTGGTGATGACCTCGACGGCAGGCACCTCGGAGATGTCGCGGGTCTGCGCGGCAACGTCGCCGTGCTCGGCGGTGACCGGAGGGGGATTGGGAGATTGCGTGCTCACGCTGGTAGCCTTGCAGATCGACCGGCCGTGACCACTCACGGGGTCGCCTTCGGGTGGCCACGCAAGGGGCGCGGTGTGCAAGAGGAGCAGCACCTGCTTCCACCCGCGTCGACCACACAGGTCGCCGGGTTCCCGGGTCACCGAGGCGTGTGCCGCGGGCGTGAGCCGCGCAGCACACGGAGTCTCGGGGCACCCGTGACGGAACTGGTGGGGCTTCTCGCGCGACAGCGGCGAGGAGCCTCTTCTCGTTGGGTGCGGTCGGACATTCCCTGACCGAAGGAGCACCACCATCAGCGAGCCTCGCATCAACGACCGCATCCGGGTGCCGGAAGTGCGGTTGGTTGGCCCCAACGGAGAACAGGTCGGCATCGTGCGCGTCGAGGACGCGCTGCGGCTTGCCGCCGAGGCCGACCTCGACCTCGTCGAGGTGGCCCCGATGGCCAAGCCTCCAGTCGCCAAGCTCATGGACTTCGGCAAGTTCAAGTACGAAGCCGCACTGAAGGCGCGCGAAGCACGTAAGAACCAGGTCAACACGGTCATCAAGGAGATCAAGCTCCGCCCGAAGATCGACCCGCACGACTACGGCACCAAGAAGGGCCACGTCGAGCGCTTCCTCAAGGGCGGCGACAAGGTCAAGGTGACGATCATGTTCCGTGGACGCGAGCAGTCGCGCCCCGAGCTGGGCTTTCGCCTGTTGCAGCGCCTCGCCGAGGACGTCATCGAGCTGGGCACGGTCGAGTCGGCCCCCAAGCAGGACGGTCGCAACATGATCATGGTGCTCGGTCCGACCAAGAAGAAGTCCGAGGCGATGGCAGAGCAGCGTCGCGCCCGGAGCGCCACCTCGGCGCACGAGGCTGACGCAGACCAGGCGCAGGACGTCTCCGAGGAGATCGCTGCCGAGCCCACCGCCCCCGAGGCAGAGACCACGCAGCCGGCCACCTGAGGTCGGCTCCACCCCTGAACCACCTGCACGAACGACACGGCTACACCAACAGCAAGGAGATCGGCCTCATGCCGAAGATGAAGACGCACTCCGGTGCGAAGAAGCGCTTCCGGATCACCGGCACGGGCAAGGTCATGCGGGAGCAGGCTGGCGGTCGCCACCTCCTGGAGCACAAGTCCTCGCGCTTCACGCGCTCGATCGCGAACGACGTCGAGGTGTCCAAGCCGGACGCCAAGAAGGTCAAGAAGCTCCTCGGCAAGTAGGTCCGACCCACCCACCCTTTGTTTGGTCGGGGCTCAGCAAGCAGCCGCGGCAAGCAGCTAGACAGCAAGGAGAACTCACGTGGCACGCGTGAAGCGGGCAGTCAACGCCCATAAGAAGCGCCGGGTCGTCCTCGAGCGCGCCAGCGGTTACCGCGGACAGCGTTCGCGCCTCTACCGCAAGGCCAAGGAACAGGTCACCCACAGCCTCGGTTACGCCTACCGTGACCGTCGCGCCCGCAAGGGCGACTTCCGTCGCCTGTGGATCCAGCGCATCAACGCCGGCGCCCGCGCCAACGGCATGACGTACAACCGCTTCATCCAGGGCCTGAAGGCCGCTGAGATCGAGGTCGACCGTCGCATGCTGGCCGAGCTGGCCGTCAACGACGAGGCAGCCTTCGCGGCCCTCGTCGAGATCTCGCGCGCGAATGTCCCGGCCGTGGCCGAGACCGCGAACGCCTGATCCAGCGCCTCACAGCACTGCACCCGAGCGCCGGGACATGCCCCAGCCGAGCACCCCTCTGACCAACCCCAGGTCGGATCGCGTGAAGTCGGTCCGGGCGCTGTCCCGGCGCTCGGTGCGTGACAAGACCGGCCGGTTCCTCGTCGAGGGTCCGCAGTCGGTGCGCGAGGTGGTCCGCCACCACCCGGAGCTGGTGATCGACCTCTACCTCACCCCGGACGCGGCCCACCGCTACGTCGAGGTCGTCGCGGCCGCGACGGTCGCCGGCCTGCCCGTCCACGAGGTCACCGACGAGGTGCTCGCGGCGATGGGTGACACGCCGACGCCGCAGGGCCTCGCGGCCGTGTGCCGCGTGCCGGCTGCCTCCCTCGACGACGTCCTGGCGGCGTCACCCCGGTTGCTGGTCCTGCTGACCAACGTCCGCGACCCCGGAAACGCCGGTACGGTCATCCGCGGCGCCGACGCCGCCGGTGCCGACGCCGTCCTGGTCAGCGACGCCTCGGTCGACGTCCTCTCACCCAAGGTGGTGCGCTCCACCGCAGGGTCGCTGTTCCACCTGCCCGTCGTGACCGGGCTCCCGGTCGCCGCCACCATCGCGCGCCTTCGGGAGGCCGGTGTCCGGGTCCTGGCGGCCGATGGCGCAGGCACCGTCCTGCTCCCGGATGCGGACCTCGCTCCGGCGCACGCCTGGGTCATGGGCAACGAGGCGTGGGGGTTGGACGAGGAGGTCCGGGCGCAGTGCGACGAGGTCGTGCGCGTCCCGATCTATGGTGCTGCCGAGTCGCTCAACCTCGCGATGGCCGCCACGATCTGTGTCTACGCCTCAGCCGCAGCACAGAAGGGCTAGGGTTCCCGGCATGGACTACCGGCCCGGCTCCATCCTCGACCCCGAGCGGGCCGCGATGGCCAGCGAGCTGCTCCCCGACGGGATGGTGGCTGCCGAGGCAGACGCCCGGATCAGCTTCCTCAACCGCCGCGCGGTGCAGGTCCTGGGTATGTCGCCTCGCGACCTCGTCGGTCGCGACATCCGTGAGGCGCTGTCGCTGCGCGACAGCGACGGCACCGACTGGTGGGAGGCCACCGACCCCTGGTCCGGCCTCAACATCCGCACTGGCCACCGCGAGAAGTTCCTCATGCTGGAGGGCGGCCGGGAGGTCCTCGTCACCGCGAAGTACCTGCGGCCCGGGCGCAACCAGCCGGTCAACCGCGTCATCGTCATGGTTCGGGACGCCGAGGCCCGTCGCCGGCTCGAGGCCGACCACGCCGCCCTGATCTCCACGGTCGCCCACGAGCTGCGGTCACCGCTGACGTCGGTCAAGGGCTTCTCCTCGACGCTGCTGCGCCGCTGGGACCGCTTCACCGACGACCAGAAGCGCCTCATGATCGAGACGATCGAGGCGGACGCCGACCGGGTCACCCGTCTGATCACCGAGCTGCTCGACATCTCGCGCATCGACGCCGGCCGCCTGCAGATCCGCTCCCGGCCCATCGATGTCGCCGCGGTCTACGGCCGGCACGTCGAGCGCGCCGTGGCCATCGGGCACGAGCGCGACCGGTTCACCATCGATGTCCCCGAGGACCTGCCCGAGGTCTGGGCCGACCCCGACCGGCTGGACCAGATCTTGTCCAACCTCATCGAGAACGCCTTCCGCCACGGCGAGGGCGTCATCACCCTCGCGGCCAGCAAGGCGGGCGGTGACGCGCAGAACCTGCTCGCGTCCAAGGGCCACCACCACCAGGGCATCGACCTGGTCGTCAGCGACGAGGGGAAGGGCATCGCGCCCGACCACCGCGACATCGTGTTCAGCCGGTTCTGGCACGGCGCCAGCCGGGGGAGCACCGGCCTGGGGCTCTACGTCGTCAAGGGTCTCGTCGAGGCGCACGGCGGTCAGGTCCAGGTCGAGTCGGCCCCCAGCGGGGGGGCCCAGTTCCGCCTCAGCCTGCCGTCGGAGCCGCCGGACTACCTCGCCTGAGCGACCCATCCGGCGCCGACGTCCGAGGGGAACCCAGCCCCGGGACTGCCGCCGTGCGCCCCTAGACTCGGTGGGCCCGACCCGGGCGCCGAGCCGTGTGCGCCCACGGGTGCAGAGCCCCCGAGGCTGCGCCGAAAGAGGAAGTGGCATGTCAGGACCCAACAAGCAGTACGACCCCGTCGAGGTCGCCGCCCTGGACCCGGCGGCAATCGACCAGGCCGTCAGCGACGCTGTGGCCGCCATCGCCGCCGCCGACTCGCTCGATGGGCTGAAGGCCGCCCGCCTCGCGCACCAGGGGGAGAAGAGTCCCCTGGCGCTGGCCAACCGTGAGATCGGCGCCCTGCCGCCGAGCGCCAAGGCCGAAGCCGGCAAGCGCGTCGGCCAGGCCCGCGGTCGTGTCGGCCAGGCACTGACCGCCCGGCAGGCCGACCTCGAGGCCGAGCGCGACCAGCGGATCCTCGTGGAGGAGACGCTCGACCTGACCGTCCGCGCCCCGCGCCGTCCGCTGGGGGCGCGGCACCCGATCAGCCTGGTGTCCGAGCGCATCGAGGACATCTTCGTCGCGATGGGGTGGGAGATCGCCGAGGGTCCCGAGGTCGAGTCCGAGTGGCTCAACTTCGACGCCCTCAACCTCTCGCCGGACCACCCGGCCCGCGGTGAGGCCGACACGTTCTTCGTCGCCCCGAGCGGTAGCGGCCTGGTGCTGCGCACGCATACCTCGCCGGTGCAGATCCGCACCATGCTCGACCGTGAGCCGCCCATCTACGTGCTGTGCCCCGGCAAGGTCTTTCGTACCGACGACCTCGACGCGACGCACACACCGGTGTTCCACCAGTTCGAGGGCCTGGTCGTCGACGAGGGCATCACCATGGCCCACCTCAAGGGCGCCCTCGACGCCTTCGTCCAGCGCCTGTTCGGGGACGGCATCGTCACGCGGCTGCGGCCCAACTACTTCCCCTTCACCGAGCCGAGCGCCGAGATCGACTGCCAGTGCTGGATCTGCAGTGGGCAGGACTCGTCCTGCCGCACCTGCGGAGGCACGGGGTGGATCGAGCTCGGAGGCTGCGGCATGGTCAACCAGAGGGTGCTGCGCGCCGCCGGCGTCGACCCGGAGCGCTACTCCGGGTTCGCGTTCGGGCTCGGTATCGAGCGTTCGCTGATGCTGCGGCACGGCGTGGGGGACATGCACGACATCGTCGAGGGAGACGTCCGCTTCTCCCGCCAGTTCGGGATGGAGATCTGATGCACGCGCCTGTGTCCTGGCTTCGTGAGCTGGCCGAGGTGCCCGCCGACGCCACCGGTGCCGACATCGCTGCCGCCCTGGTCCGCGTCGGGCTGGAGGAGGAGGGGCGCAGCGGTGGCGACATCAGTGGCCCCCTCGTCGTCGGCCGGGTCCTGAGTGTGGAGCCCGAGCCGCAGAAGAACGGCAAGACGATCAACTGGTGCACGGTCGACGTGGGCGACCACGGTCAGCGGGTCGACGAGGGCAAGGCGCAGGAGATCGTGTGCGGCGCGCACAACTTCGCCACCGGTGACCTCGTGGTCTGTGTCCTGCCCGGGGGGGTCCTGCCCGGGGGGTTCGAGATCTCGGCCCGCAAGACCTACGGCCACGTCTCCAACGGCATGATCTGCTCGGCCCTCGAGCTCGGCCTCGGCGAGGACCACGACGGGATCATCGTGCTGTCCGAGCTCCTGGGCGATCAGGCGGCGGCCGCCCTCAGCCCCGGTGACGATGCGATCGCGCTGCTCGGGCTCGGCGACGAGGTCGTCGAGGTCAACGTCACCCCCGACCGTGGCTACTGCTTCTCCCTGCGCGGGATCGCCCGGGAGTACGCCCTGTCGACCGGGGGCGCGTTCCGCGACCCGGCGGACCTCGTCGTGGCCACGACCACCGCCGACGGGTATGCCGTGGACGTCACCGACGAGGCGCCCATCGACGGTGTGGCCGGTTGTGACCGCTACGTCGCCCGCATCGTGCGCGGCGTCGACACCTCGGCGTCCTCGCCGCAGTGGATGGCCAAGCGGCTCACCCAGCTCGGCATGCGCCCCATCTCGGTGGCCGTCGACGTCACCAACTACGTGATGATGCTGCTCGGCCAGCCCTTGCACGCGTTCGACCTGTCCACCCTCACGGGTGGGGTCGGTACGCGCCGGGCCAGGGTGGGGGAGAAGCTCACCACCCTGGACGGCGTCGCCCGAGCGCTCGACCCGCAGGACCTGCTCGTCGTCGACGGCCTCGACCGTCCGCTCGCGATCGCGGGCGTCATGGGTGGGGCCTCGTCCGAGGTCACGTCCTCGACGACCGACGTCCTCATCGAGGCGGCCCACTTCGACCCGATCTCGATCGCGCGGTCCGCACGCCGTCACCGGCTCGCGACCGAGGCGTCCAAGCGGTTCGAGCGCGGGGTCGACCCGGCTGTGGCCGCCGCGGCAGCCCAGCTCGCCGTGGACCTGCTCGTCCGCCACGGTGGGGGCACGGCTGACCCAGCCGTCACCGACGTCGACCTGCGCACCCGCCGCGGGCCGATCAGCTTCGACACGACGCTGCCGACGCGCTACGTCGGGCTCGACTACCCCCACGACGAGGTGGTGGGCACCCTGGAAGCCATCGGCTGCGAGGTCGCCGGGGTCGCCGGCAGCTCTGTCACCGTCCTGCCGCCCTCCTGGCGACCGGACCTCGCCACCGGACCCGACCTGGTGGAAGAGGTCGCGCGGGTGCGCGGCTATGACCAGATCCCCTCCGTCCTGCCGACCCCCAGGGCCGGCCACGGACTGACCCACGGCCAGCGTGTCCGCCGGGTCATCGCCGCCACGTTGGCCCATCAGGGCCTGGTCGAGGTGCTGACCTACCCCTTCGTGGCGCGCACCCTGTTCGACGCGCTCGGGTACCCACCCCAGGACGTCCGGCGCCGGTCCGAGTCGCTGGTGAACCCGCTGTCCGACGAGCTCCCGCTGCTGCGCACCTCGGTGCTCGACACGCTGCTGGATGCTCTGCGCCGAAACATCGCCCGCGGGCAGCGTGACGTCGCGGTCTACGAGCTGGGTCTGGTCACCATCGGTCGCGAGGAGCCGTCGAACGCCCCGGTGCCGGGCATCGAGGTCCGGCCCGACGCCGACACGCTGGCGCAGATCCGCGGCGCCGTCCCCGAGCAGCCGCGGCACGTCGCCATGGCCGCTGCCGGTGACGTCGAGCGCGGTGGGCCCTGGGCCCCCGCCCGCAAGGTCGACGCCTCCGACGCCGTCGCCTGGGCGCTGGCGCTGGGGACCGCCCTGGGTCTGGACCTCGTGGTCGCCGCGACCGAGCGCTCGCCGTGGCACCCCGGTCGGGTGGCCAGCATCACCCTGCAGGACGGCACCGTCGTCGGCCACGCGGGCGAGCTGCACCCCAAGGTCACCTCTGCCCTCGACCTGCCCGCGCGCACGGTGGCGGCTGAGCTCGATGTCGACGTCCTCGTCGCTGCGACCGGTGTGCCGCGGCAGGCGACAGAGCTGTCGACCTACCCGCCGGCGCACACCGATGTGGCCCTGGTGGTCGCAGAGGACGTGCCTGCCGGGCACGTCGAGACGGCGCTGCGCTCCGGGGCCGGCGACCGCCTGGAGTCGGTGCAGCTGTTCGACATCTACCGCGGGGAGCAGGTCGGCGAGGGGCGCAAGTCGCTCGCCTACCGCCTGACCTTCCGGGCAGCGGAGCGAACGCTGACCACCGACGAGGTCAGCGGGTTGCGCGACTCCGCAGTCGCCGCCGCCGCCGAGCGCACCGGCGCGGTGCAGCGGTGACTCCTCCCGTCGCGCTGGTCACCGGTGCCTCTCGAGGAATCGGCAAGCACCTCGCGGACGCCTTCGAGCAGGCCGGGTATGCGGTGGAGCGCGGATCGCGCGACGTCGCCGACGTCACCGACCGGGTGGCCGTCGACCGCTGGGTGGGCGCCGTGCTCGCCCGCCACGGTCGGATCGACGTGCTGGTCAACAATGCCGGGGTCATCGACACCGAGGTGCCGATCCACGAGGCCGACCCCGACGAGTGGTGGCGGACCATGGAGGTCAACGTCCTCGGGCCGTTCCTCGTGACCCACGCCGTGCTTCCCCACATGGTGGCAGCCGGGACCGGCCGGGTCATCAACCTCAACAGTGGGGCGGGGGTGCGTCCCGGCGCGGTGGCCTCGGCGTACCACGCGAGCAAGACCGCACTGGCGCGGCTGACCGGGTCCACGGACCTCGCCGGTCGGGACCACGGCGTCTTCGCGTTCGACCTTGCGCCCGGGGTCGTGCGGACCGACATGACCGAGGCGATGGTGGGCCATGAAGGACGCACCGAGTGGACCGATCCCGGTGAGGTCACTGCCCTGGCCCTGGCCCTGGCGGCAGGGGACCACGACGTCTGGTCTGGCCGGATGGTCCGTGCCGGCGTCGACACCCCGGCCTCGCTCCGGGACCGCGCGGCCGGGGGTCTGGACGCCACCGACCGCATGATCACCCTCGTGCCGTGGGGAGACGACGACCCCCTGGGGTGATGACGTCAACGGGCCGCTGGCCCGCGGGCGGAGGCGGTTCCTGCATGAACTTGCTTCAGCGTGTATGTTCATTCATATGCAGAGCGTGGCAGTCGCCGGAGCCAGCGGCTATGCCGGGGGAGAGATCCTGCGGCTGTTGCTGGCGCACCCCGAGGTGGAGATCGGTGCAGTCACGGCTGCCTCGAGCGCCGGGCAGCTGCTCGGCGCCGTCCACCCGCACCTGGCGCCACTGGCGTCCCGCGTGATCGAGGAGACCACCCCCGCGACGCTGGCCGGGCACCAGGTGGTCTTCCTCGCCCTTCCGCACGGCCACTCGGGCACGCTTGCTGCCGAGCTCGCCGACGACGTCGTGGTCATTGACTGCGGCGCCGACTTCCGGCTGCGCGATGCCAAGGCCTGGAGGTCCTTCTACGACACGCCGCACGCGGGCACGTGGGCCTACGGCATGCCCGAGCTACCAGTGGGCGATGGAGCCCGGCAGCGGGACGCGCTGGTGGGCGCGCGGCAGGTGGCTGTCCCGGGTTGCTACCCGACCGCGGTCTCCCTGGCCCTGGCCCCGGGCTTCGCCGCGGGCGTCCTGGCAGCACACGACGTCGTCGTGGTCGCCGCTTCCGGCATCTCCGGGGCTGGCAGGTCCCTCAAGCCCCACCTGCTGGGCGCCGAGGTCATGGGTGCGATGTCGCCCTACGCAGTGGGTGGCACCCACCGCCACACCCCCGAGATCGAGCAGAACCTGTCGCTGGCCGCCGGGCACGACGTGACCGTCTCGTTCACGCCCACGCTGGCTCCGATGCCGCGCGGCATCCTCGCCACCTGCACGGCGCCACTCGCCGAGGGCGTCGACCCCGCCCGCGTGCGGGCCGTCTGGGAGCAGGCGTATGCCGCCGAGCCCTTCGTCCACGTCCTGCCCCAGGGGTCGTGGCCGTCGACGGGGAGCGTCCTCGGCAGCAACAGCGTGCACCTCCAGGTCGTCGTCGACGAGCGAGTGCGCAGGGTCGTCGTCGTCGCAGCCGTGGACAACCTGACCAAGGGCACCGCGGGAGCCGCCGTGCAGTGCATGAACCTCGCGCTGGGGATGCCCGAGACCACCGGCCTCCCCGCGGCGGGGGTGGCGCCGTGAGCCTGCCCCTGCACCTGATGCGCCACGACCAGGACGTCGCCTTCGTCCGGCTGCCCGCGGGGCAGGAGCCGTCGTGGGACTGGCGGACCGGTCCGTTGGCGTCGATCACCTACACGGACAGCGAGACCTCGATCATCTCCGCGTTCGACGCGCTGCCGGACGGTGTCCAGAAGGAGGGTCCGCTCACCGCGTTCGAGATCGCCGGGCCGCTCGACTTCACCATGGTGGGTGTCCTCTCCGGTCTGCTGGAACCGTTGGCCCGCAAGAAGATCAGCATCCTCGCACTGTCGACCTACGACACGGACTGGATCCTCGTGGACAGCGACCGTGCCGACGACGCATCCGACACCTGGCGCCGCGGTGGGCAGACCGTCGCCCCGGCCAAGCTCTCCGGAGGTTCCCCGTGAGCACCACGACCCCTGCTGGCTTCCGCGCTTCCGGAGTGGTTGCCGGTCTCAAGAGCACCGGGGCGCCCGATCTCGCGCTGGTGGTCAACGACGGCCCGGACCACCACGGCGCTGCCGTCTTCACGAGCAACCGCGTGGAGGCTGCGCCGGTGACGTGGTCGCGCCAGGTGCTCACCGACGGCCGGGTGGACGCCGTGGTCCTCAACTCCGGCGGGGCCAACGCCTGCACCGGCGCCCCGGGCTTCGCCGACACGCACACGACTGCCGAGAAGGTGGCCGAGGTCCTCGGTGTCTGCGCCGGTGACGTCGTCGTGTGCTCGACCGGACTGATCGGCGAGCGCCTGCCGATGGACAAGGTGCTCGCCGGGGTCGAAGCCGCTGCGACAGCACTGCACCTGGCTGGTGGCGAGGACGCCGCCATCGCGATCAGGACGACCGACACCGTGCACAAGCAGGCGGTGGCCCAGCGCGATGGTTGGAGCGTTGGCGGCATGGCCAAGGGCGCGGGCATGCTCGCCCCCGCCCTGGCCACGATGCTCGTCGTCCTCACCACCGACGCCGCGGTCGGCGAGGGTGAGCTCGACACCGTCCTGCGGGAGGCCACGGCGACGACCTTCGACCGGATCGACTCCGACGGCTGCCAGTCGACCAACGACACCGTGCTGCTGCTCTCCTCCGGTGCGTCGGGCGTCACCCCCGGCGACGGCGAGCTCGCTGCTGCGGTCACGCAGGTGTGCGCCAGCCTGTCGCGGCAGCTCATCGCGGACGCCGAGGGGGCCCACCACGACATCGCCATCGAGGTGCGTTCGGCCGCCCACGAGGCCGACGCCCTCGAGGTCGCGCGCTCGGTGGCCCGCAACAACCTCTTCAAGTGTGCGGTGTTCGGCAACGACCCCAACTGGGGTCGGGTGCTGGCAGCGGTCGGTACGACGCAGGCGGCCTTCGACCCCCAGCTGCTGGACGTCTCGATGAACGGTGTGCAGGTCTGCCGGGCCGGTGGCGTCGGTGAGGACCGCTCCCTGGTCGACCTCAGCGCCCGCGAGGTCCACGTGCTCGTCGACCTGCACGCCGGCGATGCCGCGGCCACGGTGTGGACCAACGACCTCACCCACGAATACGTCCACGAGAACTCGGCCTACTCGAGCTGAAGGCAGCCATGACCGTCCCTCCCGTCCCCACCGTCGCAACCACGTCCGGCGCCACCCCCAGCACCACCTCCACGAGCACGGTGCGCGGTCACATCGGCAAGGCTGCCCTGCGTGTCGCCCGGGGCAAGGCCCAGACCCTCGTCGAGGCCCTGCCCTGGCTCGAGCGCTTCCGCGGCTCGCTCGTCGTGGTCAAGTACGGCGGCAACGCCATGGTCGACGACGAGCTCAAGGCCGCCTTCGCCCAGGACGTCGCCTTCCTGCGCTACGCCGGGCTGCGTCCGGTCGTCGTGCACGGCGGCGGACCCCAGATCGCGCAGATGCTCGGCCGACTCGGCCTCGAGAGCGAGTTCCGGGGCGGGCTGAGGGTCACGACGCCCGAGGTCATGGAGGTCGTCCGTATGGTGCTCACCGGACAGGTGGGTCGCGAGCTGGTCGGGCTGCTCAACCAGCACGGCCCGGTGGCTGTGGGCCTGTCCGGCGAGGACGCCGGCTTGTTCGGGGCCCGGCGGCGCGGGGTCGAGGTCGATGGCGAGGTGGTGGACCTGGGGCTCGTCGGTGACGTCGTCACCGTGAACCCCGGGGCGGTGCAGGACATCCTCGATGCGGGGCGGATCCCCGTCGTCTCGACCGTCGCGCCCGACCTCGACGTCGACGGCCAGGTGCTCAACATCAATGCCGACACCGCTGCCGCCGCCCTGGCCGTGGCCCTCGGCGCCCACAAGCTCGTCATGCTCACCGACGTCGAGGGTGTCTACGCCGACTGGCCGGATCGCGACTCGCTGTTGTCGTCGCTGTCGGTCAGCGGCGCCCGGGACCTGCTCGGCCGGGTCGACGCCGGGATGATCCCCAAGCTCGAGGCGTGCGTCCGCGCCGTGGACAACGGCGTCCCCCAGGCCCACGTCATCGACGGTCGCCAGCCGCACTCGCTGCTGCTCGAGGTGTTCACCTCCGAGGGCATCGGGACGATGGTCGTCCCCGACCCCGACGAGGGCCCGGGCGCCGGCCCGAGCGACGACACGAAAGGCCATGCCTGATGACCACCGCGAACGAAGAGCTGCTCCGGCGTTACGAGACCTCGGTCCTGAGCGTCTTCGGCCGTCCCCCGCTGGTCCTGTCCCACGGAGACGGCTGCTGGGTCTGGGACGTGGACGGGAAGCGCTACCTCGACCTCGTCGGGGGCATCGCCGTCAATGCCCTCGGCCACGGCCACCCCGCACTGGTGGCGGCGATCAGCAAGCAGGCCGCAGAGGCGATCCACGTCTCCAACCTGTTCACCACGCCCAACCAGATCGCCCTGGCCGAGCGGCTCCTCGGCATCGCCGACGCCCCGGCAGGGTCGCGCGTCTTCTTCGCGAACTCCGGCGCCGAGGCCATCGAGGCGGCCATCAAGCTCAGCCGGCGCACGGGTCGCAGCGCGATCGTGGCCGCCGAGGGCGCCTTCCACGGCCGCACCACCGGTGCGCTCGCCCTCACCCACAAGGCGACCTACCGAGAGCCGTTCGCGCCACTCATCCCCGGGGTGAGCCATGTCCCGTATGGCGACGAGGCCGCCCTGCGTGCTGCTGTCGGACCCACCACCGGTGCCGTCGTGCTCGAACCCGTCCAGGGTGAGGCGGGAGTGCTGGAGCCCGGGGCGACCTACCTGCAGCTCGCTCGGGAGCTGACCACCGAGCACGGTGCGCTGCTCATCGTGGACGAGATCCAGACCGGGATCGGGCGCACCGGGACGTGGTTCGCGTTCCAGCAGGCAGGCATCGTGCCGGACGCCATCACCCTCGCCAAGGGGCTCGGGGGTGGCGTGCCGATCGGTGCGCTCGTGACGTTCGGGGCCGAGGTCTCCGGCCTGCTGACGGCCGGGCAGCACGGCTCGACCTTCGGCGGCAACCCGCTCGCCGCGGCGGCCGGGCTCGCCGTCATCGCCACCATCGAGGAGCAGGGACTGCTCGACCATGCAACGAAGGCGGGTGAGCACCTCGTCGAGGCGGTCCGGGCGCTGGACCATCCGCTCGTCACCGGGGTCCGCGGACGGGGCCTCCTGCGTGCCATCACCCTCGCGGCACCAGTGGCCGCAGCGGTGGCCGCAGCTGCGCGGGACGCCGGCTTCATCGTGAACCCGGTGGCACCGGATGCGCTGCGGCTGGCCCCGCCGCTGGTCGTCACCACCGAGCAGCTCGACTCGTTCGTCGCCGCCCTGCCCGCCCTCCTCGACGGCGTGAGCG
>JBDSKZ010000067.1:0-33637 GCA_039916625.1 Pedococcus sp.
TGGATCGGCGAGGCCGGGCCCGGTCCGTCCTACCTCGATCCCGGCAGCGGCGGCCCGCAGAACGAGTTCACCCAGCGCAACACGACCTTCATGACGTGGAACCTCATGCACCTCGCCGCCATGTACAGGGCCGCGGGCGGCTTCCCCGTCGGCGGCAACCAGCGCACCGAGTGGGATGCCGGCGCTCGCTTCGACTACCCCGACCCCGATCACCCCAACCCTGAGTACCGCTGAGCTGTGACGGCAGTTCTGTCCATGTCTAGTACTTGATGATGCACAGTACCGGGCTCACTCTTCGTGCATGAGGCACGACGCACAGATGCTCAAGGGGGTCCTCGCCCTCCTGCTGCTGAGCCTGCTGAACCACGAGGACGGCTACGGCTACAGCATCGTCACCCGGCTCAAGGAACCCGGGTTCGACGACCTCGCGGCAGGCACGGTCTACCCCGCGCTCACCCGACTCGAGGCGGCCGGACTGCTCGACTCCCGGCTTGAGAGCTCGGCCTCCGGCCCGGCGCGCAAAGTACTACCGCACCACGGACCTCGGCCGCGCCGAGCTGGTGAACGGCGCCGAGTCCTGGCGCACCGTGGTCGCTGCCGTCGATGTCGCCACCGCGCCGGCGGTGTCGGCCGGCTCAACACCGTCGCGTTCCGCACCGTCTCCACCTTGCTCACCGGTCCGGTTCCGCACCGCGAGGGGATTCCGCATGAAGGTTCTCGATCAGTCACGCATCGCCTGGGCCGTGGCCCGCTACGACTTCTGGATGGACAGCCGTGGCGTGCCCCGCATGGACCGCAGAGCACTGCGCCAGGAGCTCACCGCCAACCTGACCGAGGCCGCGGCGCACGAGGGTTCCCGTGCCGCGGTCCTCGCGCTCGGGTCACCAAGAACCCTGGCGTATGCCGCCGCCGAGGCCCACGAGGGGCGGCCTCGCTGGAGCTACGGGGCGAGCGTTGCAGCCTTGGTGCTCGGTGCGCTGGTCTACGCCTGGATGTTCAGCCTGTTCGGGTTCGCCGACGGGGTGATCGCCAGCGGGGTCACGGGTCGCGCGCCCCAGAACGCCTGACAGCGCTCCGGGCCAGCCGCGCCGGAGACGACGAACGGGCCCCCACCGGTGGTGAGGGCCCGTTCGGTGCGCGGCGTCCGCCGCAGGTGGCTCGATCAGCTGAACGAGTCTCCGCAGGCGCAGGAGCTGCCGGCGTTGGGGTTGTCGATCGTGAAGCCCTGCTTCTCGATGGTGTCGGCGAAGTCGATGCTGGCGTTCTCGAGGTAGGGAGCGCTCATGCGGTCGACGACGACCTCGACACCGTCGAAGTCGCGGACGAGGTCACCGTCGAGGGAGCGCTCGTCGAAGTAGAGCTGGTAGATCAGGCCCGAGCAGCCGCCGGGCTGGACGCCGATGCGCAGGCGCAGGTCGTCACGACCCTCCTGATCGAGCAGCGACTTGACCTTGGTGGCGGCGACGTCGGAGAGGAGGACGCCGTGGGTCGTCTCGGCGGCGTCGGCCGGAGCCGTGGTGCTGGCCGCAGCGGTCTGGTCCTGAACACTCATCGTGATGCGCCCTTCATGTCGGTGGTCGGGGTCGGCTGACCATCTCTGCCAACCCACGGTCTGCGGGAGATGTTCCCTCCCGCACTCACCACTGTACGTCGTGGTCAGCGCGGGGGGGACCAGGTGGTCGCCACCCGGGCGGCGCGCGCGACGAGCGTCCCCACGGGATCGGCCATCGCAGCCTCGACCTCGCGGGCCGAGTCGGCCACGGCGTACGTCCCGGACAGGCCCAGGGTCATCGCCTCGCGGCGCCCGACGAGGGCCTGCCCCGCGATGACGACGCTGGGGGTGGCTGTCTCCAGGGCCAGCTGCGCCACCCCGGCGACGACCTTGCCCTGCAGGCTCTGCCAGTCGAAGCTCCCCTCGCCGGTCACGACGAGGTCGGCGGCCGCCACGAGCTCACGCAGCCCCACTGCCGACAGCACCTCGGCGACGCCACTGACCCGCCGACCGCCCAGGACGTAGAGGGCGTAACCCAGCCCGCCGGCGGCACCGGCGCCCGGCTGCTTGTCGAGCCTCAGCGCTTTGCCCGTGAGGAGGTCGGTGGTCTCAGGGAGGGTTCGGCGCACCACCTCGACGTACCTCCCCAGAGCGCCTTCGAGGGCCTGTGCCAGCTCGGGTGAGGCGCCCTTCTGTGGCGCGAACACCGCGGACGCGCCCTTCAGCCCGAGCAACGGGGACTCCACGTCGCTGGCCAGCACGAGCTCGACCTCCGAGAACTTGCGCCGCACGTCCTGGAGACCGGTCAGCGCGTCGTCGGCGAGCTCGGCGAGCGCCATACCCCCGCGGGCGAGCTCGGAGGGGCCGCCCACGCCGAGGGCGGCCAGCAGGCCGGCTCCCCCGTCGTTGGTGCCGTTGCCGCCGAGGCCGACCACGATACGGGTCGCCCCCGCGGCGAGCGCTGCGTCGAGCAGCTGCCCCACCCCCCACGTGCTCGTCACCGCGGGATTGCGTTCGTCGGCGGCCAGCAGGTGCAGGCCCGCGGCCTGCGCGGACTCGAGGTATGCCGTCGCGCCGCCTTGCCCATCGACGACGAGCATCGCCGCGGGCACCTCGCGACCGAGTGGGTCGGCGACCGTGAGGGCGAGGGTGCGGGCCTCGGGCCGAGCACCCGCGAGGACATCGAGGAAGCCGGGCCCACCGTCGGAGAGCGGCATCAGCGTCAACAGGTCGTGGGGTGCGCTCTGGCGCCACCCCCGGGCGATCGCCTCGGCGGCCTGCTGGGCCGTGAGGGTGCCGTTGAAGCAGTCCGGGGCGATGACGACGTGCACCCGGGCATTGTGGCAGCGCTGCCCGGGGTGTGACGCGGCGCCATCGGCAAACCCGACATTCTGGGCGCCCGGACCACACCACGGGGCCCGCCGCGTTCGTGGTGCTCGCTGCCGGCCCCGCCCAGGCAGCGACGCTGCAACAGGTCACCTCGTTCGGGTCGAACCCCGGGGCCCTGACGATGTACTCCTACCGCCCCGACGGCCTGCCCTCCGGGGCGCCACTGGTCGTGGCGCTGCACGGCTGCACCCAGGACGCCTCCACCTACTTCAGCAGCTCGGGGTGGCGACAGCTCGCCGACCAGCGCGGTTTCGCCCTCGTGCTGCCGCAACAGTCCACCACTAACAACAGCAACAAGTGCTTCACGTGGTTCGACAACGCGGACACCGCCCGTGGCTCGGGTGAGGCGGCCTCGATCGCTGCGATGGTCGACCACGCGGTAGCCAATGCTTGCGGCCTACCCCGACAAGTTTGCCGCCGGGTCGATCGATGCCGGCCTTCCCTATCGCTGCGCCACCACCGTGAGCCAGGCGTACTCGTGCATGAACCCCGGTGTGGACAAGACGCCGCAGGCCTGGGGCGACCTCGTCCGCGCCGCCTACCCGGGGTACGCCGGGACCCGCCCACGGGTGTCGATCTGGCAGGGCCAGTCCGACACCACGGTGGCGCCGATGAACGGCGTCGAGCTGCGTGACCAGTTCACCAACGTGCTCGGGGTCTCCCAGACGCCGAGCACGAGCGGGTCGCTGGACGCCAGGACGACGTGGCAGGAGTTCGGCGCCAGTGCCGTCCGGCTGACGAAGATCACGTCCAGCACCACCACGCCCCCCAGCACCTTGACGAGGACTTCCCCGACGTCGACGACGACGGCCTCCTGCATCACGGCATCGAACTACGCGCACGTGCAGGCGGGGCGGGCCCACGTGTCCGGAGGCTATGCCCTGGCCGTCGGGTCCAACCAGAACCTGGGGCTGTACAACACCTTCTACACCGCCACCCTCAAGCAGTCGTCGCCCGGCTACTGGGTGAAGTGCTGACCTGGTCGTCGATGCACGGATCATCGAGTTCTCGCAGGTCAGGGGGCCGCTCCTGGCCTGCGGGACGTCGTTCGGGCACCGAAAGAAGCGATCCGGACGGCCCGGCGGTCCCCAGCGGACGCCAAATAGGAGGAGACTGGTCTGATGCGCCCCCGACAGCCCGCCAAGAAACCCGTCCTGAAGAACAGCCCGTTCCAGGCGAAGCCGGCCCCCGAGCTGCACGACTTCGCGGTCAACGAACGCGTCACCCACGACCGCCACGGTCTGGGCTCGGTCCTGCGGATCACCGGCGACCGCATGGAGGTCCGCTTCGGTCAGAGCACCGTGAGCGTGGCCCTCAACAGCAGCAAGATCCACCCGCTGTAGACCGACCCGCGTAGGTCGACCCGGGGCCGTGCCACGGCGGACGGCATACGATCTGGTGGTGAGCACCTCTACGGACGCCTCCCCCACCTCGCCACTGCCCCTGTTGGTCCTCGGTCAGGGTCGAGACCTGCACAGCGAGCGCGGGGTCGAGTGTCCCGGCGAGCTCCCCGCCGCGTCCGACCCCGGTCTGGTCGAGCGGGCCAGGGCTGCCAAGACGGCACTGGGCGAGCGGGTCTTCGTGCTCGGCCACCACTACCAGCGCGACGAGGTCATCGAGTTCACCGACGTCACCGGCGACTCCTTCAAGCTGGCCAAGGACGCGGCGGCGCGACCGGATGCGCCCTACATCGTCTTCTGCGGTGTCCACTTCATGGCCGAGTCCGCCGACATCCTCACCAGCGACGAGCAGACCGTGATCCTGCCCGACCTCGCCGCCGGGTGCTCGATGGCCGACATGGCCGCGATCCGACAGGTCGAGGACGCCTGGGAGGACCTGGTCGAGGCCGGGGTCGCCGACCAGACCGTGCCAGTGACCTACATGAACTCGTCCGCAGCGATCAAGGCCTTCACCGGTCGACACGGCGGCACCATCTGCACGTCCTCCAACGCCAGGACCGCGCTCACCTGGGCGCTGGCGCGCAAGGGCGACGGCGCCAAGGTGCTGTTCCTGCCCGACCAGCACCTCGGACGCAACACCTTCGTCCGCGACCTCGGTGGCTCACTGGACGGCTGCGTCGTCTTCGACCCGCACCAGCCGATGGGCGGGCTGACCCGCCAGGAGCTCCAGGACGCCACGATGATCCTGTGGCGGGGGCACTGCTCGGTGCACGGCCGGTTCAGCCTCGAGGCCGTCGAGCAGGCTCGCCGCGACATCCCGGGCGTCAAGGTCATCGTGCACCCCGAGTGCCGGCACGAGGTCGTCGAGGCCGCCGACGAGGTCGGCTCCACGGAGAAGATCATCAAGACCATCGCCGCCGCCGCGGCCGGGACGTCCTGGGTGGTCGGCACCGAGCTCAACCTCGTGCGCCGACTCGCTGCGCAGTTCCCGGAGCAGCACATCGCCTTCCTCGAGAAGAACGTCTGCTACTGCTCGACGATGAACCGCATCGACCTGCCCCACCTCGTGTGGACCCTGGAGTCACTGGTCGAGGGGCGCGTGGTCAACCCGATCCGGGTCGACCCCGAGGTCGCGCGCCACGCGCGGGTGGCGCTGGACCAGATGCTCGCCCTGCCCGGGGAGACCCACAGGGACTAGTCCGCCGTGGTTCGCGAGAACTAGTCCACGTGCGGGAGGCAGACGCGGGCAGGCATCAACACACTGGGGTGGCTCGCAGGGGTTTCCCGATCGCAGGAGCTGCCAGATGGTCACCACCAGAAGTCATCGAGCGCGGCACGCGCTGCTCACCTGTGGCGCAGCTGCCGCCCTGGTCGCCGCGACGGTCGGCGCGACGGCAGCACCAGCCGGGGCGCACGGCGACGACCGCGGTGCCGGGGCACCGACGAAGGTCGCCTCGGGCCTGGACAACCCCCGCCAGCTGACCGTCACCGACCGCGGCGACGTCTACGTCGCGGAGGCAGGCCGCGGCGGCGTCGGCCCGTGCATGGCCGGACCCGAGGGCGAGGTCTGCCTCGGCACCTCTGGCGCGGTCACCAAGATCAGCAAGCGGGGGCAGCAGTCCCGCGTGGTCCGCGGCCTGCCGTCGCTGGCCGCACCGGACGG
Source organism: Pedococcus sp. (assembly GCA_039916625.1). Lineage (GTDB taxonomy): Bacteria > Actinomycetota > Actinomycetes > Actinomycetales > Dermatophilaceae > Pedococcus. Next base: position 5,945 of record JBDSKZ010000067.1, read on the forward strand.
CTCGAACGCGATCGGCCCGTCCGACGTGGAGTCCCTCGGCGGTCGAAAGCTCGCGGTGCTCATCGGGTTGGGCGCCGACCCGGCGGTCCGCGCAGGCCTGCCCGCGGCCGGAGCACGCCTCGGGACCCTCCAGCTGGCTCGTGAGGGCCGCGCACGCACGTGGACCATCGCCGACCTGGCTGCCTACGAGGCCAGGGCCAACCCGATCCACGACCCGGACAGCAACCCGAGCTCGCTGGTGCGGTCGGGGTCCGGCTTCGTGGTCACCGATGCGGGAGGCAACGACCTCCTCACGGTCAAGCACGGCAGGACGACGACCACCGCGGTGTTCCAGGACCAGCTGGCGCCGGCGCCGGCGTTCCTCGGGCTGCCGCCGGGGACGATGATCCCCGCGCAGGCGGTGCCGACCGCAGTCGTCAAGGGGCCTGACGGCGCGTGGTATGTCAGCCAGCTCACCGGCTTCCCGTTCCCGGTCGGCGGCGCGAACATCTTCCGCGTCGCCAAGGGACACGCACCGACGGTGTGGGCCACCGGCCTGACAAACGTCACCAGCCTGGCGTTCGACTCCCGAGGACGCCTGTATGCCGTGCAGCTCGCCGACACAGGGCTGCTCGCCGCAGGGGTCGACCCCTCGTCAGGCTCACTGCTCAAGGTCTCGCGCACCGGTCCGCACACCGTGGTGGCCGACGGCCTCGTCGCACCGTACGGCGTTGCGGTTCGTGGTTCCTCGGCCTACGTCTCCACCTGCTCGGTCTGCGCGGGCGGCGGAGAGGTCTGGAGGTACCGGCTGTAGGCGACCGGCGCCGCGCGGGTGGGGCGTGCGGCGCCGGCACAGGTCTCAGGGGGGTGCCCGGTCCGACTCATCCCGGACCGGAGATCACCCGGGGGGCGGTTCCCCGTCACGACCTCGCAGGGGCGAGGTCGTGACGGGGACCAGCCGCGTGTGCTGGTCCCCGTCACGTTGACGCCTACGGCGCGTCGTCGAGTCGGGCGCGGTCAGCGACCGCGACCGGCACCCCCGCGGCTGCCCGCGGAGAAGGCTGCGGCGCCACCGGAGGAGGTGGAGTACGCGGTGGTGGAACCACCTGCGGCGCGGCCACCGGAACGCTGACCGCTTGACCGCTGACCCCCGTTCGACCCCTGACCGCCGGTACGCGGGCCACCCGAACGACCACCGGCCGAGCGCGGGCTACCCGTCGAGTCCTGCGTGCCCGCCGGACGACCACCGCGGCGGCCGCCACCGGAGCGCGCGCCGTCGCTGGAGCGCGTCCCCTCGCCGGTGCGTGCCCCGCCGCTGGAACGACTGCTGCCACCACGTCGGGACTGGCCGCCACCGGAGCGACCCGAGCCAGAGGGCTGGGGCGGGGTGGTCAGGACGAGCGCGCCGGTGGTGACCCGCTCCCCCGGTGCGACCTCGAGCAGCATGGGGTGGCCGAGGCCGAGCCGCGTGGTCTTGGCGCGGATGCCGGCCTTGTTCGTGAGGACGCGGACGTCAGCGACCTGGTCGTCGGTCATCAGCGTGATGACGGTGCCGTCCGCCCCGGCGCGCGCAGTGCGGCCCGAACGGTGCAGGTAGGCCTTGTGCTCGACCGGCGGGTCGGCGTGGATGACCAGGGCGACGTCGTCGACGTGGATGCCACGTGCGGCGATGTCGGTGGCCACCAGCGTGGAGGCCTTGCCCTCGTGGAAGGCGGCCATGTTGCGGTCACGCGCCCCCTGACCGAGATTGCCGTGCAGCTCGACTGCGGGCACTCCCGAGGCGTTGAGCTGCTTGGCGAGCTTCTTGGCACCGTGCTTGGTCCGGGTGAAGACGACCTTGCGGCCGGGTGCCGAGGTGAGGTCCAGGAGCACGTCGAGGCGCGCGTCGCGGTGCACGTGGAAGATGTGGTGCGCCATGGTCGAGATCGGCGACTGTGCCGAGTCTGCCTGGTGGGTCACGGGGTTGGACAGGTATCGCTTGACGATGACGTCGATGCCTGCGTCCAGGGTCGCCGAGAACAACAGCTTCTGGCCGTTGCGCGGGGTCTTGTCGAGGATGCGCTTCACTCCGGGCAGGAAGCCGAGGTCAGCCATGTGGTCGGCCTCGTCGAGGATGGTGACCTCGATGCCGTCAAGGGTGAGGGCGCCTTGCTGGAGCAGGTCCTCGAGGCGACCCGGGCAGGCAAGCACGACGTCGACGCCCTTGCGGAGCGCGGAGACCTGCGGGTTCTGGCCGACGCCACCGAAGATGGTGACCGAGGAGATCCCGAGCGGCTCGCCGAGCGGCGCCATGGCGGCCTGGATCTGGGTGACCAGCTCGCGGGTCGGGGCCAGGATGAGAGCCCGGGGGCGGCGCGACTGGCGCGGCACCTTCGAGGCCGACAGGCGCGCCAGCATCGGCAGCAGGAAGGCGTAGGTCTTGCCGGAGCCCGTGCGGCCCCGGCCGAGGACGTCCCGACCGGCGAGCGAGTCGGGCAACGTCGCGGTCTGGATGGGGGTGGGAACCGTGATGCCGCGTGCGGCGAGGACAGCGGCCAGGGCGTCGGGGACGCCGAGGCTCGAGAAGGTGGTGTCGACAGACACAGAGGTACTCCAGAGAAGTCAAAGGGGTGTTCCGCCCGGCGCGAAACCGACACTGGGTTCGCAGCGCAAGAGCTTGATCACGTGCCACGGCCCGAGGCAGAACTGTGCGGGCCGGTGAGAGCACCCTATCGCTCCGAGGGCCTGCGTTCTTACACCTTGCTGCACTCGCACCCCGCGTGCCCGCAATGGTCGACCGGGGCGGTCCCCGCTGCTCGGTCAGGTGCCCGGGATCTCCTGCACCCGCAGCGTGAAGTCGCGCTGACGCAGGCGCTCCACGAGCACGTCGCCGAGGGCGGTGGCCGGCGTCAGCACCCCGGCCGCCGGGGGTAGGTGGTCGCCGTCCAGGGCCAGGCCCAGAGCGGCCTCCCCGAGCATGACCGTCGTCGCGGCATACCCCGGATCGCCTTGCGCCGTCACGGTTGCCAGGTAGCGACGACCGGTCTCGGTGGTGGTGCGGACCTTCATCGAGAACCAGCCGGTGCGCCGGGCCCGCTCGCTCGGTCCCTCACCAGGAGAGGGCGCCAGCCGGTCGAAGACCGGGCGCGTGCGCGGGTCCGCCATCGCCTTCATGGCCAGGCCGAGACCGGCGGTGTGGACCAGGGCGCGCTGGCGGGCGACGAGCCCGGCGCCGTACGCGGAGAGCTCGCGGTAGCGGAAGCGACGCCCATAGGCGTGACCGCGAAGGGCGTTGCTGCGCCTCACGATCCGGGAGTTGAAGCTCGCCATGACGAACGGGCCAACCCAGTCGCCGGTCTCGGCGTCTCGGAAGACCGACATGGGGTCGCGTTGCTTGCCCAGGTCAGGTTCGGCCCTGCGGTCGGGGCTCAGGGAGTAGGGGTCGAGAAGGGTCTTCACGGCGCGCCGGTCCGTCGACACGGCGTCGAGCTGGGCGCGCGAGGAGTCGACGGTCCCACCGCTGACGCCACCCTTGGCACGAGAATGCAGGCTCGTGTCGAGCAGGCCGCCCGCAGCATCGTGCTGTGCTCGCTGGTGGAGCAGGTGGACGGCCAGGTCGGAGGGCACGGAGTCGTAGCCGCAGGCGGTGACGATGCGCGCGCCACTGGACTTCGCGAGGTCGTCGCACTCGTCGATCGCCTTGCGCACGAACAGGAGCTCCCCCGTGAGGTCCGCGTAGTGGGTGCCGGCCTCGGCGCAGGCGCGGGCGAGCGGCAGACCGTAGCGCAGGTAGGGGCCGACGGTGGTGGCGACCACTGTGGTGGACGTCACCATGGCGCGCAGCGCATCCACGTCCGTGGCGTCGGCCACGACGATCGGCCAGTCGCGAGCGGCACGGGGAAGGCCCCGGCGCACCTCCTCGAGCTTCGCGCGCGAGCGGCCGGCCAGTGCGATCCGGGTCCCCGTGGGGGCATGCCGGGCGAGGTAGTCCGCGAGGAGCCGCCCGACGAACCCGGTGGCGCCGTAGACGACGACGTCGTGTGGGCGGGCGCTCACGCCCGCCCCTCCTTCGACACGGCCTCACCGTCGGGGACCGGGCCGGGTGGCGTCCCGTTGCCGAACGGGCTGCCGCCGAGGGCCTCGCGGCCGTGCTCGGTCAGCCACCCGGACGAGTCGGGACCGACCGGGACGATGCCGGTCGGGTTGATGTCGCGGTGGACCACGTAGTAGTGCCGCTTGATCTGCGCGAAGTCCGTCGTGTCGCCGAACCCCGGCGTCTGGAACAGGTCCCGCGCGTACGCCCAGAGGACCGGCAGCTCGCTGAGCTTGGACCGGTTGCACTTGAAGTGTCCGTGGTAGACCGCGTCGAAGCGCGCGAGCGTCGTGAACAGCCGGACGTCGGCCTCGGTGATCGTGTCGCCCATGAGGTAGCGGCGGTCGGCGAGGCGGTTCTCCAGCCAGTCCAGCGCCGTGAACAACCGGTCGTAGGCCTGGTCGTAGGCCTCCTGGGTCCCCGCAAACCCGCAGCGGTAGACCCCGTTGTTCACCTCGGTGTAGACGCGCTTCATCACCTCGTCCATCTCCTCGCGCAGAGCCTCGGGATAGAGGTCGGGGGCACCCTCACGCTGGTGCTCACGCCACTGCGTCGAGAAGTCGAGGGTCATCTGGCCGAAGTCGTTCGTGACGACCTTCCCGCTCTCGACCTCGACGATCGCGGGCACGGTGACACCGCGCGGATACCCGGGCGAGCGCTCCTCGTAGGCGTCCTTGAGCCGGGGGATGCCGAGCACGGGGTCGACGCCACCGGGGTCGAGGTCGAAGGTCCAGCTGTCCTGGTCGTGCGTCGGTCCGCACAGCCCCAGCGAGATCGCGTCCTCGAGACCGAGCAGGCGGCGCACGATGATCGTCCGGTTCGCCCACGGGCAGGCGCGCGCAGCGATGAGGCGGTATCGCCCCGGTTCGACCGGCCACCGCCCCTCACCGTCACCGTCACCGATCCCGATGCCCATCCCGATGCCGACGGTGGTGGTGGTGATGCGGTCGTTGATGTAGCGGGTGTCCCGCTCGAACGACGGCTCGACGTAACCCTTGCTCTCAGCCATGTCACGAACCTAACCGCACGGTGCGGCGCGTGCAGGGGTGGCGACCGTCAGCGGGGCAGGGCACCCAGGCGGGCCAGCAGGATCGCCTCGGCCACACAGACCTTCTCGAACTCCCCGAGGTGCAGCGACTCGTTGGCGCCGTGGGCCCGGGTGTCGGGGTCCTCGACACCGGTGACGAGGATCGCCGCCTGCGGGAACTTCTCGGCGAACGCGGCCACGAACGGGATGGAGCCACCCACCCCGATGTCGACCGGCTCGACACCCCAGGCATCGGCGAACGCCGCGCGCGTCTGGTCGTAGACCGGGCCGTGCGCGTCGGCCGCGAAGCCAGAGCCCTGGTCGTCGAGGTGGACCTCGACCTTGGCCCCCCAGGGGATGTTGGCCTCGATGTGACGCCGGACCGCGGCATACGCATCCACGGGGTTCTCGTCCGGGGACAGGCGGATGGACACCTTCGCGCTCGCGGCGGGGACCAGGGTGTTGGAGGACTTGGCCACCGAGGGCGCATCGATGCCGATGACCGTCGCGGTGGGCTTGGCCCAGATGCGGTCCAGCAGCGAGCCCGTGCCGATGACATCGACGCCGTCGAGCAGGCCGGACTCCTCGCGCAGTCGGGCCTCGTCGAAGTCGAGGTCACTGGCCTTGCCGGAGCGCAGCCCTGCGATGGCGACGTCACCGGCGTCGTCGTGCAGGGTCGCGAGCAGGCGCACCAGGGCGGTGATCGCGTCGGGGACCGCGCCGCCGAACATGCCCGAGTGGATGCCGTGGTCGAGGGTCCTCACCGTGACGACGACACGGATCAGGCCGCGCAGCGTCGTGGTGAGGGCAGGCTCGCCGATGGCCCAGTTGGTCGAGTCGGCCAGGACGATCGCGTCAGCGCGCAGCTTCTCGCCGTGCCGCTCGAGGATCGTCGGCAGGGAGTCGGAACCGATCTCCTCCTCACCCTCGACGAAGACGGTGACGCCGACGGGCAGCCGGCCGCTGTGGGCGCGCAGTGCGGCGAGGTGGGCCATGATGCCGGCCTTGTCGTCGGCGGCGCCGCGACCGTAGAGCCGCCCGTCACGCTCGGTCGGTTCGAACGGCGCGCTGTCCCAGTCCTTGTCCTCACCGGGGGGCTGCACGTCGTGATGGGCGTACAGCATCACGGTCGGCGCACCCTGCGGCCCGTCGATGTGGGCGATCACGGCGGGGCGACCGCCCTCGCGCACGATCTCGACGTCGAGGCCCTCGGCGCGCAGCAGCTCGGCGGTGGCCTCGGCGCTCGCCTCGACGTGCGCCTGGTCGAAGGCGTCGAGGCTGACGCTCGGGATGCGGGTCAAGGCCTCGAGGTCGGTGCGCAGGCCGGGCATGAGGTCGGCCACCGTGGCCTTGAGGGCGGAAACCTGGTCGGTGCTCAGAACGTCGTCGGTCACGGCGGCGAGCCTAACCGGTGGGTCAGGGGCGCGGTCAGGCACGGCCGCGATTCCGAGGAAGGCGACCACACGGCATACACTCACCCTGTGTTCGGACGCAACAAGACCCTCAACGAGCAGCAGGCCGCAACGGTCGACCGCGCGCCCCGCGAGGGCGCCAAGAACCGGCCCACGCCCAAGCGCAAGGCCCAGGAGGCGGCCCGCCGCCGCCCCCTGGTCGTTGCCGACCGCAAGGAGGCGAAGAACCTCGACCGTGCGAAGCGGCGCGAGGCCCAGATGCTGCAGCGCTCGGCCATGGCGACCGGTGACGACGCGCACCTGCCGGCGCGTGACAAGGGACCGGTCCGCCGCTACATCCGCGACCACGTGGACGCACGCTGGAATGTCGGCGAGTTCATGCTGCCGGTGATGATCCTGGTGCTGGCGCTGTCGTTCGTCCGCGTGCCGGCGGTGTTCCTCATCGTCTCTGTCGGCGTGTACGGCCTCCTGCTGGCCGCCGCCATCGACTCGTGGTTCATGTGGCGACGCCTCAAGGAGCGCCTCGTCGAGAAGTTCGGCGCGGACAAGGTCGGACGTGGCATGGCCATGTATGCCGTGATGCGCGGCTTCCAGATCCGCCGTTCACGCATGCCCCGCGTCCTCGCCAAGCGCGGCGAGTACCCCACCTGACCGGTCGTCGGTCCGGGGCGGCGACGCTGCCCCTGCGCCCTACTCGGCGGCGCGCAGGCTCATCGGGCCGTAGACGACGGTCCCCTCGCGATGCAGCACCACGGCGTCCACCCCGGCCTCGCCGAGCTCGTGCCAGGTCTCGCCGAACCAGTTCTCCGCATCGGACTGCGAAGGAAAGGCCGTCGTGACGAGCCCGTCACCGCTCAGGTCCGAGCCGTCGGCGTCGAGATAGGTCCACGTCCACGCTTCACTCATGGTCGACACCCTAGAGGCCAGCCGCGACAGCGGCGCCACGGTTGGCTTTGACAGCCGCTGGCCCCGGTGCAACGGTCTGGCACTGTGATCGTCCTCGAGGGTGTGTGCCTGGCGTATGGCGCGCAGCCGGCGTTGCGCGACGTCACCGTGAGCGTGCCCGAGGGTGAGCTCGTGCTCGTCGTCGGACCCACGGGGTCGGGCAAGACCACCCTGCTGCGTACCCTCGCCGACACCGAGCACGCCCGCCGCGCCGTGACGGCAGGTCTGGTCGCCATCGACGGGACCGACCCGCGCACAGCCGACCAGGTGACCCTGTCCGCACTGGTCGGCTGGGTGGCCCAGGACCCGACGACCGGGTTCGGTCCCGTGACCGCCGCCGGTGGGGGGCGCAAGGGACACGGGGGGCACGGGGGGCACGGGGAAGGCACGGTGGAGGGCGAGGTGGCCCGCCACGTCCGAGCGCGACCCGGCGACCCCCATGGTGGTCAGCGCCGGGTCGAGGAGACGTTGGACCTGCTCGCGCTGACCGCCCTGCGCCACCGCGCACTGACCGACCTCTCCGGCGGCGAGCAGCAACGGGTCGCCATCGCGGCTGCTCTCGTGACCGGCCCGCGCGTGCTCGTCCTCGACGAGCCGACCTCGGCGCTCGACCCGGTCGCCGCCGAGGACGTGCTGGCCACCCTGCACCGGCTGGTCCACGACGTGGGGGTGACCGTGCTCGTCTCCGAGCACCGCCTCGAGCGCGTCGTGCACCACGCCGATGCGGTCCTGCTCGTCGGCGACGGCGTCGTCAGTCCCCTGAGGGCCACCGCGGACGCGATGGCCCGCTCGGCGATCCACCCACCCTTGGTCGACCTCGGACGAGCGCTCGGCTGGGACCCCTTGCCCCTGTCGGTACGCGACGCCCGCCGAGCCGCGCGCGGCCTGCGCGAGACCCTCGAGACGTGCGGACCGCTCGCCGCACACCCTGCCCGCCCGCAGAGGTCGGTCGTCGAGACCAGTGGACTGGGTGTCGTCCGGGGCAGCACCGTGGCCCTGCGCAGCGTCGGGTTGTCCCTGTATCCCGGTGAGGTCGTCGCCCTGATGGGTCGCAACGGCGCCGGCAAGTCCACCCTGCTGCACGCCTTGGCCCATGACCTGCGCCCGAGCACGGGTCGAGTGCGCCACGCAGACGAGGTGACGGTCGCCCTGTCCGCGCAGGACCCCATGACCTCGATCGGTGCGGTCATGGTGAACAGTCCCCCCACCGAAGACCTTCGCGTGGTCGACGTCCTGGATGGCTCCGACCGGACTCACCGACTCGGTGCAGGCAGCAGCGCGGCGTCGTTCGCACGCCTGGCGCCGGACGTCGACGCCGACCGACCCGTGTCCACGCTGTCGCAGGGCCAACGGATGGCGCTCGCCCTGGCGACCGTCCTCGGCCGCCGGGCGCCGCTCACGCTGCTCGACGAGCCCACCCGCGGACTGGACTACGGCGTCAAGGCCCGGCTGGTCACCATGCTGCGCGAGCTGGCTGACGGGGGCAGTGCGGTGCTCGTCGCGACCCACGACGTCGAGCTCGCCGCCGAGGCAGCCGACCGCGTGGTCGTCCTCGCCGAGGGTGAGGTCGTCGCCGATGGCCCGGCCGTCACGGTGCTGCTCGACTCCCCTGCGTTCGCTCCGCAGGTCGCCAAGGTGGTCCGACCATCCCCCTACCTCACCGTGGCGTCGCTCGTCGCCGCGCTGCCGCGGCGCTAGCTCGCCCCCGTACCCGGCGGGCCTGCCTCGACCCGGCGGCGCACCTCCGCCAGCCCCTGCGGGCCGGGCTCCACGCTCCACCAGCTCTCGACCCACCAGGTGGCGCCGGCCTCCTGCCAGTCGGCTGGTGTCCCGTCGAGCTGGACGAACTCACGGGAGCTGTCGGCCTCGACGACCCGGTCGTAGCCCTCCCACGGCAGGCCGGCCTCCTCGCGCATCTCGCGCACGATCCGCAGCACCTCGGCGAACGAGTCGAGGTCGTAGGACGGCGCACCCGGCTTCGCATGCTCGTCGAGCACCGTCGGCAGCAGCCCGTCCCAGCGGGCCGCCCGCTCCAGGGACCGGTGCCGGGAGGCACCAACGACGTGCGCCCCGACCACCCACACCGGCGGGTGCGGCTGGTGCACCGGCGGCGGTGGCAGCATGAACTCGGTGGGTTGGGCGCTGTAGTGCCTCCCCTCGTGGGCGAACGGCTGGCCGTGGAACAGCCCGGCGTAGATCGCGAGGCACTCGTCGAGCTGCTCGGCCCGCTGCCGGCGTCCCTCGTCGGGCTCGAAGGCTGTCCAGCCCTCGTGCAGCGCGCCGAGTCCGACCGACATGATCGCGCGCCCACCGCTGAGGCGGTCGACGGTGCCGACTCGGGACGCGAGGTCCCACGGCCGGTGCCGCGAGGCAGGGGTGAGCAAGGTGCCCAGGCGGATGCGTGACGTCGCCATGGCGGCTGCCCCCAGCGTCACCCACGCCTCGGTGCCCCACAGCGTCTCCCAGGTGAACACCCCGTCCCACCCGTGCTGCTCACCGAGGGCAGCCAGCTCGGTGAACTCCAGCGCATCGGCGAACGGAACCACGAATCCGAACCTCATCCCCGGAAGGCTAGCCATCCCCACTGACAGAGCCGGCGCCCTGGACATCACCTCGCCGCAGGGAGTGCGCGTTCAGAGCCGGCAGACCTGCGCCTCGATGACGACGTCGGTGGTCAACGAGTTCGCGATGTAGCACTGCTCGTGGGCGTCCTGCAGCAAGCGCTCCACCTGCTCCACCAGGGCCTCGCCCGCCACCGTGACCACGGGCCGCAGCACGATTCGCGTGATCCGCATCGGCACCTGGTCCTGCGGCATGTGGCCCGTCGCGTCGTCGACGTACCCGACCACGTCGACCCCGGCCCGCGCTGCCACGGCGAGGAACGACAACAGCTGGCAGGACGAGGCTGCGAGGACGAGCAGCTGTTCGGGGTTCGGCAGGTCGGCGTCACCGTGGAAGTGCGGGTCGGCAGACAGGTCGAGCCCGTCGGTCGCCGGTGGCAGGAACGCCGAGTGCGCCCGCGGGTAGTCGCGGTAGCCCACGGCGGTGGAGCCGTCCCACCGGACCTGGGCGCGGTACTCGTGCGGCGCCATACGCGACCCGGTGTCCGGACCGCCCCTCAGGCCTCGCGGACGTCCACGGTGACGAACGGCGGCCGGACCACCGTCGCGGTCACCTCGCGGCCACGCACGTCGATGACCACCTCGTCGCCCTCGGCGACCGACGGCTTCAGGAGGGCGAGCGCGATGCCGTTCTTGAGGGTGGGGCTGAACGTCCCCGAGGTGACCTCGCCGACCACATCCCCGTCCACCGACACCGCGCAGTGCGCGCGGGGTATGCCGCGGCCGGTGGCGAGCAGGCCCCACGACACTCGCTCGGCGCCGGCGGCCTTCTCCGCGGAGAGCGCGTCCTTGCCCCAGAAGGTGTCCTTCTTCCAGCCGACCGCCCAGCCGACGCGCGCCTGGACGGGGGTGATCTCGGTGGACAGCTCGTGGCCGTGCAGGGCGTACCCCATCTCGGTCCGCAGCGTGTCGCGTGCGCCCAGACCGCAGGGCAGGCCGTCGTAGGTGTCAGCGGCCTGCGTGAGGGCGTCCCACAGCTGGGCTGCGACGTCCCAGGCCGGGACGAGCTCGTAGCCGCGCTCACCGGTGTAGCCCGTGCGGCAGACGATGACGGGCAGGCCGTTCCAGTCGGTCTCGACGAACGACATGTAGTCGTGGCCGGTGGGCAGACCGAGGGCGTCGAGCACCTCGTCGGACCTGGTGCCCTGGACGGCGAGGACGCCGTAGGACTCGTGCAGGTCCTCCACGACGATGCCCTCGGGGGCAGCCGCTGCGAGGCGGCGGACGACCTCGGCGGTGTTGGCGGCGTTGGGGATCAGGAAGACGTCCTCGTCGCTGCGCAGGTAGGCGATGAGGTCGTCCACGACACCACCGTTCTCGTCGCAGCACAGGGTGTACTGCGCCTTGCCCTGGTGGATGCGGCCCAGGTCGTTGGTCAGGCAGGAGTTCACGAAGTCGCGAGCGCCCGGACCGGAGACGCGGGCCTTGCCCAGGTGCGAGACGTCGAAGATGCCGACCGACGAGCGCACGGTCGTGTGCTCGCGAACGACACCGCCACCGGGGTACTCGATGGGCATCTCCCAGCCACCGAAGTCGGCCATCTTGGCGCCGAGCGCCACGTGCCGGTCGTGCAGGGGGGAGGTCTTGGGGGCTGCGTCGCTCATGGGCCGAACGCTACCGCCCCGTCCCGCAGACCCCACACGCACAGATATCCTGCAGCAAGCAGTGCCACCCCACTCCACGCAAAGGATGCGAACGTGACCACCGTCAGCGTTTCAGACCGATCCGCCCACGACCTCAAGGCCGACGTCGTCGTGCTCGGGACGGTCGACGACTCCGGCTCCGCGGCCCTCGCCGCAGGCCACGGGCTCCCGAGCGACGCCGCCACCCACGTGCAGGCGCAGCTGGCGGCCCTGCACGCGACCGGCAGGGCCGAGGAGGTCCTGACCATCGCGGCGGTGCCCTCGGTCGCCGCTGCGCGCGTCGTGCTCACCGGTCTCGGATCCGCCACCTCGAGCACCACCTCGTTCGAGGCCGAGGTCCTGCGCCGCGCTGCAGGTGCCGCCGTCCGGTCGCTGAAGAAGGCCTCCAAGGTCGTCGTCGCACTGCCCACCCCGGACGTCGCGTCGCTCGCCGCCGTCGCCGAGGGTGCCGCGCTGGGCGCATACCACTACGCCGGGATCCGCAGCTCGGGCAAGGCCGGCACGGGCAACGGCAGCAGGGCGTCGGCCCCGAAGGACGGCGGCGTCACCGCGGTCACCGTGGTCACGGCCGACGCGCGGCTCAAGGCCGTCAAGGCGGCAGCCACCCGCGCCGCCGTCCTCGCCGACGCCAAGGCCTACGCCCGCGACCTGGTCAACACCCCGCCCAACAAGCTCTTCCCGCAGTCGTTCGCCGAGTCGGTCAAGGCGCGCAACACCGCTGCCACGGCCAAGGTCACCATCAAGGTCCTGGACGAGAAAGCCCTCGAGAAGGGCGGCTTCGGTGGCATCGTCGGCGTCGGCCAGGGCTCGGTCAACCCGCCCCGCATCGTCACCCTCACCTGGGCGCCGGCCAAGGCCACCCACTCGGTGGCGCTCGTCGGCAAGGGCATCACCTTCGACTCCGGTGGCCTGTGCATCAAGCCCGCGGCGGGGATGCTCACGATGAAGTCCGACATGGCCGGCGCCGCCGTGGTCGCCGCGACGGTCTTCGCCGCCGCCGAGCTCGGTCTGCCCGTCAAGGTCACCGGCTACCTCTGCCTCGCCGAGAACATGCCGAGCAGCACCGCCCAGCGCCCCGGCGACGTCGTGACGATGCGGGGCGGGACCACCGTCGAGATCATCGACACCGACGCCGAGGGCCGTATGGTGCTCGGTGACGGCATCGTCCTGGCCGGGGAGTCGAACCCCGACGCCATCGTCGACATCGCCACCCTCACCGGGGCGCAGATGGTCGCCCTCGGTGGTCGGGTCGCCGGGATCATGGCCAACGACGACACCTTCCGTGACCGCGTCCGCGCGGCCGCCGACGGCTCCGGCGAAGCGGCCTGGCCCATGCCACTGCCCGAGGACCTGCGGTCCCAGCTCGAGTCCGCCGTCGCAGACCTGTCCCACAAGGGCGAGCGTTGGGGCGGCATGCTCACCGCCGGGCTGTTCCTGCGCGAGTTCGTCAAGGAGGGCACCCCCTGGGCGCACGTCGACATCGCCGGACCGTCCTTCAACGAGGGGTCGGCCTACGGCCACACCCCCAAGGGCGCGACCGGGTACGGCGTCGCCACCCTGCTCTCGCTCGTGGAGGGCTACGCCGGCTGACCCCGGCCGAGCGGCACACGTCGCGAAGCACTGCAGAGGGGCCCGTCCGACTCGGACGGGCCCCTCTGCGGATATATCTCGACGGTGGTCGTCGTGCGTCAGCCGCCGCTCTTGCGACGGAACATCTGCTGCGTCGCGGACGTCGCGGCACCCTGGGCGTGGTCGACCTTGCCGTGCTCGCTGTCGTCGGACACGTCGCGTCCGGCGTGCGACGTCTTCTTGTCCAGGGCCTCGCGGAACTTGCGCTTCATCTCCTCGCTGGGTCCCGAAGCTCCCTGGGACCTCGCACCGTCGGACTTGGCCATCGTGCCCTCCTGCTGCTCGTGCGGCGCGGGCCGCGTGCGGGCCCGCCGTGGGTCAACCTTGTCATCCCTGCTGCGGCGCGCACCACCGCATCTGCCCTGGACCCGACGTGACGCCGCGCAGGTCCGGGATCGGGTGCGGCAGGTCAGTCCTTCTTGCGCTGCCTGGAGTTCCACTCGCGCATCCGGCCCGGGTACCCCGTCTGGAGGACGTCGTACACCGGGACCCCGAGACCGGCGGCGAGCTCGAACGCGGCCTGTCGCGAGCCGGCGGCGCGGCGGGTCCACTCCCCGTCGTGGGCGATGAGGATGACCGTCGTCGCGGTGACGTTGGTGGGTGGCTCGACGTAGGCCTCGACCCCGCGCCGGCCCTGCGCGAACTCGGCCAGGTGCTTGCGCACCGCCTGCTGGTCGACACTCATGTTGGGTCCGTCAGAGGGACCACGTCCGGAGCCCTTGCCTTCTCGCTTCCACCAAGCCATGGTCCAACGATAGGGGGCCGGGGAGGCGAACCACGCCCATGCCAACGGCGTGGACCTCCTTGCGCCCTACCCTCCAATCAATGACAAGATGCACTATGTCGATTGCGGGCTGGTCACGACCTGGCCGTTCCCCGGTCGACGAGGATCGTTCAGGGCCCACGACGCAAGGGAGCGAGCATGTCGGCTGACGCCGAGACCACCTTCGATGTGGTCATCCTGGGGGGAGGAAGTGGCGGCTACGCCTGCGCGTTCCGTGCGGCCGAGCTCGGACTGAGCGTCGCGCTCGTCGAGAAGAACAAGCTCGGCGGCACCTGCCTGCACGTCGGTTGCATCCCGACCAAGGCTCTCCTGCATGCGGCCGAGGTTGCCGACACCGCCCGCGAAGGTGCGCAGTTCGGCGTGAAGACGACGTTCGAGTCTGTCGACATGTCCGGCGTCAACGCCTACAAGGACGGCGTCGTCGCGCGCCTCCACAAAGGACTGCTGGGTCTGGCGAAGGCCCACAAGATCGAGCTGGTCGAGGGCGCGGGCCGCTTGGTCGACCGTTCCACCATCGAGGTCGACGGCCGCCAGATCCGGGGCCGCAACGTCGTCCTTGCCACCGGCTCCTATGCGAAGTCGCTGCCCGGCCTGGAGATCGGGGGCCGCGTCATGACCAGCGAGCAGGCTCTGGCGCTCGACTTCGTGCCGCCGCGGGTCGTCGTCCTCGGTGGCGGCGTCATCGGTGTGGAGTTCGCCTCGGTGTTCCGCTCCTTCGGGTCCGAGGTCACCATCGTCGAGGCACTCCCCCGGCTCGTCGCAGCCGAGGACGAGGCCGTCTCCAAGGCCCTCGAGCGCTCGTTCCGCAAGCGCAAGATCGCGTCGAAGACGGGGGTCAAGTTCGCAGGCGCCACGCAGTCGGGCGACACGGTGACCGTTTCGCTCGAGGACGGCGGCAGCATCGAGGCCGACCTGCTCCTCGTTGCGGTCGGCCGTGGTCCGGTCACCGAGGGTCTGGGGTACGCCGAGGTCGGCGTGACGCTGGAGCGCGGGTTCGTCACCACGGACGAGCGACTGCGCACCGGTGCCGACGGCGTCTACGCCGTCGGCGACATCGTCCCCGGCCTGCAGCTCGCGCACCGCGGGTTCGCCCAGGGCATCTTCGTCGCCGAGGAGATCGCCGGGCTCGCACCTGCGGTCATCGACGAGCTCGGTATCCCGCGAGTCACCTACTGCGACCCCGAGATCGCGTCGGTGGGTTTGACCGAGAAGCAGGCCGCCGAGAAGTACGGCGACATCGAGACCTACGAGTACAACCTAGGCGGCAACGGCAAGTCCCAGATCTTGCAGACCCAGGGTTTCGTCAAGCTGGTCCGCGAGAAGGACGGCCCCGTCGTGGGCGTCCACATGATCGGCGCCCGCATGGGTGAGCAGGTCGGCGAGGCGCAGCTGATCTACAACTGGGAGGCTCTGCCCTCCGACGTCGCGGGGCTCATCCACGCCCACCCGACCCAGAACGAGGCCTTGGGCGAGGCGCACCTGGCGCTCGCAGGCAAGCCCCTGCACGCCCACAGCTAGACCTGATCCGCCAGCGAACACTGAACAAGGAGATAGAGGCACATGTCTGAACGCGTGACCATGCCGGCCCTGGGTGAGTCGGTCACCGAAGGCACCGTGACGCGCTGGCTGAAGAACGTCGGCGACACCGTCGACGTCGACGAGCCGCTGCTCGAGGTCTCCACCGACAAGGTCGACACCGAGATCCCGTCGCCCGTCGCGGGCGTCCTGCAGGAGATCCTGGCAGCCGAGGACGACACCGTCCCCGTCGGCGCGGACCTCGCGGTGATCGGCGACGGCAACGACAGCGACTCCGACGACTCCGGTGCCGCTTCCAGCGATCCTGGCGAGCAGCCGTCGCAGGAGCAGTCTTCGGCGGAGTCCGACGACCCGCCGGCAGAGGCCCCTTCGACCGAGCAGGCCCCCCAGGAGTCCACCGCCGAACCCGAGGCCGAGGCCGCAAAGGCCGAGGACAGCAGTGCGAGCGACAGCGCCTCGAGCGACAGCGGCTCTGGCGACAGCGGCTCTGGCGACGGCGGCTCTGGCGAGACCGTGACCATGCCGGCGCTCGGCGAGTCCGTCACCGAGGGCACCGTGACCCGTTGGCTCAAGGCCGAGGGTGACACTGTCGAGGTCGACGAGCCGCTGCTCGAGGTGTCCACCGACAAGGTCGACACCGAGATCCCGTCGCCGTTCGCCGGCACGCTGAGCAAGATCCTCGTCCAGGAGGACGACACCGTCCCCGTGGGCGGAGACCTCGCCGTCATCGGTGGCTCTGGTTCGGCTGCCGGCTCTGGCGGTAGCGCCCCCGCGCAGGAGGCTCCGAAGGCCGAGCCCGAGCAGGAGCCCAAGCCTGAGCCGAAGGAGGAGGCGCCGAAGGTGGCAGCCCCCGCCGAGACGCCGAAGGCCGAAGCGCCCCAGGAACAGCCGAAGCAGGCGGACTCCGCACCGGCACCACAGGCTCAGTCCAGTGAGAACCAGGACGCGTCCGCGTACGTCACTCCGCTCGTGCGCAAGCTCGCGGCCGAGCACAAGGTCGACCTCGGCTCGCTCCAGGGCACCGGGGTCGGCGGTCGCATCCGCAAGCAGGACGTGCTGGACGCGGCCAAGGCTGCCGAGGAGGCCTCCAAGGCCGCCTCCACCCCCGCGAAGGCTGCTGCGACCCCCGCCGCTGCTCCCGCGGCGTCGTCCGGCGCGTCGTCCGCTACGCCTTCGTCGGTGTCGCCGAAGCGCGGCACCACCGAGAAGATGTCGCGGCTGCGCCAGACCATCGCCAAGCGGATGGTCGAGTCCCTCCAGGTCTCGGCCCAGCTCACCACGGTGGTCGAGGTCGACGTCACGAAGATCGCGCGGTTGCGGGCCAAGGCCAAGACCGAGTTCGAGCAGCGGGAGGGCACCAAGCTCAGCTTCCTGCCGTTCTTCGCTCTCGCCGCGGTCGAGGCCCTCAAGGCCCACCCGTCGGTCAACTCCAGTGTCGAGGGCACCGAGGTGACCTACCACGGCGCCGAGAACCTCGGGGTGGCCGTCGACACCGAACGCGGTCTGCTCGTCCCCGTCATCAAGGACGCCGGCGACCTCAACATCGCCGGGCTGGCCCGCAAGATCGCCGACCTCGCCGAGCGCACCCGCACCAACAAGATCGGTCCGGACGAGCTCGGTGGCGGCACCTTCACGCTGACCAACACCGGCAGCCGGGGCGCCCTGTTCGACACCCCGATCATCAACCAGCCCAACGTCGCCATCCTCGGGACGGGTGCGGTCGTCAAGCGCCCGGTCGTGGTGTCCGACGGTGACGGCGGTGAGACGATCGCGATCCGTTCGATGATCTACCTGGCGCTGTCCTACGACCACCGGGTCGTCGACGGCGCCGACGCGGCGCGCTTCCTCACCACGATGAAGACGCGTCTCGAGGAGGGCGGGTTCGAGTCCGACCTCGGACTCTGACCCACCCCCCACTCGCAGGAGCACCCATGCCGCAACGCGTTGCCATCACCGGTTCCTCAGGACTGATCGGCAGCGCGCTGTCGGCATTCCTGCGACAGCGCGGTGACGAGGTGGTGCGCCTCGTCCGCCGTGCGCCCGAAGCGTCCGACGAGGTGCGCTGGGACCCGGCCGCCCGCGTGCTCGACCCGGTGGAGATCTCGGGCGTCACCGCGGTCGTCCACCTCGCGGGGGCGGGTGTCGGCGACCACCGCTGGACGCCGTCCTACCAACAACAGATCCTCCGGTCGCGCGTCGACGGCACCACGACGATCGCCAACGCGCTGGCCGCCCTGGGCGAACCCGTGCGCCTCGTCAGTGGTTCTGCCGTCGGCGTCTACGGTGACCGCGCCGACGAGGTCCTCACCGAGGAGTCCGCGTTGGGTGGGGGGTTCCTCAGCGAGGTCGTCCGCGCCTGGGAGGCCGCCGCCGACCCTGCCCGCGAGGCCGGCCTGTCCGTGGCCCACCCCCGCACCGGCATCGTGCTGTCACCGCAGGGCGGCGCCCTGTCGCGCATGCTGCCGCTTGCCCGATGGGGCATCAACGGTCCCCTCGGCAACGGCCGCCAGTGGTGGCCGTGGATCTCGCTGCGCGACACCGTCGCCGGGCTGGCCCATCTCGTCGACCACCCCGAGGTCACGGGACCGGTCAACCTCGTCGCACCCACCCCGGACCGGCAGATCGACATCGCCCGAGAGCTCGGCCGTCAGATCCACCGGCCCGCAATCTTCCCGGCACCGGCCTTCGGGATCAAGCTCGTGCTCGGCGGGTTCTCCGACGAGATCCTCACGAGCAAGCGCGTCGTCGCCGGGACCCTCACCGCTTCGGGCTTCGTGCACCGCGACCCCGACATCGCCTCTGCGCTGCGGGAAGCCCTCTCCCAGCAGTCCTGAACCAACGGACCGGGCCCAGCCACTACGCCGCCGGCTCGACGCGCTCGACCAGCCACCGACCACCCGCCCACACCAGCGCGAACCGCAGCGCCTGTCCCGGCAGTGCCTTCTCCGTGCCCACCACCCGTCGCTCGTCGGTCGCCGACACGATCCGGTATGCCGCCGTGTCGACGACCGCCTCGATGGTCGCCCTCTGCCCGGTGGTGGTGAGGGTCCGCGCCGACCGCACCGTCAGCCGCACCCCTGCATAGGCCACCTCGTCGGCCCGGATCCTGCGCAGGGTCTCGGTGTCGCTCGTGAGCGCCTGCGAACGGGGAGCATCGAACGCCGTGAGGTCGGCGACCTCGCCACTGACCATGGCCCGGGCCCGCAGGGACGCGAGCTCCTGCATCAGGGCCCTGGCGCCTGCTGTCGGCGCGAGGGCGTCCCGCTGGGCCGGCCCAGTGGAGGACGCCACTCCCGGTGCGGGCGGTGCAGTCGGTGTGGCCGGTGCGGCCGGTGCGGCCCCTGCCACCGGGATGGTCCGGTCATCGACCGGCTCGGAGCGGGTGGGTGCGGAGGTGAGCCAGGCGGGGGCGCCCAGCGCACCGGTGGCCATGAGCGCCCCGACCACCAGGACGGCCACGAGCCACGCTCCGGCGAGTGCCGCCAGCACCCGAGGACGACGCAACCTCGCGCGTGGGCGGGCGCGAGAGGCGGCTGCTGACCCAAGCCGGACTGCTCCCGCAACACGGGCTGCTCCCGCGGAACGGGCTGATCCTGCGGCACGGGCTGATCCTGCGGCACCGGCGAACCGACCCCCCTTCGTCACGGCCCCGGACTCGACGGCCTCGGACGGCGGCCTGCGCAACCGGTGGGTGAGCAGCGACGTCTCGTCGGTGCCGACGACCATCCGCAGCGGCTCACACGGCGAGGAGTCGAACCACGCGAGGGCGAGCTCTGCGGCCGACGGTCGAGCCGCAGGATCCCGGGCCAGCGCCTGCGTCGTCGTCTCGCGCCAGGCCGCTGGAAGGCCCGGCGCCAGCGACTCCAGGAGAGGGCGCCAGGACGCCGGCCCAGGGACCTGGCCGGTGACGCACCACCAGGCCAGCGCACCCGCGGCATACACATCGGCGGCAGGGGTCACGACACCGCCGTCGACCACCTCGGGTGCCACGAACCCCTCTGTGCCGACGGCCTCTCCCGGCGCCTCGCCGACGAACCGCGCGACACCGAGGTCAGCCAGCAGCGGGCGGCCCGTACGTTCGAGCAGGACGTTGCCGGGAGTGACGTCGCCGTGCACCACCCCGGCCGCGTGCAGACCCGCGAGCGCCTTCGCGACCGGGGCCAGCACCGTCACCGACTCCCCCGCGCTGAGGTGCCCACGAGCTGCGACCACGCCCTGCAGCGAGCCACCACCGACATGGTCCAGGACCAGTGCCACCCGGCGGTCCGCCCCCGGCAGCGACACGGCCTCGTGCAAGCGCACCAACCCTTCGACATCGACGTGCGCGAGCACCCCGAGCTCGCGGGCCGCCGCGTCGGCCTGCTCCCCCGAGCCGACGGTGACGACCTTGATGGCCACGGGCGTGCGGTCGCGGTCCCGCGTGCCGGCCCACACCACGGCGCTGCCGCCGGACCCGAGTCGCGTGCCGAGCGTGTAGCCCGGCACCAGCGGGGCCGGCTCGTCCGGAAGAGGGTCGTCGCGCAGGTCCACCACCCCAGTGTGGCCACGGCCGCCCAGACGCCTCCCCGGTTGTCCACAGGCTCCGGTGGTCGGCCTAGAGTCGGGGCCATGCCAGCAGACCGACCCACGATCCTGGCCACCTCGGGTGGCTACCGCTACGGCTCGCGCACCCGCCTCGAGTTCAACTCGCTGGTCCACCACGCGGTAGAGCTGTCAGGCGTCGAGGGGCGGTCGGCGCGGATCACCCACCTCGGTACGGCAGGGGGCGACCAGGCCTACTTCAACAGCTGGATGGACGAGGCTGCCGGGATCGCGGGCTTCGACCTGAGCCACCTGAACCTCTTCTCCATGCCCAGCGTCGACGACATCGAGGGGCACCTTCTGGAGCAGGACGTGGTCTGGGTCAACGGTGGCTCGGTGGCCAACCTGCTCGCCGTCTGGCGGGTGCACGGCCTCGACGAGATCTTCGAACGGGTGTGGCGGGCAGGCGTCGTCCTCGGGGGCGTGTCTGCTGGGTCGATCTGCTGGTACCGCGGTGGCACCACCGACTCCTTCGGCCCCGAGCTGCGGGCCGTCACGAACGGGCTCGCCCTGCTGCCCTACGGCAACGGCGTGCACTACGACTCCGAGGAGCGTCGTCGGCCGCTGGTCCACCAGCTCGTCGCCGACGGCACCCTACCGACGACGCACTGCACCGACGACGGCGTCGGCCTGGTCTACCACGGCACCGAGCTCGCCGGCGCGGTCTCCGAGGCTGATGGCAAAGGTGCCTTCGTCGTCACCCGCGAGGGTGAGACCGCCGTCGAGGAGCGCCTCGAGCCGGTCCGCCTCAAGGCCCCACCGACGCGGGCGTAAGGTCGGGGCATGCGGTTCGAGCACGTCGGTTTCGCCCCTGACCTCGTCGACTACGAGCAGGCCTGGGCGCTGCAGCGCGAGGTCCACGCGGGCGTCGTCGCCGGCAACGAGGACACCGTCCTGCTCCTCGAGCACGCTGCGGTCTACACCGCCGGCAAGCGCACCGAGCCCCAGCAGCGTCCGGTCGACGGCACCCCCGTCATCGACGTCGACCGGGGTGGCCTCATCACGTGGCACGGACCCGGCCAGCTCGTCGGCTACCCCATCGTGCGCCTCCTCGGTGTGCCGATCGACGTGGTCGCCCACGTGCGTCGGCTCGAGGAGGTGATGATCCGCACCTGCCGCGAGTTCGGCGTCGAGACGGTCCGGGTGGACGGCCGCAGCGGCATCTGGGTCGTTGCCGACGAGGTGGGTCCCGACCGCAAGCTCGGCGCGATCGGGGTCCGGGTCAGCCGCCAGGTGACGATGCACGGCTTCGCCCTCAACGCCGATGCCGACCTGTCGTGGGCCGACAACATCATCGCCTGCGGCATCCAGGACGCCGGGGTCAGCTCGGTCAGCCGCGAGGCCGGGCGGGTGGTCACCGTCCAGGACGTCCTCCCGTATGCCGAGAAGCACCTCGCGGACGTCCTGGCCCCCACCGCCTGACCCGGGTCAGGCGGGGATCAGCGCCGAGCCTGGTCCTGAATGCACAGGACCGCCCACGGCAGCGCCTCGAGCCTGGCCTCGCCGATGGGTCGTGCGCACACGTCGCACGTGCCGTAGCTGTCCTCCTCGAGCTTGACCAACGCCCGCTCGACGTCAGCACGGGTGACCTGCAGGCCGTCGTGGACGGCGACCTGGGCCAACCGGTCGACTGCCATCGACGTCCCCTCTCCGACCCTCTTGCCGAAGGAGATGGAGCCCTGCTCCGCAGGCTTGGCCTCCAGCGTCGCCATCTGCTCGTCGAGCTCGTCCCTCTTGGCGTGCAGCTGCACGGCGACATCGGTGTCCATGGGTCCCATGGTGCGCCCCGACGGCGGGCGCCGCAGTGCTGGGGGGTGCCTCGGGACCCCGGGAATAGTTGTCCACCCCACGGCGTAGTCTTGAACGACGCCCGGTGACCTCCGGGCGCGACCATGAGGCGAGGGAGTCTTCGTGACTGTGGCACCCGAGGGCAGGCGCATGCTGCGCGTCGAGGCGCGCAACGCCGAGACCCCGATCGAGCGCAAGCCGGAATGGATCCGGACCACCGCGAAGATGGGCCCCGAGTACACCAAGCTGCACTCGATGGTGAAGTCCGAGGGTCTGCACACGGTGTGCCAGGAAGCCGCCTGCCCCAACATCTTCGAGTGCTGGGAGGACCGCGAGGCGACCTTCCTCATCGGGGGTGACGTCTGCACCCGACGCTGCGACTTCTGCGACATCGCCACCGGTCGCCCCGAGTCCCTGGACCGCGACGAACCCCGCCGCGTGGCCGAGTCGGTCGCCCAGATGGGGCTGCGCTACTCCACCGTCACCGGCGTGGCTCGTGACGACCAGGCCGACGGCGCCGCCTGGCTCTATGCCGAGACGATCCGCCAGATCCACGCGAAGAACCCCAATACCGGTGTCGAGATCCTGCCCCCCGACTTCGGTGCCAAGCCTGAGCTCGTCGGCCAGCTCTTCGAGGCCCGTCCAGAGGTGTTCGCCCACAACCTCGAGACCGTCCCGCGCATCTTCAAGCAGATCCGTCCGGCGTTCACCTACGACAAGTCGCTCCAGGTGCTGTCGATGGCGCGCGAGGCGGCGCTCGTGACGAAGTCCAACCTCATCCTCGGCATGGGCGAGCAGGACCACGAGGTCGAGCAGGCGATCCGCGACCTGCACGACGCAGGGTGCGACATCCTGACGATCACGCAGTACCTGCGCCCCTCCAAGCTGCACCACCCGATCGACCGGTGGGTCAAGCCCGAGGAGTTCGTGCACTGGTCCGACGTCGCCCAGGAGATGGGCTTCAAGGGCGTCATGGCCGGACCCCTGGTGCGCTCCTCCTACCGGGCTGGCCGGCTCTGGGCGACCGCCATGAAGAAGTGGGGGCGCGACATCCCCGAGCACCTCCAGCACCTCGCCGACGCCGCGGGCGACCCGGCGCGGCAGGAGGCTGCCTCCCTCATGGCTGCGCGCACGCCGGCCGCGTTGGGCGCACCCGCCTGACACCCGTATCCTGACCCCCATGGCCCGTAAGAAGAAGCAAGAGTCCGACACGCCCAAGAAGCCGGGTCGGCTCGCCCAGATCCGCCAGGTGTTCACGGCGGCACGCAAGGCAGACCCCACCATCCCGTGGTGGATGCTGCTCGCGTTCCTTGCGGTGCTCGCGGTCGGCACGAGCATCGGGGTGCTCGTCGGCCACTGGAAGTACGCGCTCGTCCTCAGCATCCCCATGGCCATGCTCGCGGCCACCCTGGTCCTGAGCCGGCGCGCCGAACGCGCCGCCTACGCCAGCCTCGCGGGCCAGCCCGGCTCCGCCGGGGCTGCCCTCGGTGCACTGCGCCGCGGGTGGTTCTACTCCCAGGAGCCGGTGGCCATCGACGGCGCCCGCGGCACCCGCCCCGAGGACATGATCGGTGCGGCGTTCGTCTACCGGGCCGTCGGTCGTCCCGGTGTCGTCCTGCTGGCCGAGGGACCCGACGCCCGGCGTACCAAGCTCATCGCCCAGGAACGCAAGAAGGTGGAGCGTATTGCTCCCGGCGTCCCTGTCACGGCGATCGTCGTCGGCGACGGCGCCGGCCAGGTGCCGGTCCGCAAGCTCAGCAACAAGATGACGCGCATGAAGGCCGTGCTGACCAAGGACGAGGTCTCGGCCGTCAACAAGCGCCTGAAGTCCCTCGGTGGCATGCGGCCCCCGATCCCCCAGGGCATGGACCCGCAGCGCCAGCGTGTCGACCGCAAGGCGATGCGCGGCCGCTGAGAGCCGCTGAGAGCCGGCGGGCGCGTGAGCCCGAGCCGGTCAGGCAGGTGGGAGCTGCGCCTCGATGCAGTCGACGAACCGCTCGAGGGCGCCCTCGTCGACTCGCAGGAACAGGTCGGGCTCGATCAGCTCGAGCTCCATCACGGTGGGGACACCCTCGTGCTCGACGAGGTCGATGCGGGCGTAGACGACGCCGTCGGGCGCCATCGCCAGGGCCGACCGGGCCGTCGCCAGCTCGGCCTCCGTGACGGCGTGCGGCAGCTCGGTCCCGCCGTGGTGGGCCTGGACGCGGTAGTCGCCGGCAGCGGGGACCTTGCGGACCGCGTGCGACACCTCGCCGTCGAACAGGACGAGGGAGACCTCCCCATCCTCGATCCCCGGTGCGTAGGGCTGGACGACGACGTCGCCGAGCGCAGCGATGCGCTGTGCGTGCTCGAGCAGGGCGTCCGACGCGGCGCCGCCGAGGGCCGCCTGCCGCGCTCCCCCGTCGATGGCGGGCTTGACGACGACCTTCTCCCACCCGGTGGCGGCAATGGGCGCGGCGACGTCCCGCGACCCCTTCGGGAGCACGAGCATGGGTAGGACCGGCACCCCTGCAGCACCGAGCTCGGCGAGGTAGCCCTTGTGGACGTTCCACCGAATCACGTCGGGTGGGTTGATGATTCGGCTCTGTACATCTACGCGGTCGACCCAGGCGAGGAACTCCTCGAGTCGCTCGAAGTAGTCCCACGTCGAGCGGATCACCACGAGGTCGTAGTCGCTCCAGTCGACATCTGAGTCCCACACCGCAACATCGGCGTCCCGGCCCCGGGATCGCAGGAGCTCGACGGCCTGCCGCGGCTCGGGGTCGACGTAGGAGGGGTCCGACCAGGTGCACAGGGCGATGCGGTGGGAAGTCACCCGCCGAGTCTACCAAAGCTCTGCCGATGCGACGCCTGGGCCGAGCCCGCGAGGTGGTGCTCAGGACCGGACGATGAGGGTGCCGGCGGCCTTGTCGTGCAGGCCGCGCCCGTCCCGGTCCCAGATCATCGCCGGGACGAACAGGCACAGCAGGACGGTGCGCACCACCGTCTGGAGCGGGCGCGGCGACCTTCCGTCGGTCGACTGCACACGCAGACCGACCACACGGTGGCCGACGGTGTAGCCGATCGTGCCCACCAGCAACAGGTTCTCGATCGCAAAGATCGCGAGCAGGACTGCGGTGTCCGCGCTGGTCGCCACCTCGGTGAACGGGAGCGGCACACTGAAGATCCCGTAGGCGATGAGCTGGCAGAGGGTCCAGTCGATGACCACCCCCACCACGCGCCGGCCGAACCGGCCGAGCGAACCCGGCCCGCCACGCGGCATACCGAGGCGCTCCCCCGGGTAGGCCTCGGGGTCACCTGAGCGCGATCCCGGCCCTTCGAGCCAGGACCCGATGTCCTTGCGGTCGACCACACCGAAACCCTATGCGTCCACCTGGTGGCCCGCGCAGGGGGTGTAACACCCACGAAACATCCGGGTCATGGCCGGGCAACCTGCAGCCGTTAGGGTCGACGACGACAGCAGTTCAGTCATGGGCGGATCCCTCCGTCCCCCAACAGGAGGCCCCAATTTGTTCAGCAATGCTGACGAGGTCCTGAAGTTCATCCAGGACGAGGACGTCAAGTTCGTCGACGTGCGCTTCTGCGACCTGCCGGGCGTGATGCAGCACTTCAACGTGCCCGCGAAGACCCTGAACGCGGACTTCTTCGAGGAGGGCCAGATGTTCGACGGATCCTCGATCCGCGGCTTCCAGGCGATCCACGAGTCCGACATGAAGCTGATCCCGGACCCCACGAGCGCCTACCTCGACCCGTTCCGCAAGGAGAAGACGCTCATCCTCAACTTCTCCATCGTCGACCCGTTCACCGGTGAGGAGTACTCGCGCGACCCGCGCAACATCGCTGCGAAGGCTGAGGCCTACCTCAAGTCGACCGGCATCGCCGACACCGCCTACTTCGGTGCCGAGGCGGAGTTCTACGTCTTCGACGACGTGCGCTTCGAGACCAAGCAGAACGCCAGCTACTACTACATCAACTCTGTCGAGGCCGCCTGGAACACCGGGCGCGAGGAGGAGGGCGGCAACAAGGGGTACAAGACCCGCTACAAGGGTGGCTACTTCCCCGTCCCGCCGACCGACCACTTCGCAGACATGCGCGACGAGATGTCCCTCGCCCTCGAGGCCGCCGGCCTCGTGATCGAGCGGGCCCACCACGAGGTCGGCACCGCTGGTCAGCAGGAGATCAACTACCGCTTCAACACCCTGAAGCAGGCGGCCGACGACGTGCTGAAGTTCAAGTACATCGTCAAGAACGTGGCCTGGGAAGGCGGCAAGACCGTCACCTTCATGCCGAAGCCGATCTTCGGGGACAACGGCTCGGGCATGCACTCCCACCAGTCGCTGTGGAAGAACGGCGAGCCGCTGTTCTACGACGAGCGCGGCTACGGCGGCCTGTCCGACCTGGCTCGCTGGTACATCGGCGGCCTCCTCAAGCACGCCCCGGCGCTGCTCGCCTTCACGAACCCGACGGTGAACTCCTACCACCGACTGGTCCCCGGCTACGAGGCTCCCGTCAACCTGGTCTACTCGGCCCGTAACCGCTCGGCCTGCATCCGCATCCCGATCACCGGCGACAACCCCAAGGCCAAGCGCGTGGAGTTCCGCGTGCCGGACCCGTCGGCCAACCCCTACCTCGCCTTCGCCGCGATGCTCATGGCGGGCCTCGACGGCATCAAGAACCGCATCGAGCCCCCGGAGCCGGTGGACAAGGACCTCTACGAGCTCCCGCCCGAGGAGCACGACGCCATCGAGCAGGTGCCCGGCTCCCTGCCGGCCGTGCTCGAGGCACTGGAGGCCGACCACGAGTTCCTGCTCGAGGGTGATGTGTTCACCCAGGACCTCATCGAGACCTGGGTCGAGTGGAAGCGCAAGAACGAGGTGGACCCGATCCGCTTCCGCCCGCACCCGCACGAGTTCGAGATGTACTACGACATCTAGGCCTTGCGGGGGTCTGACCTGCGGCGACGTCAGGTGACCACCTCCCCTGTTCTCATCTTGTTCTCACGGGCCGCCATCGCCACTGCGACGGCGGCCCGTGAGCTGTCGTCTGTGTCCGGCCACAGGTGTCCGTACGTGTTTAGCGTCGTCATTGCGCTGGCGTGCCGCAGCCTCGCTTGTACGACCTTGACGTCGAGCCCGGCGGCGATGAGTAGCGACGCAAAGTAGTGCCGCACGTCGTGGAACCGGAAGCCCTCCGGCAGGCTTTCCACGCTCCCCCGCACCCCGCGCATGGCCCGCTCGATTGCCCAGGGCGTGGTTGGCCGCATGATCCCGTTCGTCACTAGCACGTGAGCGCCGGTCCGGGCGACCTCGGCCGACAGCATCAGCGCCAAGTCGGATGGGATCGGAATAGCGGTCCGGGAAGTCTCCGACTTCAACGGCCGCGCCGGGTGCTGGACCGCCGGCGTGACGACGCCGCGCATAAAGTCCACGTCGGACACCCGCAGAGCAGCCGCCTCGGACACCCGCAGACCGGCGAAAGCTCCCAACAGCACCGCGGGACGCAATCCCTCGGGGAACGTCTCGTAGAGCTCCCACACTTGCGCCGTGGTGGCGACGTAGGGGCGCTGTCCGGCCGTCTTCGGCGCGGTCCTTCTAGAACACGGGACTGCCCCCGGTTTGGTTGACACTCGGGGTTGGTGGTTCTCAGGCCGCGTCTGCGGCTGTGTAGATCATCTCA